>JAHAZB010000077.1 GCA_018384175.1 Eubacteriales bacterium
GATTTTGGTTATATGT
The DNA here is from genome assembly GCA_018384175.1 of Eubacteriales bacterium. Classification (GTDB taxonomy): domain Bacteria; phylum Bacillota; class Clostridia; order UBA1381; family UBA1381; genus HGM11525. The sequence continues at coordinate 17 of JAHAZB010000077.1, forward strand.
ATAGAGTTTGAAAGGGGTGGAATTGGTAGAAATATATAATTTATTCATCCACTCACCACATTTTCAAAATATTATCGAACGAACTCATTTTTAAGCATATAAACTACCGAAAAATCCCGTATTTAAGCCATTTTCAGCCGTTTCACGAATGCAAAACAGTTTACTAATGGCTATCTTTATCTATAAAATTTACAATCTTTTATATTATGGTGGTAGCCATCGAAAAACACATCGAACACACAAAAAAGAAGGAAATAAACAAAAAGAAAACCACCGAAAATTCCCGTAAATCCAAGAATAATCAGTGGTTTTCCCAAATCAAATAAATTTATATTAGAGCATTCCGAACTTTGTCCGGAACGGACTAACCATAATTAAGTTTTTTATATTATATCAAAATTCTTTAATTCTGTAAAGTGTTTAAGTAAAAGTTTTCTTAATCTTCATCCTTAAATGGTCTTTCAAAATCTTCTCTATATTTGTACTGTTCTTTGCTTATGATGTCAACGCATTTATCCGGCACAACAATTTCAAATTCGTTGCGTTCTGTTAAAATAGTACGGGATAAAGGTTATAAGAATATCAAATCTTGATATCTTGAAAAACTTTGATGGAGTTTGTATGTGTATAGATAATGTAGTGAAACAATCCCTCAGTCAGCTACGCTGACAGCTCCCGTCTTGCCTCCTTTGATGCGTAGCATTAAGGGAGGGGGACCACCGAAGGTGGTGGAGGGATAAGGCGACCTTACTTTTTACGGCAAGAATCAATCCCTCAGTCAGCTTTGCTGACAGCTCCCTTTACACAAGGGAGCCTCAAGGGGGCCTCAAGGGAGCCTTTGAAAGTTTGCATCTAAACCTTATGTGTCGCAATTGCTGAAAAAGAATGTCATCGAAATTATACAGTCTTTATATAAAGATTGTCGGATAACAGTGATAAAAATGGCATAATATGATGATTGATAGAGAAATATGAAATCCGACAGAATATGCCTTGCAGGCTGAATTAGTAAAAATAAATAAAAAATATGTTAAGTCCCGACAGCATTTTGGCTTGTCGGGACTTGTCAATTAAGGGAAAATGTGTTATTATATATAAAATATCCGAAAGATTGAAAGGAGGAGAATACGTTGCACGAGTTTAAGAAGTTCAACGAAATGAAGCCTCTTGTAGAAAAACTTGCAAAGGTATGCTCAGAGGTTGGTTATATCGACCCCGAGCTTTATGACAAATATGAGGTGCGCCGAGGCTTAAGATACAGAAGCGGACGAGGAGTTCTTACCGGTCTTACCGAGATTGGTGAGGTTAAATCCTACACCATCGACGACGGCGAAATGATTCCCTGTGAAGGAAAGCTCTATTATCACGGTGTTGATTTGGAGGAGCTTGTTGAAGGCTTTACGTCTGATAACCGTTTTGGCTTTGAGGAAACAGTATATATATTGCTGTTTGGCATCCAGCCGAACAGAGAGCAGCTTGAAGAGTTTCAAAAGCTGTTATCCGAGTACAGAGCGCTGCCCGGCAGCTTTGTACGTGATATAATTATGAAAGCTCCGTCAGGAGATATGATGAACGGACTTGCAAGAAGTGTTTTGACTCTCTATTCGTACGATAAGGAAGCTGACGACACATCAATACCAAATGTTTTAAGACAGTGCTTGCAGCTTATTGCAGTATTCCCGATGCTGTCTGTTTACGGATATCAGGTTTGTAACCACTACCTTAAAGGTCATAGCCTTTATATACACACACCGCCATCAGAGCTTTCTACTGCGGAGACGATTTTGTATATGCTACGTCCGAACAGAAAGTATACAGAGCTTGAGGCTAAAATTCTCGATATTTGCCTTGTAATCCATGCAGAGCACGGCGGCGGTAATAACTCGACATTTACCACCCACGTTGTATCTTCATCAGGTACCGATACTTATTCTGCAATAGCGGCATCTCTTGGTTCGCTTAAGGGTCCGAAGCACGGCGGTGCAAATAAAAAGGTTGTAGAGATGTTTAATGATATTAAGGAAAACGTCAAGGACTGGACAAGCGAGGAAGAAGTAACGGCATATTTGCAGAAAATTATTGACAAGAAGGCATTTGATAACAGCGGACTCATCTACGGTATCGGACACGCAGTTTATTCTATCTCAGACCCGAGAGCCAAAATTATCAAGAGTTTTGCAAAGCCGCTTGCTGAGGAAAAAGGGAAAATGGACGAATACCACCTGTATGAAATGGTGGAGAAAATTGCACCGACACTCCTTTCCAAACGTAATCGTGCTGCAAGTGCCAATGTGGACTTCTACTCAGGTTTTGTATATGATATGTTAGGACTCCCGTTAGAGCTTTATACACCAATTTTTGCTATTGCAAGAATTGCAGGCTGGAGTGCACATCGCATAGAGGAGCTTGTAAATGCAGGAAAGATTATCCGTCCTGCGTATAAGAATGTGGCAAAGCACGTTAAGTATGTTCCTATTGAAGAAAGATAATAGAAAACAGGAAGACTTTGATCTTCCTGTTTTGTTTCCTCAAATCCTCTGTTACATATGGAACGAACAATCAGAAAATTATTATATATATCTTTTTTTACTTTTTTTGCAAAATGGGTA
>JAHAZB010000080.1 GCA_018384175.1 Eubacteriales bacterium
TAACATATTAAATTTTTATTTGCAATATCGGCTTAAATATTTACAAAATAAGTCAGGTGTGTTATAATAGAAACGAGAGGTGAAATGTATGGGATATAAGGGGACTGTATTAAGAGATGAGATTATAATACGAGAGCTTGTAACTGTACACTATTATGAGCTTTCGAAGGATTATCATTTTCCGGGCGAGAGGCATGACTTCTGGGAAATGGTATATGCTGACGGCGGCGAAATCAATGTCAAAACGGACACGGATGAAATGCTTCTTAAAAGAGGAGATGTTGTGTTTCATAAGCCGGATGAATGGCATTCGATGAATGCGGATGGAATGAACGCTCCGTCGGTGGTTGTTATCAGCTTTAAGTGCAAATCGCCCGTGCTTAACGGTATTGAAGACAGAGTGTTTAGTACGGGAAGTACACAAAGATTGCTGTTGTCGAAAATACTTGAGGAAACATTAAGAGCATTTGATTCACCTTTGGGTGAACTGTATACAAGAAAACTAAACCGAAGAACAGATGCGGTATTTGGCGCAGAACAGATGATAAAGCTTTATCTTACAGAGTTTATGATAAGCATTTTGCGTGATGAAAAGGTTCCGGTATCAAATTCGTTAAAACGTAATCTTGACAGTGGATTATTTAGCGATATATGCGGTTTTCTGGAGGAAAGTGTAGGGGAGAAGCTGTCGCTTGAAGATATTGCTAAATATGCGGGAATAAGCAAAACGGGTGTAAAGCAGTTGTTTCGAGAGCAGGCGGGCTGCGGAGCTTGCGAGTATTTTACAAGACGAAAAATAGACCGAGCAAAAAAGTATATAAGAGAGGCAAATTACAATTTTACACAGATTGCGGAGCTTCTTGGGTATGACAGCATACATTATTTCTCACGACAGTTCAGGAAGTATGTCAATATGTCGCCTACCGAGTACGCAAATTCGATAAAAGCCCTTGCTGGAGAGGCAGGAGCGTTTGAACATAATAGAGGAAAGGATGATATGAAATGATAAAAAGGGGAGTAATATGGGCATTGATTATGGTGTTTTTGTGCTCGAGCTTTATATTTGCGACAGAATTTGTAAGGAGGCCGGGAGTTGATGGTATGTGCAAGCATATTTTATTGCTGCCGGGTTATGAAGGCGCACAACTTATTACAGAACTTCCGGGTGCATATTCGGATATTGAAGCACTTGGGGTAAAGGATATAAGGGTTTACAAGATGAATGACGGAACATCAAAGGAATTTGCTGTTATTTGGTTAAAGGACAAGGATTCTCTGGATCAAAATGTAATTGAACTACTGCAAAAGAGAAAAGAGGAACTGAAAAATGCCTTTGATGGTAATGATGTAGAAACAGAGAGGATTGACAGAAGCAGAATTATTGAAGGTAATGATTTTATGGTGTACATCGTATATGATACAGAAGGCGATGCAAATGAAGCGGTATATAAGTATTTTGTACAAAGGTAAAAATGGACAATAGTATGTGCCTAAATATGGCTTTTTATACAAAAAAATAAAAAATACAAAAAAAGTCTTTATTTTTTGACAAAGTTGTAGTACAATGATTGAGTAGTTTGTTTTCGCGATGTAGCGAAGACTTTGTAGAACAGCAGTAACATTGGTAAAAAAGGTATTGTGGAAGGATGGTAGAAAAAATGGAAATGTTACAGACACAAATAGTTACAATTATTGCTTTGGTTATCTTTGCTGCGGCAATGGTTGGGATCGGAATTTATAGCTGGCGCAAAACGCAGACGATTGACGGCTTTCTTTTAGGTGGCCGCAATATCGGTGCGTGGGTGTCAGCTTTTGCTTATGGTACGTCTTATTTTTCGGCGGTCGTATTCGTAGGCTATGCCGGACAGCACGGCTGGAACATCGGTCTTGGCGGTATATGGATTGGAATTGGAAATGCACTTTTAGGATGCCTGCTTGCATGGCAGCTTCTGGCAAAACGTACCAAGGTTATGACAACGACTCTTGCGGCTAAAACAATGCCTGAGTTCTTCGAAAAGAGATATAACTCAACAGCTATTAAAATTTTTGCTGCAGTAATCATCTTCGTATTCCTGGTGCCGTACAGTGCGGCGGTTTATAAGGGATTAAGCTCGATGTTCTCGGCTATATTCCCGGGAGTGCCGAATAATGTATGGCTTTTGATAATTGCTGTTTTAACTGCGTTCTATCTTGTTCTTGGCGGCTACGTTGCTACGGCTTACACTGATTTTGTACAGGGAACCATTATGATTGTCGGAGTGTTTGCAATGGTAATCGCAATTGTAAATACAGATGCGGTTGGTGGATTTGGCAACCTTATGTCAAATCTTGCGGCAATTCCCGATAATGGCGACGGTATCACCGGTGCACAGCTTACAAGCTGGTACGGTGGTTCAAGTCTTAAGTTCCTCTGTGTAAATATTCTCCTTACCTCTTTTGGTACATGGGGACTTCCGCAGATGGTAAGCAAGTATTACGCAATCAAAGACATAAAAGCAGTTAAGCAGGCAAAGGTTATTTCGACTGTATTTGCACTTATTATCGGATGTGGCGCATACTTTGTAGGCTCACTTTCAAGACTTGTACTTAACAATCAGTTGCCTGAGGGTGGTGTTGACTCGGTAATTCCGCAGACACTTTTAACTGCGCTCGGAGACCCGAACATAGTAACAACAATTATCCTTGCGGTAATTCTTATTCTTCTTCTCTCGGCTTCTATGTCTACACTTTCGTCGATAGTTCTTTCGTCGGCATCAGCTATAAGCGTAGACCTTATTCCTGAGGTAAAGAAGAATTATAATCCGAAGAATCAGATGCTCATTACAAGAGTACTTTGCTTGGTTTTCGTTGCACTTTCGTATGTATTTGCAACAACAAATATCACAATTATAGTAAATATTATGTCATTTAGCTGGGGTATCGTTTCCGGCTGCTTTATCGGACCGTATGTTTGGGGTATCTACTCAAAGAAGGTTACAAAGGCTGCTGCTTGGGCAGGTATGATAGCAGGATTTTTAACAGTTGCAGTAACAACAGTAATCCTCACATGTATGAATATGGGTGCTGCAGAGAGTGTTTATGCTGCATTTAAGATGGCTGCATCGAAAGCACCTGAAATGGGATGTGCTGCAATGGCTGTTTCGCTTATAGTAACACCTGTTGTAAGCTTGTTTACTCCGAAATTCAGTAAAGAACATTTAGAAACTGTTTTTGAAACTGCTTATACAAAAAACTAATTGAAAGGGATAGATAAAATGCCTATTACGGAAATACTCGAGAGAAACGCAAGGGACTTTGCCGATGACGTTAGTCTGGTAGAGATAAATCCCGGTATGATTAAGAATCCGAGACTTACTTGGAAGGAATATTCTCTGATTGAAACTGCCGGTGAATCCTATCGTAACGAAATCACATGGAAAGAATTTAATATGAAGGCGAATCGCTTTGCTAATTTCCTGCTTTCGCGCGGAATTAAGAAGGGGGATAAGGTGGCAATTCTTCTGATGAACTGTCTTGAGTGGCTTCCGATTTATTTCGGTACTCTTAAAACAGGTGCGCTTGCAGTTCCGATGAACTACCGCTATACATCTTCGGAGATTAAGTATTGCTTGGAGCTTTCAGAGGCAAATACACTTGTGTTCGGACCGGAGTTTATAGGCAGAGTAGAAGAAATATGCGACAGAATAGATGGTGTGTCCCAGCTTTTCTATGTAGGAGAAGATTGTCCTACATTTGCTGAAAGCTATGATAAGCTTGTAACCTATTGTTCGACAGATACTCCGGATATTAAGCTTGTTGATGAGGATGATGCGGCGATATATTTCTCAAGCGGAACAACAGGCTTCCCGAAAGCGATTTTGCATAATCATAGGAGTCTTATGCATGCTTGTAAGGTGGAGCAGAACCACCATTCGCAGACAAAGGAGGATACATTCCTCTGCATACCACCGCTTTATCATACCGGAGCTAAAATGCACTGGTTCGGAAGCTTTTTGGTTGGTGGTAAGGCAGTGCTTTTGAAAGGTGTAAAACCGGAATGGATTTTAAGAGCTGTTTCGGAGGAAGAATGTACAATAGTATGGCTTTTGGTGCCCTGGGCGCAGGATATTTTAGATGCGATTGAGCGTGGTGATATAAAGCTTGATAAATATAAGCTTTCGCAGTGGCGATTGATGCATATTGGTGCTCAACCTGTTCCACCCAGTCTAATTAAACGTTGGAAGAAGTATTTCCCTGACCATGAATATGACACAAACTATGGCTTGTCAGAGTCGATAGGCCCCGGTTGTGTACATCTTGGAGTGGAGAACATACATAAGGTTGGAGCGATCGGTGTTCCCGGCTACGGATGGGAAGCAAAGATTGTTGATGAAAATGGTAATGAGGTAGCAAAGGAAGATGTCGGTGAACTTATAGTAAAAGGTCCCGGCGTTATGAAATGCTACTACAACGATAAAAAAGCGACTGATGAGGTTTTGAAGGACGGCTGGCTTTATACTGGAGATATGGCGCAGATGGACAGCGATGGATTTATATACCTTGTTGACCGTAAGAAGGACGTTATTATATCAGGTGGAGAAAACCTGTATCCGGTACAGATTGAGGATTTCTTACGAAAGCACGATGCAATCAATGACGTTGCTGTAATAGGACTTCCTGACCAGAGACTTGGTGAAATTGCGGCTGCTATAATCCAGCTTAAAGAGGGTGCTGTGTGCAGTGAGGCGGATATTGAGGACTTCTGCCGTGATTTGCCACGTTACAAAAGACCTCACAAGATTATCTTTGCCGAAGTTCCCAGAAATCCTACCGGCAAGATAGAAAAACCAAAACTCAGAAAAATTTACTGCGGTGAAAGCGTTGTCGCTACACAAATAAAAAACTAAGTTTAGTAAAGCCCGAAACGCAGTCAGTTTTGGGCTTTTTCGTTGACAAATATGCGAGTTTGTAATATAATAATAAGAAACGAAATTTGTATATAAAAGGAGAAAAATAAGATATGAAAAAGCTGTTGCTTGGTAATGCTGCGGTTGCACGTGGAGCATATGAAGCAGGCGTACGAGTAGTTTCATCTTATCCCGGCACACCTAGTACCGAGATTACTGAGGAGGTAGCTAAAAACTATCCGGAAATCTACTGCGAATGGGCGCCTAATGAAAAGGTGGCAGGTGAGGTTGCTATCGGTGCTGCGATAGGCGGTGCAAGAGCAATGTCCTGTATGAAGCATGTTGGTCTTAATGTAATGGCTGACCCTGTATTTACTATGAGCTACATAGGCACAAATGCCGGTTTGGTATTTTGTGTTGCAGATGACCCTGGTATGCACTCATCGCAGAATGAGCAGGATTCAAGACATTATGCTGAGGCTGCGAAGATAATGATGCTTGAACCGTCCGACTCTGAGGAATGTAAAGAGTTCACAAAAAAAGCGTTTGAGCTTAGTGAAGAATATGATACACCTGTATTTTTAAGACTTTCTACAAGAATTTCTCACTCACAGAGTATGGTAGAGCTTAAAGACCGTGAGGAAAAAGAGCTTTTGCCATACGAGAAAAATATCGGAAAGTATGTAATGATGCCCGGTAATGCTAAAAAGCAGCACGTTGTTGTTGAAGAAAGACAGAGAAAGCTTTCTGAATACGCAAATACTACCGAGCTTAACAAGGTGGAGGAAAACGGATCAAAGATAGGTATTATCACAGCCGGTATTTCATATATGTATGCAAGAGAGGCGCTTGGTGATAAGGCTGATTATTTGAAGCTCGGTATGGTTTATCCGCTTCCTGAAAAGCTTATAAAGGACTTTGCGGCAAAGCACGACAAGGTTTACGTTATAGAAGAGCTTGACCCGTTTATAGAGAATTTTTGCAAGTCAGCAGGTGTTGAGGTTATCGGCAAGGGCGAGTTTACACTCCTTGGCGAATACACACCTACAATGATTAAAAAGGTTGTGCTTGGTGAGGGTGCACCTGAATGTTCTGCAATTCCTGAACAGATTCCGGTAAGACCTCCGGTAATGTGTGCAGGATGTCCTCATAGAGGTACATTCTATGTACTAAAAAAGCTTGGTCTTGTGGTATCGGGTGATATCGGCTGTTATACACTTGGCGCAGTAGCTCCTTTGGCGAGTGTTGATACAACAATTTGTATGGGTGCGTCGGTGTCTGCGGCACACGGTATGGCAAAAGCAAGAGGTGCGGAGTTTAACAAGAAGCTTGTTTCTGTTATAGGCGATTCAACCTTTATGCATTCGGGTATTACAGGTCTTGTGGATATTGTGTACAACAAAGGCGCAAATACTGTAATCATACTTGATAACTCAATTACAGGTATGACAGGCCATCAGGATAACCCGACAACAGGCTACACAATCCGTAAGGAAGAAACAAAGCAGGTCAATCTCATTACACTTTGTAAGTCAATTGGTGTAGAAAGAGTTGTTGTTGCGGACCCGTTTGATTTACAGAATTTTGAAGCTGTTGTAAAAGCTGAGGTTGAAGCAGATGAGCCGTCGGTTATCATCGCACAAAGACCTTGCGCTTTGCTTAAGACAGTTAATTATACAGGACATTGTAAAATCACCGATAAGTGTAAGAAATGTAAGGTATGTATGCGACTTGGCTGTCCTGCTATTTCAGAAGACGGAAATGGCGGAGTCAGAATAGATACAACACAATGTAACGGCTGCGGACTTTGTATAAATGTATGTCCGTTTGGTGCGATTGAAAAGGAGGACTGATAACGTGAAAGTTCCTTTCACGTTATCGCCTTCGGCGGATTGAAAAGCTCGTGCGAAATTTTCTTCCCATCCGCTCAGAAACGCACATGGGCAAAAAATCTCTTGTCATTCCTTGCCATACGGATAAGAGATATATTAATTACTATTTGTGCCGACGTATGGCGGCGGAATGGAGATTTTTATGACAAAGAGTATAATGATAGTCGGAGTCGGTGGTCAGGGAACACTTCTTGCCAGCCGTATTCTCGGTAATACAGTAATAAATGAGGGCTATGACGTAAAGGTTTCTGAGGTTCACGGTATGAGTCAGAGAGGCGGCAGCGTTGTAACCTATGTAAAGTTCGGCGAGAAGGTATATTCACCGATTATTGATATGGGTGAGGCAGATATTATTCTTGCATTTGAACAGCTTGAAGCATACAGAGCATTGCCGTATCTAAAAAAAGGCGGAAAAATGATTGCAAACAACCAAAAAATTAACCCAATGCCTGTAATAACAGGAGTAGCAGAATATCCGGAGAACATATTTGAAAAGATTTCGAAGGAAGCAGAGCTTATTGAGGTTGACGCACTTTCTCTAGCAGAGGAGGCAGGTAATTTTAAGGCTGTAAACGTTGTATTAATCGGTGTTATGGCAAAAAGTACCGACATTCCCTATGAAAAGTGGGTAGAAACAATAAAGACAACAGTTCCACCTAAGTTTTTAGATGTAAACTTAAAGGCATTTGATTTGGGATATAATACATAAGGAGTGGTAAAAATGGCTATTTTCCAACCGGAAAAGGAATGTATGGACAGAGAACAGCTAAAAAAGCTTCAGCTTGAAAGACTTCAGGCAACTGTAAAGCGTTGCTATGATAATGTAGCTGTTTTCCGTGAAAGAATGAACGAAAAGGGATTGACTCCTGATGATGTTAAATCACTTGCTGATTTAGCAAAGCTTCCATTTACAACAAAGCAGGATTTGAGAGACTATTATCCGTATGAGCTGTTTGCAGCACCGATGAAGGATATAGTAAGAATTCAGGCATCAAGTGGTACAACAGGAAGACAGATTGTTGCAGGCTACACCAGAAACGACCTTGATATGTGGGCGGATGCAATGGCACGTCAGCTGGCAGCAACAGGTGCCGATGAGAACTCTGTTGTTCAGGTATCATACGGCTACGGACTTTTTACAGGCGGTCTTGGCGCACACGGCGGTGCTGAAAGAATTGGAGCAACTGTTATACCGACATCTTCTGGAAATACAGAACGTCAGATAAGACTTATGATTGAGCTTGGCACAACACATCTTTGCTGTACACCGTCTTATGCTATGTACCTGGGCGAAACTATTAACGAAATGGGACTTAAAGACCAGTTAAAGCTCAAAGCCGGTATATTTGGTGCAGAGCCGTGGACAGAGGATATGAGAATGGCAATTCAGGAGTCTCTTGGACTTGTTGCTCACGACGTTTACGGACTTACTGAGATTATGGGACCGGGTGTATCATATGAGTGCGATAAGCAGAATGGTATGCACGTTAATGAGGATATGTTTATCCCCGAAATTATAGACCCTGATACAGGCGAAGTTCTTCCTGAGGGCGCATTCGGTGAGCTTGTGTTCACAACAATCACTAAAGAGGGTATGCCTCTTATCAGATACAGAACAAGAGATTTGTGTACTCTTAACTATGAACAGTGTGCTTGTGGCAGAACCTTTGTACGTATGCTGAAGCCTGCAGGCAGAACAGACGATATGCTGATTATACGTGGTGTTAACGTATTCCCGTCGCAGATTGAAGAGGTTCTTCTTAAGGTGAGCGGAGATGAAATTACACCGAATTATCAGATTATAGTTGACAGAGTAAATAATACCGATACACTTGATGTTAATGTCGAAATGAGCGAGAAGATGCTCTCCGACGATGTTCGCTCGGTTAAGGCTATTGAAGATAAGATTGTAAATCAGCTTCGCTCGACTCTCGGAATAGGCGCAAAGGTACACCTTGTAAACCCGAAGACTATTGTTCGTAGTGAGGGTAAGGCTAAGAGAGTAATCGACAACAGAAAGCTTCACTAAGACTACACGAAAAACAATTTGTAGCTTTAAGTAGTGCCATTTGTACGCCGGCGCTACTCAAAGCAGCAATCTGCGCGATTGTTTTCTGCGTAAAGCTTGTGATTGAATTGTAGTGATTGAAGGAGGATTAAAATGATTATAAAGCAGATTTCCGTATTTGTGGAAAATGGTGTCGGAGGAATTTCCGAGATAACAAAAATCCTGAGTGATAACAATATAAATATCCGTTCTGCATATGTTGCAGATACAGCAGAGTTCGGTATTTTAAGACTCATTGTAACAGATACTAAAAAGGCTGAAAAGGTTTTGGGTGATAGCGGTATAGCTGTTAAGGAAACAGATGTTATTGCTGTTGAAATGAGTGATACACCGGGTGGTCTTGGCGGAATACTTGATGTTCTTTCGGATAACGGTGTAAATATAGAATACCTTTATGCGTTTGTCGGTAAGGGCGAGAGTGGTGCTTTGATGGTGTTTAAGGCAGATGATGCCCAGAAGGCAGAGACAGTACTTGAGAATTCAGGCATAGTTGATATAAATGCAACGTCAGTTTATGACAGCCTGAAATAATATAAATTAATACGCACAGCGGGGTATTTGCTCTGCTGTGCGATATTGCATTTTTGAGAGGAATAACAATCAATGGATTTTACAGAAAGAACAATAGAATCAGAAATGATTTATGACGGAAGAATACTAAAATTCAAAATAGATAAAGTAGAGCTTCCGAATGGTGAAATAGGAGAAAGAGAGCTTGTTGAGCATCCGGGCGGAGTTGCGGTGGTAGCTGTTGATGACGAGGGAAATATCCTTATGGTAGAACAGTATAGGAAACCGTATGAGAGAAATCTTCTGGAAATTCCGGCAGGAAAGCTTGACAAGAATGAAGATATAGAAGATTGCGGCAGACGTGAGCTTGAGGAGGAAACAGGATATATCGCAGAAAAGTTTGAATATCTTGGTGAGTGCTATCCGTCGGTGGGCTACACAAATGAGATAATCCGTATCTTTCTTGCAACCGGACTTTCAAAGACAAGTCAAAATCTTGACGATGATGAGTTTTTGAACGTGTATAAGCTTCCTGTTCGTGAAGTGCTGGATAAGATTATGAATAATGAGCTTGCTGATGCAAAGACCGTTATGGGTGTGATGAAGGCAGTGGTAAAGCTTGGAATTGTAAAATAGGAAGGAGTCGCTTATGATATATGTACTTTTAGTAGACGGATTTGAGGAAATTGAGGCGTTAGAGCCTGTTGATATAATGCGTCGTGCAGGCCTTGAGGTAAAGACAGTCGGTGTGTATGATAAGATGGTATGCGGCTCACATAATATAAAGGTTGAAGCGGATATTACAATTGATGAGGTTGATGTTGATAATATGGAGCTTCTGATGCTTCCGGGCGGACCGGGACACGAAAAGCTTGATGCATCAAATGATGCACATGGTCTTATAAATACTGCACATTCAAAGGGTGTATATATTTCGGCTATTTGTGCGGCACCCTCTATTATTGGTAAAAAAGGACTTTTGGACGGCAAGAAGGCAACCTGTTTTCCGGGGTTTGAAAAATATCTTTACGGAGCAGATGTTACGGGTGAAAAGGTAGCTCATGATGGACGGTTCATTACCGGAAAAGGTGCAGGTGCGGCGGCTGATTTCGGCTTTAAGATGGTAGAACTTCTTTTAAGTCAGGAAAAGGCTGACGAACTAAGGAGTGTAATGCAGTATTGAAAAAGGAACAGAGAAAGCAGTTTATAAGAAAAAGAAAAGAAAGCTTTGATATGGAAAAATGTCTGGCAGTTTCTGAAAAGATACTTGTTCTTGACGAATACAAAAATGCAAAAAACATTCTTTGTTATGCATCCTATAACTGTGAGGTTGATACATTTTATCTAATGAATAAAATTATCGCAGACGGCAAAAATCTCTATCTTCCAAGATGTGTTACCGAAACGAAAGAGATGGATGTGTGCATAGTTAAGGATTTGACAGAGCTTAAAACAGGAACATATGGAATAAAAGAGCCTGTTGGAGAAGGTGTATCTGCACAGCTTCTGGACTTAATCATAGTTCCGATGGTTGCATTTGACAGACGGAAAACACGACTTGGCTACGGTGGTGGTTATTATGACAGATTTTTACCGAAAACTGACGCTGTTAAGGTCGGGATTGCATTTTCTGTTCAGGAGTCGGACAGTCTTGTAAAAGAGATGACAGATATACCAATGGATATAATTATAACCGAAAAAGAGGTGATAAGAGGAAAAACATTGACTGAATCATCACACAATTAACAGGCGTTAAAACAATTCTTAACGTACGGGTTCTACGACACCACTTATTTGTGCTTGAAAGATGATTCTAACACTGATTTTTATACTGTTTTCGGAAAGGTCCTCTACAACTCACCTCGTCGTGCTTTGTAGTATATTTTTCCTCAATTACAGTATACCAAAAAAAATAGCCGCAGGTCTGCACTTTCATTTCTATTTGTGCTGACGCTTTAGCGGCAGAATGGAGATTTTTATGAATAAAGGACGAGGTTTTCAGCATGGCTGGTGGCTGATGCTGATTACTCTTGGGGTAATGTTGGCAACTGCATTGCCGTTCTCGTTTGCGTATTCTGAAGACAAGCAGTTTGCTTATATGATGTTTAATGAAATTACCCTGATTATACCTCTTTTGGTTGGATTTTGTTTTGTAAATGCAGAAGATTGTAGTGGGAGTATTATTGATAGAATTGGTATAAAAGGTTTTTCGCCTAAAGTTTTGCCGTTTATTATTCTGCTTCTTGTAGCGGGGCAGTTCTTTGTAAACTATGCGACACTTCCAATACAAACGATACTTACTATTCTGCTTGGTGGCAGAGAATATGATTTTGCGAACGGTGTGGAGAATTTGTGGCAGAACATTCTGCTTATGTGTGTGCTTGCGCCAATATTTGAGGAGATACTTTGCAGAGGTATCCTGATGGATTTGTTCAAACGGTATGGAGTTGCAAAAATGCTTATTTACTCATCTTTTGGCTTTGCAGTTCTGCACTTTGATATGCAATCGCTTATACCACTCTTTTTTATAGGTATTTTGCTCGGTATGATAAGAATTACAACCGATTCAATATTTGCGGCGATGGTTGCACATTCTGCAAGTAATCTTTTTGCTCTGCTTTCTATAACATTTGAGCAATTCGGAGTATTTGCTGAAACTGTTATAGTGATTCTTGGAACTGTCGCATTTCCGTTTCTTGTATGGTACTATTTTAAGAAGTGTAGCGGATGCTTTAAGTGCCGTAGAGAGTTGATTCAGGCAGAGGCTTCGCCCACGGGATTTTCGGCGGCGTTGGTAATAATACTTTTTCTGTTTGTAATATCGGGATTTGCATTGGCAGTATCGAGGTTTATTAGCGGAGAACTGTTTTATGACATCAGAAGTTTGTTTATCTACTAAAGGAGGAGTAAAAAGTGCTTTTTGATTCGCACGCACATTATGATGACGCAAGATTTGACGCAGACAGATTTGATGTGCTTGATAAAATGCCACAGAATAATGTCGGGCTTATAATGAATGCTTGTGCAGCAATGAGTGATATAGACAGAATTATAGAAATGTGTAATCGCTACGATTTTATGTACGGCTCTGTTGGTGTTCATCCGTCCGATTGTGAAGGACTTACAGAAGCCGATATGGAAAGGCTCAAAAAAGAGAGCGAACACGAGAAAATCAAAGCGATAGGAGAAATTGGTCTTGATTATTACTATGACGATGTTCCGCGTGATGTTCAGAAAAAATGGTTTGCAAGGCAGATAGAGCTTGCAAAAGAGGTGAAAATGCCTATTGTAGTCCATGACAGAGATGCCCATCAGGATACGGTTGACATAATGCGAAGCAGTAGCGCAAAGGATGTTGGCGGAGTATTACACTGCTTTTCGGGTAGTTGTGATATGGCAAGAGATATTCTTGATATGGGATTTTATATTGCGTTTGGCGGAACGCTTACATTTAAGAATGCAAGACGAGCTGTTGAGGCGGCAGAATATGTGCCGATTGACAGAATTTTGATTGAAACAGATTCGCCATACTTAGCACCTGTACCGGAGCGGGGCAAGAGAAACGACTCTACTTTGGTAAAATATGTGGCAGAGAAGCTTGCCGAGATAAAAGGCATTGATGCTGCTGAGGTGGAAAGAATAACGTTTGAAAATGCAAAAAAATTGTTTAATATATAGGAGAAAAAGATAATGGCAGGAATGAATATAGCATATCCCTTTGAGGGACATTTGTATATCAATCTTACAAACCGTTGTACAAATAAGTGTAAGTTCTGTATAAGATTTACTCCGTCTGGGGTTGACGGAATAGATTTGTGGCTTGAAAGAGAGCCTACTGTTGAAGAAATCAAGGCAGCGCTTATCAAAGCTGAGTTTAAGACGTATAACGAGATAGTATTTTGCGGCTACGGTGAGCCGATGCTAAGATATGATGCAATTGTTGAGGTGGCAAAGTTTATACGAGAGAACACCGCGGCAAAAATAAGAATTAACACTAATGGACACGCAAACCGTGCGGCAGGTAAGGATATTACTCCCGAACTTGAAGGTATAGTAGATGTGATTTCAATAAGTCTTAATGCAAAGAATGCAAAGGAATATAATGAAATTTGTGTTTGTGATTATGGCGAGGAAGGCTTTTATGAAATGCTGGACTTTGCAAAGAAAGCAAAAAGATATGTGCCGAAAGTCGTTTTAAGTGTAGTTGACACGATAAGCAAGGAGGATATTGAGGCTTGCAGAAAAATCGCTGAAGAAGTCGGTGTAGAGTATAGGGTAAGAGTGTATTCGGAATAATTGAATAACGAATAAAAACTGTCTCAGTAATGAGACAGTTTTTTAATAATTATATCCGTTTTTATTTATAAATTCCTTAAGCTTCTGAAATGTCTGGTCGCTGATATCGTGTTCGATTTTGCAGCTGTCATCATATGCAGTAGCTTCATCAACACCGATTGCCATAAGTGCTGCAGCTATTGTACGATGGCGGTCATATACACTTTCTGCAATTTCAAGTCCCTTTTCTGTAAGGGTAATTCCGCCATCATCACCTATTACGATATACCCTTCTTCACGAAAATGCTTCATAGCAACAGAAACGCTCGGCTTGGTTACACTAAGCTCGTTTGCAATATCAATGCTTCTGACATAACCTTTTTTATTCTTCAATACGAGTATTGACTCTAAATAGTTTTCTGCCGATTCTTTTATTATCATATAAAAATACCTCAAAATAAATCTTTTGAGGTATTATATCATATTATGTTGAATTTGTCAAAACAAGATTATCCGATTACCTTATAGCCCTGGTCCTCAACAGCCTTTTTTAGAATATCGTCAGATACTTCTTTTGAAAGCTTTATGGTAGCACAGTTTTCCTCGTGGCTTACAATTGCTTCTGTAACACCGTCAATCGCCTCTAATACTGACTTTACTCTGCCAGAACAATGTCCGCACATCATACCTTCGATTTTCATTGTCTTTTCCATAGTTTTTCTCTCCTTGTTTTTTGCTTTTTTATCTTTATTTGAATTGTATATATTAAACAAATTAAGTCTTAACGCATTTGATACTACACAAAAGCTTGAAAGACTCATTGCCGCAGCACCAAACATTGGATTTAGTTCCCAACCGAATAAAGGAATAAATACTCCGGCAGCCAACGGAATACCAATAGTATTGTATATAAATGCCCAGAACAGATTTTCGTGAATGTTCTTAAGTGTCGTTCTGCTTAGTCTTAATGCGGCAGGAACATCGGAAAGACTGCTTCGCATCAGTACAATATCCGCAGCATCAATTGCAACATCTGTTCCTCTGCCGATTGCAATACCTGTATCAGCACTTGTGAGTGCGGGTGCATCGTTAATTCCGTCTCCTACCATTGCAACATTTCCGTGTGATTTTAGCTCTCTTATGATTTTTTCTTTGCCGGAGGGAAGAATGCCTGCATAAATTTCGTCGACGCCAGTTTCTGCCTGAACAGCTTTTGCTGTAAGCTCGTTATCGCCTGTTAGCATAACAACCTTTATTCCCATATTTTGTAGCTGTTTTATAGCATTCGCACTATCCTCTTTTATCGAGTCTGCCACGGCGATTATTCCTGCAAGACTGCCGTCTACACTGAAATAAAGTGGTGTTTTACCGCTTTTGGCAAGTGTTGCGGCAACAGATTTTATTTCCGTGGAAATATTGCATTTTTCGGTAATAAATCTGCTGTTTCCGCCTGAAATTATTTTGCCGTTAATAACAGCAGATAATCCGTTTCCTGCAACAGATTGAAATTCGGTAGTCTCAAGCAAAGCTATGCCATCGTCAGAAGCTTTCTTTACTATGGCTTTTGCAAGAGGATGCTCACTTTTTGCCTCGAGCGAATATGCAAGCTGAATCAGCTCATTTTCTGTAAAGTCATTCGTGGGGATAATGTCGGTAACAACCGGCTCTCCGTTTGTTATAGTACCTGTTTTATCAAGTGCTACAATTTCGGTCTTTCCTGCTTGCTCAAGCGAAGTTGCGTTCTTAAACAGTATGCCATTTTTTGCACCGACACCATTTCCTACCATTATGGCAACCGGAGTCGCTAAGCCTAACGCACACGGACAGCTTATTACAAGTACCGAAATAGCTCTTGCGAGTGCAAACGAAGTAGTTTCGCCTAAAATGAGCCATACAATCGCAGTAACTACGGCTATTCCAATAACAACAGGAACAAAAATACCGGATACTTTGTCTGCGATTTTTGCGATAGGTGCTTTTGTAGCGGCAGCATCGCTTACCATTCGTATAATTTCGGAAAGGGCGGTATCTTCTCCGACCTTCGTAGCTTCGCATTTAACAAATCCAGACTGAGTTATCGTTGCAGCAGATACGTTGTCGCCTGTTGTTTTGTCGACAGGAATACTTTCGCCCGTTAATGCTGATTCGTCAACTGCACAAAAACCGTCTATAATAACTCCATCAGCAGGTATAGCCATTCCGGACTTTACTATAAATACATCACCCTTCTTGACATCAGATGCAGGAATTTCAATCTCTTTGCCTTCTTTAATTACTATTGCTGTTTTAGGTGCAAGATTCATCAGACTTTTTATTGCGTTTGTGGTTTTTCCCTTTGAGTGTGCCTCAAGCATTTTCCCGACTGTTATAAGTGCCAGTATCATTGCGGCAGATTCAAAATAGAAATTGTCGTGCATATATGCAAAAAGCATATCCTCATGAGATTTGTGAAGAGAGAGGACAAGAGCTGATACTTCGCCGAGTGGTTTTGCTGAAGTCATCATAAAGAGAGCATATGTGCTGTACACAAAAGCTGCTCCCGAGCCTAAGGCTACCAGAGAATCCATATTGGGGGCACGATTTACAAGAGCCTTAAATCCGCTGGTAAAAAATCTTCCATTTATAATCATAACAGCGATAGTTAAAAGTAACTGCAATATTCCAACACCAATTGGATTTCCGTTAAAGAAAGAGGGAAGAGGCCATCTCCACATCATATGCCCCATAGATACATACATAAGAACTATAAGGAAAATTAGAGATGAAATAAGCCGTCTTTTTAGTGCAGGTGTTTCTCGGTCAGCAAAAGCATCATCAGAGGTATTTTCTCGCTTGCTGCCTTTTTTTGCCGCACCGTAACCTGCCTTTGTAACAGCTGCTATAATTTCTGCTTCTGATGCTGTGCCTGAAACTGTCATAGAGTTTGTAAGCAGATTTACTGAACAAGAAGTAACGCCATCAACGGCATTTACTGCTTTCTCAACCCTTGCACTGCAAGCTGCGCAGCTCATTCCTGTAATATTATATTGTTCCACATTAACACTCCTTTCGGACACGTATATCTTAATACCTATGCGGAAATTTGTCAATATTTTAACCTCAGAATATATTTGAAAAAATTTCTGAAAAACCTATTGACAAATGAATTTTCCGGTGGTAGAATATACAGAGTTAGTTAAAACTAATTTATGTTAGCTTGGACTAATTATTAAATTAAAGCAAGTCAGGGGATGCTTATGAATTTAACTGAGGCACTGGAAGGTAAGGAATACATAATCAAGCGTATTGAAACTGACGATGAGGAACTTGATGCATTTTTGTTTTCTTTGGGCTGCTACAGTGGCGAACCGATTACGGTTATAGCACACAAAAAGGGTGGCTGTGTTGTTTCGATTAAGGATGCAAGATACAGTATCGATAGTCAATTGGCAGAGGCAATTTTAATTTAAGAATGGTTTGCTGCCAATTTCTTTTGAGAACCAGTTAGTTTCGGCTAACTAAAAACGAGGAGGGGTAAATTATGAGAATTGCTTTAACAGGCAATCCGAACAGCGGTAAAACAACTATGTACAATGCTTTAACCGGACGAAATGAGAAGGTTGGAAATTGGGCGGGTGTTACCGTAGAAAAGAAAGAGCACGCTATTAAAAAGAGCTTTTGTGGCTCTTTGGAAAATCTTGTGGCAGTAGACCTGCCGGGTGCGTATTCAATGTCGCCGTTTACATCTGAGGAGAGTATAACAAGCTCATATGTAAAAAATGAAAATCCTGATGTTATTGTAAATATTGTCGATGCCACTAACCTTAGCAGAAGCTTGTTCTTCACAACTCAGTTGTTAGAGCTTGGTATACCTGTTGTTGTGGCACTTAACAAGGCTGATATAAACGAGAAGAAGGAGACAGAAATTGATGTAGCTGCTCTTTCCGAAAAGCTTGGTTGTACTGTTGTAGAAACGGTTTCTACTTCTGCGGAAGGCTTGACAGAGGTTATAAAGACTGCTGTTGCGTTAAAAGGCAAGCATCAGGATGCCCCTTATGTCGAGAAAAGCATAGACCTTTCAAATAAAGAAGCTGTTGAAGTGGCTGACAGAAAGCGTTTTGATTTTGTTAATAAAATTGTTTCGGAAGTTGAAAAGCGTAAGGTACATACAAATGAGAAGAATTCTCAGGATAAAATTGATGCAGTTCTTACAAATAAATGGCTTGGTATTCCGATATTTGCAGTTGTTATGTATGCTGTGTTCTGGATTTCTCAGGCAGGACCGGGTGTGTGGATTGCTGATTGGCTTGTTGGCTTGTTAGAAGTGGTACAGGGCTGGATTGGCGAACTTCTTACAGATGCAAATCCGCTTCTTTACGCACTTTTGATTGATGGTGTTATCGGCGGTGTGATTGCTGTAATAGGCTTCCTTCCTCTTGTAATGATAATGTATTTCCTTATAGCTCTCCTTGAGGACTGTGGATATATGGCAAGAGCATCTGTTGTGCTTGACCCGATTTTCAAGAAGGTAGGTCTTTCCGGTAAGTCTGTTATTCCGTTTGTTATCGGTACAGGCTGTGCAATACCGGGTGTAATGGCTTGCCGTACCATTCGTAATGAAAGAGAACGCAGAGCCACTGCTATGCTTGCACCGTTTATGCCGTGTGGTGCTAAATTATCGGTTATCGGACTTTTTGCGGGCGCATTCTTTGCAGATGCATCGTGGGTAGGACCTCTTATGTATTTTGCAGGCATAGTGATAATATTCTTCGGAGCATTGCTGGTTAATAAAATTACAGGTTATAAGGCAAGAAAGTCGTTCTTCATTATTGAACTTCCTGAATATAAGCTGCCGAGTCTCTGGCGAGCATTGGGCTCGATGTGTAGCCGTGGCTGGGCATATATTGTAAAAGCGGCAACAATTATCCTGCTCTGTAATACTGCAGTACAGATTATGCAGACATTTGACTGGAGCTTTGCTGTGGCAGAAAGTGCTGATAGATCAATTCTTGCATCAATTGCAGGTCCATTCGCATATCTGTTGGTACCTGTTGTAGGAGTTCTTTCGTGGCAGCTTGCTGCAGCTGCTATTACAGGCTTCATTGCAAAGGAAAATGTGGTAGGTACACTTGCTGTTTGCTTTGTCGGACTTGAGAACCTGATTGATACAGAGGAGCTTGTTCTGATGGAGGGGGCAGGAGCAGAGGTTGCTACGGCATTTGCTATTACAAAGGTAGCTGCACTTGCATATCTTATGTTCAATCTTTTTGCACCGCCTTGCTTTGCAGCTATTGGTGCTATGAACTCGGAAATGAAGAGTGCAAAATGGCTTTGGGGCGGAATAGGACTTCAGCTCTCAGTTGGATATACGGTAGGATATCTTGTGTATCAGATTGGTACTCTTATCACGACCGGTGCTCTTGGCGCAGCATTCCTGCCGGGACTTATTGCAGTTGCAGTTATGGCGGCAATAATTGTATATCTTTGCATCAATGCGGATAAAAAGCTGAACGCCGAATATGCACTAAATGGCACAAAAACAAAACAGAAGGTGTGATTGAAATGACAGATTTAATACTAATTACTGTATTGATACTTATAGTAGCACTTGCCGGAGGGTATGTTTATAGGGCAAAGAAAAGCGACAAAAAATGTATAGGATGTCCGGATGGTTGCTCGTGTAATGGTGGCTGCAACTGTGAACATAGTGAGAAATAAAAAAATGCACCTCATATGAGGTGCATTTTTGTAATTGTTATTCTTCGGTAATTTCTTCTTCGCCATTAAAGTCAACTTCGGTAACCTGTTCTTTATCAAAATTCACACCTTCAACATGAATGTTGATTTTGGAAACGTTCATACCTGTCATACTTTCAACACTGTTTTTAACGTTTTCCTGAACCTCCCATGCGATGTCGGGGATAGATACACCATAGTCAACAATGATATATACATCAATATTGCAGAAGTCCTCGCCAAGCTCTACCTTAACGCCCTTGCCCTTGTTCTTCTTGCCGAGAATTTCAGCTATACCGCCGACAACAGAGCCACTCATACCAGCAACACCGTTAATCTCGGTTGTTGCAATTCCTGCTACTGTTGCTATAACCTCAACTGATATTTTTACGTTACCTATTTTATCTTCGCTTTCTGTAGAAGTGGTGATTACATTCTGTTCTTCGCTCATAATAAACGCCTCCTATAAGTTTGTATATTCTTTATTATACCAACTTTTAGGAAAAATTTCAATATATTTTCAAAAATATATTAAAAACAGTTATTTAACCGGTATTATTTTGACGTTTGCTGCGGAAATTCCTAAATGTGAAGTTGCAATTTCCGAAAGTTTGGCAACATCACTGTCAGTTATACCGTCCTTTTTTACAAGGATTTCGACATTTTGTCCGTCTATGTAAACGGAAACCATTTCGTAACCTTTGGCTTTTATTGTATTTTCTATTGCAGCTTCATGCTCTACTGCACTTGCTATATCCAAGATTGCATCCTGCGCCTTCTTGCGTGCATCTGCATCAAAGCTTTCGTTTGCGGCGGTCTGATTCAGGATATCGAGCGCTTTTTCACGTGAAGTTTCGCGGTTTTTGCGAGCCTCGTCAAAGTAATTGTTACTGCTTTGGGCTTCGGTAGCTGTATCAGTTTTGTTTACAAGCTGTGCTTCGCCGAGCTTTTTGCCTGTTGCAATATATTCTCCGCCGTCGGTAACCTTCATAACATCCTGATAAGACCAATTCAGATACCCTGCTACTCCAATTAGCACAACAAGTGCTGCAGCTACAACTTCCTTACGTTTTAACACCATCATTAAATTCCATTCCTTTCAGTATTTTTTCTGTGTTAATTGCCTGAAAATACCGCAACCTTATACTCCGGAACATCAAGAGCAACTGTTACAGCATTTGTGATGGCTCGGCACACCATATCATCACCTGCACCTTCGGCTACTACCACAACACCCTTGACTCTTGGGTAGCTTTCGCCTGCAGTAACAGCTTCGCCGTCAGAAACAACTGCTTTTCGGTCTGTTTCATCACCACGAATTCTTGTATCGTATACAATGTTGCTTGTTCCGCTACCGTAATAGGTTACCATAACCTTTGCGTCGCCGGCACCGTCTATTGCAGAGATAATTTCCGATAATTCCTCCTGCTCGCTCGATGGCTCGGCTACAATAGATTCCTTAGCGCCTTTTTCCACGGGAAAGAGCATTAACACAACTCCAATTATAAATATGATATACAAAACACGATTATTCTTGTTTTTAAGTAATGATTGTAAAAAATCTGTCTTCATACTTAAGTACCTCTCCAGATAATATTATTGCAGCCGTACACCTCGCGAAGTCTTGCACTTGCGGTATTATTTTCTTTTGCAAAAATAATAATTTCTCTCACTCTGGCTATCTTATCGTCGTTTAATTCTAACTCTGCACGTGCTCTGGCAGTTATATCAAATTCTTTTTTCAGACGGTTTGAAATGTCAGCTTCTATCTCTTTTGTAAGCTCTTGAGAAATCTGTTCTTCCATAGAGTATTCGGTATATTTGGTTTCAGGTAAAGAGAATGAGGGTACCGAAATTCCTCTTAGCTTAAGAAGCGGTGATGTGAGGCTGATAAGAAGTATAGCTCCGGTTAAAATGCTTATGTATTTCTGCCAGTTTTTTGGTATCAGTATATCAGCAAGTGCAGCCATTATTGCAACTGCAGCCACTGTACAGATATATCCTTTCATAATGCCTCCTTAGCTCGTTCCGGTTGATGCAAGCATAATGCCGATGGTGATAAGAAAAAGCATTACTGATGTCATCATAACAGCAAGTAAGGTTGCCAATGACTCTGATACATCAGATAGCATAACACTCATTCTTTTATCACATAGCGGCTCCGCGAGTGCTGCGCAAAGTCTTAACATAAACCATATACACCACACTTTAATTATCGGTGTACTTGCGATTATAATTACACAAATCATACCGGCACTTCCAACGGCGTTTTTGAGTACGTGCGTTCCTCCTACCACAGTTTCCATTGTGTCGGCTAAAAGACCGCCAACAACGGGTACGAGTGTTCCAATTGCGAATTTTGCACTTTTTGCACCCAAGGCATCGAGCATAGGCGCATTAAAGCCATATAATGCACAAAGGCTTGTAAACACTGTAAGAAGTGCAGTTAAAATCCAACGGGAAACTGAACGTAAAAGCCGATTGAAGCTTCCTAACTGCACTCTGCCAGAAATGTTACCTACAATTCCTAAAATAGCACTCATATACACCATAGGAAGAATAATCTTGTCCACCGTAAGAGTGAGAAGGTAAACTGCACCTGAGAGTATCGGGGAAAATGTGGTAGCTGATGAAACCTTACCTGCGGCAGCCATAAGTCCTAAAAAAATTGGTGCAAGCTTAGTGATAAAATCGCAAACAGAGCTTATCACTTCACTGCCGTATCCTGCTACTTCACTCAAGAGCTTTACGACAGCGACAGACATAAGAGTATATACTGAAAAATATGCCGCCTCGTTGTAGCCTGAGCCGGTGTCCATTAACCTCAGAATTCCTGCTGCAGCTGCGATTGTGATAATAGCGGCAAGCTGAGAGAAGGAGCGTGAAATTTCGCCGAAAAGTGTGCTTAAAATACTGCTTAAAAGCTTTTCGGGAGTAAGGCTATTGTTTCCGTTTGCGATTGATTCTACATATTCGTTGTATTCGGGATATTCACGTATGGTTGTATCAAATTCTGCATAAGAGGTTACAGAAAATCCGAGCAGAAATATAATAATCAAAATCAGTTTTTTCATATCAGGGACAAAGCCTCTATAATAACAGACATAAGTTGTGATACTGCAGGAACTGTCAGAATAAGTACCGATACGCGTCCGGCGAGCTCGAGCTTTTGGGCAATAGCACTTTCACCTGCATCACGACAAAGAGCAGAGGTTATTTCGGTAAAATATGCGATGCCTATGACTTTTATGACGCTTTTGTAATACTCTGGTTCGATGTTTCCTGTCTCAAAAAGTGTGTAAAAGCTTGTAAATAGTGTTGATAAGCCGGATATCGTAAACCATGCCATGACGGAAGTTGCTGCAAGTGCGATGATTGCTGCAAATACAGGACTCCTGCCTTTTACAAGAATAACAAGAAAGGTTGATGTGATAGCTATTGCTGCTATTTTTGGGATATCCATTGTTAAAGGTCAAAAATCTGTTTAATAGAATCAAACAGATTTCCTATCTCCTCTGTCAGAATAAATAAAACAACAACCAGTCCGGCGATAGTAATCATCAATGCCTGCTCGTCTCTGCCTGAGCGGGATAGGAGTTGGCTGAGAACTGCAACAATTATACCAACGCCTGCAATCTGAAATATTAAATCTATATCCATTTCCTTTTCTCCTAAAAAAGCAGTATAACTCCGAGTAGCCCAAACAGAATACCACAACTGCGGTATAGCTTGCCGCCTTTGTTGTAATTGTCTTTTGCTTCGGCTAACGAAAGTTCAAGAAGCTTTATTGTAGTGGTAATACAACGTTGCTGCTCGTCGCCGGCAAAATCGCCTATTGCACCAAGATTTTTAGCTGCCTTCAAATCATTTTCAGTAAGAGCCATATCATCGGCGTATTTCTTTAAGCTTCGAATGATGGCAGATTTTGTGCCAAGACGGAGCATCATAAAAGCTGCATCTGAAAAAACAGGCAAATTAAAATCCCGTGCGGCTTCGTTAAAAATACGCTCAAGCCGCATTTTTGAAAAGGAGATTTCTGCGCCGATTCGTTCTGTTGCGGCAATGAGTGCACTCAGGTTTTCGCAACGCTTTCTCATTCGCAATGACTTCATAAATCCGATGCTTATGCAGGAGGTGAGTATTACGGACGCGCCGATAATTTTAAGCATGATATACCTCCTTGATTTTGAAATTTTCGGAGAGTGTGATAATCAAATTGAAATGTGATACGATTTTAGAAAATGTTTTTTTTGAATAAAGCTCGTCTCTTGATAAACAATGTGCAGTTGCGATAATTGCACAACCACAACCAAAAGCTTCTGAAATGGCTTCAATGTCTGCGTGTGTGCCGATTTCGTCGCAGGCAATAACATCGGGAGACATTGTACGTAAAAGCATATTTATACCGTCAGACTTCGATGTGCCGGAGAGTATGTCCGCATCTGCAATGTCCATATAAGGCACACCGTCGTGGATAGCTGCTATTTCACATCTGCTGTCGCATACCCCGACCTTAAAGCCTTCGTACGACAGCATACGTACAATATCACGAAGAAGGCTTGTCTTTCCACACATGGGCGGTGAGATAATAAGTGTATTGTTTATATGATGTTCGTTGATAATATCATTTTTTATGTTATCGGAAATACCGATGTGCTCGTGTGCTATACGGTAATTCAGTGAAGAAATATCGTTAAGATTACGGAACTTGCCGTTCTTTGTTTCACCGCAAATGCCAATTCTATGTCCGCCTCGGATTGTTATGTATCCTTGCGAAAGCTCGTCCTCGTGAGCGTAGAGTGAAAACTCGAATGCGTTTTCAAGAATACGTGATATATCTTTACTGTTTGCTGTGTATGCTGTCTGCCTGTCCGATGTTTTTCCTCCATCTCTGCTAAGATAAGAGAACCCGTCTGTATAGTGCAGGATGATAGGCTTTGAACGTCTGATGCGTATTTCGCATAAGTTCTCCTGCGGTACTGTCATGAGCTTTGATTTCAGTATAGTATGCAGGCAACTGAGGTATTCAGGAGAATTTAACTGTTTTTCAGATAGAATGTACATTTGTTTACTTCCTTTCGTATGACCTTTGCTCTATACTATTCGTATTGGAGTGAAATTATGATAGAAAATTGAGGTGCTGACGTATGAATTAAATTTAGGATAAAAAATTTTCTTTTTTTTCAAAAAAGTATGTTAATTTTGTAAAAAGTGTGATATAATAATCTGAATAATGATAAAGTGGGGTGGATTATGTGATAAAAAGTATGACCGGCTACGGCAGAAGTGAAGCTGTAATTGACGGAAAAAAGATATATTGCGAGATAAAATCGGTAAATCACAGATACAGCGACTACTCTATTAAGGTACCGAGAAATCACGGGTTTTTAGAGGATAAAATCAAAAAGCTTGCGAGCGAGAAGATTTCCAGAGGTAAGGTTGATATCTATGTTGGAATCGAGTATTGTGAAACATCTGACAGAAAGATATACTTAAACAGCGAGCTTGCAAAAGAATATATAAGCGCTTTGAGTCAGCTACGTGATGAAATGTCGCTTCGTGATGATATTTCTGTAATGGGAGTTGCTCGTTTTCCTGATATATTCCGTGCGGAACGTCTTGAGGAGGACGAGGACAAGCTTTGGGAAGCAGTTAAAGAGGTTACAGGAAAAGCACTTGCTGAGTTTACTGCAATGCGTGAACGTGAGGGTGAGAGAATAGAAAAGGACCTTACAGCAAGAATTGAATATATGAGAAGTGTTGCTGCTAAGGTTGAGGAGCGTTCTCCTGAAACTGTGGAGGAATACAAAAATAAACTGTATTCAAAAATTGCTGAGGTTTTAGACGGCAGAGAAGTAGATGAGGCAAGAGTTCTGACAGAGGTTGCCATCTTTGCAGATAAGATTGCAGTAAATGAAGAAACGGTACGTCTTTGCAGTCATTTTGATGAATTCTATAAGATAATTTCAAGCGATGAACCAGCAGGCAGACGACTTGATTTTCTTATTCAGGAAATTAACAGGGAAATCAACACTACCGGCTCGAAGTCAAATGATATAGAAATCTCACGTTATGTTGTTGAGCTTAAGGGTGAAACGGAGAAACTTCGTGAGCAGGTACAGAACATTGAATAAGGTGGTATACATATGAAGCTTATAAATATTGGCTTTGGAAATATGGTTGCATCGGGACGAGTGATAGCAGTAGTAAGTCCTGAATCTGCGCCGATTAAGAGAATTATCCGCGAAGCTGAAGATAAGGGTATGATGATAAATGCTACTTACGGAAGAAGAACACGAGCTGTATTGGTAACCGATTCAGGACATATAATACTCAGTGCGCTTCAGCCTGAAACAGTTTCGCATAGATTTGAAGAAACGGAGGAGCTTCAGGAGAATTATGAATAAGGGAGCATTGTTTGTAATATCCGGACCGTCAGGAACAGGAAAAGGTACTGTATGTACCGAGCTTATAAACCGTGGTGATGTGTTTTTGTCGGTATCGGCGACAACACGAGATAAGAGAGCCGGTGAAACGGAGGGAGTAACCTACTATTATACCGATAAGGCAAGATTTGAGGAGATGATTGCAGGCGGAGAGATGCTTGAGTGGGCAAACTATAACGGCAACTATTACGGAACACCTAAGGCGGCAGTTGAGAAGATGCTTGCAGAGGGCAGAAATGTAATTCTCGAAATTGAGCCTCAGGGAGCGCTTGCAGTAAAGGCAAAAATGCCGGAGGCTGTGCTGATATTTATAATTCCTCCGTCAATTGAGGTATTAAAGAACAGATTGGTTGACAGAGGCAGAGAAAACGATGAGGAAATCGAGCAACGTCTTGCTGCTGCAATCTGGGAGATGGAACAGGCGGAAAAGTATAATTATATAATTGTAAATGACGTTTTAGCTGATTGCGTTGATGAAATATCAAACGTAATGGCAGGCGTAGTTGATATGAGAAATAAGGTATATGCGCTTCTTGAGGAAGCGAAAGAAAGGAAGTAGTAAAAATGATTATTAAACCGGGAATCAGTACACTTGAAAAATGCGTTGACGATGGCTGCAGATATGTATTGGTAACAATGGCAGCAAAGCGTGCAAGAATGATTGGCGAAAGTGGAGAAGGACTTGTTGAGGCAGACTCTAAAAAGGCTGTTTCTGTTGCAGTTGCTGAAATTGCTGCAGGCAAGATTGGTTATACCAAAGTAAAAGAAGAAGCGCCTAAAACAGAAGAGGAATAATGGTTGTCAAGGTAATAGTCAATCATGGCACACGTGCGCCGGATAAGCTTTATGACTATTTTGTTCCGGAAGAAATAGAGGACAAAATCAGTATCGGAAGCAGGCTCAAGGTGCCGTTTGGCGCCAAAAACCGTGAAGTTGAGGCATATGTTTTCGGAATTAAAATGAAATCAAATGCCCGAAGATTAAAAGCAGTAACGGAAGTCTATGACCGCGCATTTGACGAAAAGATGCTACCACTTATCGAATGGATGAGGGACAGTCTTGTTTGCACATATATAGATATCATAAAGGTGATTGTTCCGAGAGGTAGTATCAATAAGCCTGACGAATTGATTGGGATTGCAACAGAAAGTTGTGATGAAGTATCTGAAGCATTAAAAAAACATGGCGGTGAGCTAGAAATAAATGAGCTTTTGTCATGTTTTGATACAGATATGTCTCAGAAGATAAACGACCTTGTACGAAAAGGTATCTTAAAACGTACTTACAGGGATAGATACGATGTTAAAAGTGCAAAGGTAAGAGTTGCATATTCTGTTGTTGAACCGGATATGGTTGCTGATGTGATTAAATCGCTTCAAAACCGTGCGCCTGTTCAGGCGAAAATGCTTGATATTCTGTCTTCAACAACAAGGGTTTCTCTTGCCGATTTGGTGCGTTTCTCTGATGGGAATTATGGTGCATTGCGTGCTTTGGAGAAAAAAGGGTATATTAAATGTACCGATGTTCAGGTCTTCAGAAATCCTGTAAGACAGGAACAGTGTGATGAAAAGAAGATACTTACACCTGAACAGCAAACTGCATTTAACAGAATAAGCGAAAGCTTGGGAAATGGTTTTTATGAGTTTTTGTTGCACGGTGTAACCGGCTCTGGTAAAACAGAGGTGTTTTTGCACGCTATAGACCAATGTATCGAGAACGGTAAAAAAGCAATTATGCTTGTTCCTGAGATATCACTTACACCACAGATGGTGTCAAGATTTTCTGCACGTTTTGGTGAAAGGATAGCAGTATTTCACAGCGGTCTTTCAATGGGTGAAAAATATGACGAATGGTGCCGAATAAGAGATGGGAAGGCTGATATTGTTATCGGAGCAAGGTCGGCTGTGTTTGCACCGTTTGACGATATAGGAATGATAATAATTGACGAGGAGCATGAGCAAAGCTACAAATCGGAAATGCAACCGAGATATAATACTCACGAGGTTGCCAGATTTCGTGCAAAACAGCACAGTGCAATTCTTGTGCTTGCATCTGCTACTCCAAAGATTGAAAGCTATTACGACGCATTGAACGGAAAGAAAGAGCTTCTGACCATAAATAACAGAGTCAACGACAGTAAAATGCCTGGTGTTGAAATAGTTGATATGCGTGATGAGCTTGCAAAGGGTAACCGTTCAATATTGTCGGTTAAGCTAAGGGAAGAAATTGAAGAAAATATAAAACGTAAGGAGCAGACTATACTGCTTCTTAACCGCAGAGGGTTTTCGACGTTTGTCTCGTGTCGCAGCTGTGGCTACGTGGCACAATGTCCTAATTGCAGTATATCGCTCACCTATCATAAGTTCAGCGATACTTTAAGATGCCATTACTGCGGTCATACAATACCAAATTATACAACCTGTCCCTCGTGTAACAGCTCGTACATTCGTTATTTTGGCGGTGGTACACAAAAGGTTGAGGAGGAAATCTTCAAGCTTTTTCCGGATGCTACCGTTATGCGTATGGATAATGATACTACAAGTGGTAAGGGTGGACACGAGCGGATTCTGTCGGAATTTGAACAAACTAAGGCTGATATTCTGATAGGAACACAGATGGTGGCAAAAGGTCTTGATTTTCCGAATGTAACACTTGTTGGTGTGATTTCGGCAGATACTTCGCTGTTTGCGGACGATTTTCATGCTGCCGAGAGAACGTTTGACCTTTTAGAACAGGTTACCGGCAGAGCAGGAAGAGCGGATAAGGTAGGCAGAGCGGTTATACAGACATATTCGCCTGAGAATCCGGCTGTTGTGCTGGCGGCAAAGCATGATTACAGAGCTTTCTTTGACGGCGAAATCAAAGTCAGAGAAGCAATGAATTATCCGCCCTATTGCGATATTGCAAGCGTTAGTTTTTCGGGCCCTGACGAAAGAACGGTATCCGAATGTGCAAAAAGATTTGCCAGAGTTCTTTCCGATAATCCGGAGATAAAAGAGAAGGTACGTATTATAGGGCCTATAAGAGCGGCTGTTGCAAAGATACAGAATAAGTATCGTTGGCAGCTTATTATAAAAATGAGGCGCGGTTCAAATATTACACCGTACCTTGCGGAAGCTAATGAGCATTGCCGCAAAAATAAGAATTATGAAACAGTTATTATTGTAACAGATAAAAATCCAAATACAATTTTTTGAAGGAGGATACAACTGATGGCACTTCGCGAAATCAGGAAAAAAGGTGATGAAATACTTGAGAAGGTTTGCAAGGAGGTAAAGGTTTTTGATGAAAGATTGTGGATTCTTCTTGATGATATGTATGATACAATGACCGATAGCGATGGTGTCGGACTTGCAGCACCTCAGGTAGGTATATTAAAGAGAGTTGCTGTAATAGATATCGGGGAGGGTAAAATTGAGCTTATAAACCCTGTAATAGTATCCGAAGAAGGTACGCAAAACGGTTCTGAGGGCTGTCTTAGTGTGCCGGGCGTTTACGGTGAGGTTGAAAGACCGCAAAAGGTTACTGTTGAAGCACAGGACAGAAACGGCAATAAGTTTACAGTAACAGGAGAAGACTTGCTTGCAAGAGCACTTTGCCACGAAATTGAGCATATGGACGGAAAACTTTTCCTTGAAAGAGTTACCGAATTTTTGGAGTAGGAGCTGATTTGGTTGAGAATACTGTTTATGGGAACACCAGATATCGCGGCAGGCTGTATGGAAAAGCTGATAAATGAGGGCTTTAATATAGTCGGTGCGGTAACGAGGGTTGATAAGCCAAAAGGCAGGGGACACAAGCTTGTGCCGACAGAGGTAAAGGCGGCTGCAATGAAATACGACATACCGGTTTATCAGCCTGAAACACTAAAAAATGGTGAGCTTTTGCCGGTGTTGGAGGAATTGAAGCCGGACATTATTGTAGTTGTTGCGTATGGAAGAATACTGCCGGAGTATGTGCTTAAATATCCGAAATATGGATGTATAAATATGCACGCATCAAAGCTACCAAAGTACCGTGGAGCAGCGCCGATTCAAAGAGCAGTCATAGACGGGGAGACGGAGACGGCTGCAACGGTTATGCTTATGGACGAAGGTCTTGATACGGGTGATATACTTTTGGAAAAGATTATCAAAATAGGTGAGAATGAGACCTCGGGTGAATTGTTTGACAGAATGACTCAGGAGGGCGGAGAAGTTTTGTGCGAAGCTCTTAGAAATTTTGACAGCATAGTGCCAAGAAAGCAGGTCGGTGAGCTAATTTACGCACATATGATTACCAAAGAAGATGCACATATAGACTGGTCTATGAGTGCAAAAGACGTATGTAATCTAATCCGCGGAATGAACCCGTATCCGCTTGCTTATACTTACTATAAAGAGGAAGCGGTAAAGATAGTATCTGCAATGCCGGTTCCCTGTGATAAGGGTGATATTGGCGAGATATTGTCGGTTGGTGCAGAGGGAATGCTTGTTAAGGCCGCTGATGGTGCGGTGATGGTAAATGAAGTGCGTTTTCCAGGTAAAAAGACGATGAAGGTAGAGGAATATATAAGGGGAAATAATATAGAAACAGGAACTGTTTTGAAGTAAGGAGACCAACTATGATTTGTCAATAGAGAAATGAAAACTTTTCAAATAGTTTTGTATAGCTAAAAAAGTGTATAGCAAACAAAGCATTGTTAAAAATGCTTTTTGAAAACTAAATATAGTTAAGGTAAGACTTAGGCTAAGTTGAACTCAACATTATCAGTCATCATTTTATGAATGACACGAACCAGCTTATGTGCTACATGACCTAATGCAGCATAGTGACGGCGACCTTGTGATATTTTTAAGTCATAATAATCTTTGAAAGTATCATTAACTAAGGTTGTCTGCCAAGCAGCATTTATCAATGCATATCGTAGCAGTTTAGAACCTCTTTTAGACATTCTAGTTTTAGCTGCTGTGAAATTGCCTGATTGATAAACAGACGGGTCAAGACCTGCATACGCAAGCAGTTGGCAAGGTTTTTTGAAACGGGATATATCACCGATTTCACCGATAATCATAGCACCGTTTAAAGAACCAATGCCCGGTATTGTTTTGATAACCGAATCAAGCTTATCCATAATTGCATTAATATTCTCGTCAATTTCGTTTAATTGCTGAGTAAATAATTCAATTTGAGAAATAGCTTGAAATATCTGCAAAGATATGGTATCATTTTTAATACCGACAGATTGCGATGCAAGCTCTTTTAAAAGTACAGCATTAGACTGGTTAAAGTGTCCCTTAGAGGACTTGTAGAGAAGGTTCGTAAGCCTTGTGAGATGCATTTTCGCAATCTTGTCGGGATTTGGTTCTGTTTTGAGTAGTTCATAACAAGCCTTTCCGTGAATACCGGACTTGAAAAAGTACTGTAATTCAGGGAATAACAAATCCACATAAGTAACAAGTTGAATTTTAACCTTTGTCCTTGCCTTCATAAGTTTTTGACGGAAGCGACAGAGGTTTTTTAATTGCAGAGAATCATAATCACGCTCGGAAAACAGACGATATTGATTCATAATCAAAGCCTTAATGATGAGGTATGTATCGACAGAATCGGTTTTGGTCTTTCTGATGTTGGTTTTTCTGAGAGTAGAAGTTTGTATAGGATTAATGATACAAACATTGAAAGCTCTTGAATACAGAAAACAGGTAAGGTTCTCGGCGTAATGAGCAGTGGATTCCATTCCAATCAGGATTTCTTCTTTTGGAAATTCTGCGAGATTGTCAAGCAGTAATTGAAAACCTGTGTGATTGTTAGAGAAAGGAAACGGACTAACAAGGATTTCACCATCAGAATTCATAACTGCAGCATAGTGTGTTTGCTTGGCAACATCAATGCCAACATAATACATTAAAATCAACTCCTTTGTAAGTTTACACTGTGTTTGTCCACTTAGTTTTATCATCATAAACTTGCGGGAAATGAAAGTTCAAAGACTTATCCAACTATAAATAATTTAGATAAAACTGTGGCAATACACTCCTTAAAATAGTCAAAGCTATAAATTGTTATAAAAAGTCCACAGTGTTTTATTGATTATATCATAAAGGTTTAAAAGAAAGGAGAGTATTGATATATTTAGGACTAAATATATCATACAAGAATTGCGATGAACAAAGGATTGTATGTTCATATTCCGTTTTGCCTGCAAAAATGTAAATACTGTGATTTTGTTTCTTTTACAGGATGCGATTATGTTGAATATATTGATTCTTTATGTAGAGAGCTTGATGTTTGGAAAGGGGAGCAGGTTGATACTGTTTTTATAGGTGGGGGAACGCCTACTGTTTTACCAGCAAAACTTATTGATAAGATCTTTTCACATATAAATAAGACGTTCAAAATTATCTCTGGTGCTGAATGGACAGTAGAAGCAAATCCCAAAACGGTCGATAGCGAAAAGCTTAGCCTTATGCGTTCTTTGGGCGTAAACAGAATATCCCTTGGAGTACAAAGCTTTAACGATAGTGAGCTTAAGCGAATTGGAAGGGTTCATAATGCAAAAGATGCTGCAGAAACATTAAATCTTATTGCTAAGTACTTTGATAATTATAATATTGACATTATTTCTGCTTTGCCCGACCAAACATATGAAAGCTTTATAAAGACACTTAAAACTGCAATTAGGTTTAATCCAACACATATTTCCTGTTATTCTCTTATTTTGGAGGAAGGCACACCTCTTTATAATGAGCATATTGTATCACCTCTTAATTTACCTGACGAAGACACAGAAAGAAATATGTACAACAGAATGCTTGATATTCTTGAACTCAACGGATATAATCAGTATGAGATATCGAATTTTGCAAAAGCAGGATTTGAGTGCAAACATAACATTAAATATTGGCAATGTAATGACTATATCGGCGCCGGTGTTGCGGCGCACTCACTAATTAATGCTACACGTAATGAGAACACAAAATCACTTTCTGAGTATATAAGCGGAAATTACAGCAAAGAGAAAATTGATTTAACTTATTCTGATGAGATTTCTGAATATATAATAATGTCTTTCCGTTTAAGAAAGGGACTTAATGAAAAGGCATTTTTTGAGAGATTTGAAATAGACTTTTATTCGGAATATAAAGCGATAATTGACCGTTTTATAGACATGGGTCTTATCGAAAAAACGTCAACCGGATACAAACTTACACTCGAGGGAATAAGTGTATCAAATTCAGTATTGTGCGAATTTGTTTAACATAATATGAATAATTTGTAAAAATACCAATATTTACTTGACAAAGAGAGTAAATAGTGGTATTTTATTATTGTTAGCACTCGTCCGATTTGAGTGCTAACAAACTCTGTGCATGGGGGTGTGGCAATGGATTTATCTGAGAGAAAACAAAAAATACTTCAGGTTATCATTGACGAATACATCGGAACTGCAGAGCCTGTCGGTTCACGTGCGATTTCAAAGAGAAACGAGCTTGGACTTTCAAGCGCAACAATCCGAAATGAAATGGCTGACCTTGAAGATATGGGCTACCTTGTAAAACCACATACATCTGCAGGAAGAATACCATCTGACGTTGGATACAGATTTTATGTGAACTCTCTTATGCAGAAATATCAGCTTGGTGTTGAAGCTATTGAGGTTTTAAGACGCGAGCTTGCTGAAAAGGTAAATCAACTTGATACTCTGATAAAGAAGGCAAGTATTATCACGTCTTCTCTGACAGAGTACACGACTGTTGTTACATCGCCGATGCTAAGTCGTTCAGTTATCAAAAAGATTGATGTTCTTGCTATGGCTCAGGGGACAGCTATGATTATTGTCATAACCAAAGCCGGTTTTGTGAAGAACAGAATGATTTCTGTTGATATAACAGAAGCTGAAGCAACAAGAATCACAGAACTTTTGAACCGTTTTTTCTCAGGTGTAATGACCGATGAAATTGACGAAAATTCTGTTATAATGATTGCTTCCGCAGCAGTTGAATCCGGAATAAATCCTAAAACTGTGCAAACAGTTCTATCAAAAGTTTATGAGTTTATCACAGCTCTTGACGAGTGTGATGTTTATATAAACAATGCACGGTCAATGCTTCAATATCCTGAATTTGCAGATGTTGATAAGGCTCGTGAAATGTTAGATTTTCTTGAAAACAGAGACAATCTGATAAAGATAATAGAGAATGGACATAATACAGATGGTGTCGGTATAAAAATAGGTAAAGAAAATAACGCCAAAGAACTTGAAAACTCAAGTCTTATAACAGTTGATTACAGACTTGGTTCAAGATCATTGGGTAAAATAGGTGTCATAGGGCCTAAGAGAATGAACTATGCTAAGGTTATTGCTAGTCTTGATCTTATTTCCGGACACATAGATAAAATATTGGAAGAGCTTTATAGCAACGAAGGTGAGGGTTAGTATGAGTAAAGAAAAGAAGAATCCTGAGGAAGAGACTGTTGAAGAATCTACTGAAGCTGTCGAGAATGCTGAAGAAGTAGAAGAAACTTCCGAATCTCAGGAAGAGGATAAATACAAAGAGCTTGAAGACAAATATATACGTCTTCTGGCAGAGTATGACAACTATCAAAAGCGAACAACAAGAGAAAAGGAAGCACGTTATGGCGATGCTGTAATTGATACAGCCGCAGCGTTTCTGCCTGTAATGGATGACCTTACAAGAGCTTTAGAACTTGAAGTTACAAATGACGAAGCAGTTAAGGTTAAAGAAGGGATAGAGCTTGTTGCAAAGAAACTTAAGGATGTACTTAGCAAGCTTGATATCGAGGAGATAGCTGCTGTCGGTGAAGAATTTGACCCTAATATTCATAACGCAATTCAACATATAGAGGATGAAACCGTTACAGAAAATACTATTGTTGAGGAGTATATGAAGGGTTATATTTACAAAGGTACAAGAGTTGTACGTCATTCGATGGTTAAAGTAGCAAATTAGTGCTATTGCACATTTAGTATAAATTTATTATAACGGAGGAATTTATTATGGCAAAGATTATAGGAATAGACCTTGGAACAACAAATAGCTGTGTTGCAGTTATAGAGGGTGGAAACCCAACTGTTATTGCAAACTCTGAGGGTGGAAGAACAACACCATCTGTTGTTGCGTTCAAAAAAGATGGAGAAAGAATTGTTGGCCAAGTTGCAAAAAGACAAGCAGTTACAAATGCTGACAGAACAGTTATGTCAATCAAGAGAGAAATGGGTAGTTCATACACTGTTTCAATTGATGGTAAAGCTTACACACCACAGGAAATTTCAGCAATGATTTTAACAAAGCTTAAGCAGGATGCTGAAAGCTATCTTGGTGAAACTGTATCGCAGGCAGTAATCACTGTCCCTGCTTACTTCTCTGACTCGCAGAGACAGGCAACTAAGGATGCAGGTAAGATTGCAGGTCTTGAAGTATTGAGAATTATCAACGAGCCGACCG
Source organism: Eubacteriales bacterium (assembly GCA_018384175.1). GTDB lineage: Bacteria > Bacillota > Clostridia > UBA1381 > UBA1381 > HGM11525. Next base: position 35,242 of record JAHAZB010000080.1, read on the forward strand.
CTGCTGCACTTGCATACGGTATGAATGACACAGACCAGAAGGTTATGGTATATGACCTCGGCGGTGGTACTTTTGACGTATCTATTCTTGAAATCGGCGATGGTGTATTTGAAGTTCTTTCAACAAACGGTGATACAAAGCTTGGCGGCGATGACTTTGATGACAGAATTATCAAGTACCTTGTAGATGAGTTCAAGAAGGAAAGCGGTATTGACCTTTCAAATGATAAGACTGCTATGCAAAGACTTAAGGAAGCTGCTGAAAAATCAAAAATTGAGCTTTCAGGTATGGTTACATCAAATATCAACCTTCCGTTTATCACTGTTGACCAGGATGGTCCTAAGCATATGGACATTACACTTACAAAGGCTAAGTTTGATGAGCTTACATCAGACCTTGTACAAAAAACTATCGTATGCATAAGAAATGCTATGAATGACGCAGGCCTTTCTAAGGGTGATATTGATAAGGTGCTTCTTGTTGGTGGTTCATCAAGAATCCCTGCTGTTCAGGAAGCTGTAAAGGCTGAAATGGGTCAGGAGCCACATAAGGGTATAAATCCAGATGAATGTGTTGCAATTGGTGCGGCAGTTCAGGCTGGTGTACTCGGTGGAGATGTTAAAGACCTTCTTCTCCTTGACGTAACTCCACTTTCACTTGGTATTGAAACAATGGGCGGCGTATTTACAAGACTTATTGACAGAAACACAACTATTCCTACAAAGAAGTCTCAGATTTTCTCTACTGCTGCTGATGGACAGACAAGTGTTGAAGTTCATGTACTTCAGGGCGAGAGAGATATGGCTCAATATAATAAAACTCTCGGACGTTTCAGTCTCACCGGCATTGCTCCAGCACCAAGAGGTGTACCTCAGATTGAAGTAACATTCGATATTGATGCTAACGGTATCGTTAAGGTTTCAGCAAAGGATATGGGTACAGGTAACGAGCAGAAGATTACTATTACTTCTTCTACAAATCTCTCTGATGAAGATATCGACAGAGCTGTAAAAGAAGCTGAAAAGTATGCAGAAGAGGATAAGAAACGCAAGGAAGAGGTAGAAACAAGAAATAATGCTGAAAGTATTGTTTACCAGTGTGAAAAGACACTTGGTGAACTTGGAGATAAGCTTGATGCTAACGACAAGGCTGATATTGAGGCTGAAATTGCAAAAGTAAAAGAAGCTCTTACCGGTACCGACAGCGAGACAATAAAGAACGCAACAGAAGCTCTGCAGCAGAAGTTCTATAAGGTTTCTGAAAAGCTCTATCAGCAGGCAAATCCGCAGGGAGCACAGGGTTTTGACCCTAATAACTTCCAGGGCGGTGCTGATAATAACGCAGCAGGTGCTGATAATGTATATGAAGCAGATTACCGTGAGGTTGACGAAGATAAGTAATTGAGTTGGGGTTGCTGTAACGGCAACCCCTTAAATTTCAAGAAATTACATATATACTATTTACAAAGCTGACGCAATTTGGTATAATTATTGTGTTTGAGGTGAATTTTTGTGGCAGATAAAAGAGATTATTACGAAGTGCTTGGTGTCAATAAAGGCGCAAGCGATGATGAAATAAAAAAAGCATACAGAAAAGAAGCGAAGAAATACCATCCGGACCTTCATCCCGGAGATAAAACTGCAGAAGCTAAGTTTAAGGAAGTTAATGAAGCTTATGAAGTTTTATCCGATTCGGACAAAAAGGCTCGTTATGATCAGTTTGGTCATGCAGGTGTTGACCATAACTTCGGCACAGGTGGCACAGGTGGTGCAGGTGGCGGATTTGGTGGCTTCGATTTTAGCGATATTTTTGATATGTTCGGTGGCGGATTTGGTGGCTTCGGTGGCAGTGGCAGAAGAAACGGTCCTGTTCGCGGTAGAGATATCAGCCGTGATATTACTATTACCTTCGAAGAAGCTGCTTTTGGATGTAAAAAGAAAATTAATATAACAAAAGACGAGCATTGCGAAGCGTGCGGCGGTACAGGTGCAAAAGCCGGAACACAGCCGGAAACTTGTTCGAGATGTGGTGGTAGAGGTCAGGTTCAGACACAGACTCGCACACCGCTCGGATATATGACGAATGTTACAACTTGTCCCGAATGTAGAGGTACGGGCAAAATTATAAAAGAACCTTGTCGTGAATGTCGAGGTACGGGTAAAGTTAAAACTCCACGAACTATAGAGCTTGATATTCCTGCAGGCATTAACCACGGACAAACTATGCAGCTTTCGGGAAGAGGCGAACCTGGTGAAAGAGGCGGCCCCAACGGAGACTTACTTATTACTATCCGTATCAAACCGCACGAAATATTTACAAGAGAAGATTATGACGTGTATATAAATTTCCCTGTTACTTTTGTGGAAGCAACACTTGGTGCGACTGTAAAAGTGCCTACACTTGATGGAATTGTTGAGTATGACATACCTGAGGGCACACAGCACGGAACAAAATTCAGACTAAGAGAAAAAGGAATTCCGTATATAAGAGGAAGAGGCAGGGGGGACCAGTACGTCATTATCGAGGTAGAGATACCTAAAAACCTTTCTGCTAATCAAAAGAATATTTTGAAGCAATTTGATGATGAGACAGAATTAAAAAACTACAAAAAACAAAAGAATTTCTTTGATAAAGTGAAGGATTTATTCAAATAGAGAATCCATTGGAGGGTATATTATGCAACCTAATATTTATAAGTTATCTGAAATGACCGAAAAAGAACGTGATTATATTTTAAGACGTGCCGAGCTTGACATCACAGAGCAGATGAGAGTGGCAACAGAGGTTTCAAACGACATCAGAGCTCGTGGTGATGCGGCGGTTTTAGAGTATACAGAAAAATTTGATAAGGTTAAGCTTACAGCATCACAAATGAAGGTAACACCCGAAGAAATTGAAATCGGTTACAACAGACTTGATAGCAAAACAAGAGAAGCAATCGAATACGCATATAAAAATATCTATGATTTCCATGAAAAGCAGATGCCGGAAGAAATGTGGTTTACTATGGTTGATGATGGATTGATGGTTGGTGAAAAGACTACTCCGATTGTAGATGTATGTCTTTACGTGCCGCACGGAAAAGGTAGCTTTCCATCAGTGCTTTGTATGCTTGGTATACCTGCAGTTGTTGCTAAAGTTCCTAAAATTGTAGTTGTAACACCTCCAAACGAAAAGGGTGAGGTGGACGATGCAATACTTGCAGCTGCAAAGATTATCGGTATTACTGAGATTTACAAAGTAGGTGGTATTCAGGCAGTTGCTGCCGTTGCTTATGGAACAGAAACAATTCCAAAGTGCCATAAGATTATTGGTCCGGGAAACAGCTATGCTACTGCAGCAAAAAGAGTGCTTGCAAGTTACATTGATGCAGGACTTCCTGCAGGTCCAAGTGAAGTGATTATCCTTTGTGATGAGCACGCTGACCCAGAAAAAGTTGCTCTTGACTGGATGATTGAAGCTGAGCACGGCCCTGATAGTGCTGCACTTCTTGTAACACATTCAAAAGAACTTGTTGACAAGGTTATTCCGATTGTAAACAGACAACTCGAAAAGATTTCAGATAAGAGAAAAGAGTTTGTATCTACTAACTTTACAACATACGGCGGAGTGATACTTACAGACTCTCTGGATGACTCCATTGATTTTGTTAACGAATATGCGCCGGAACATATGGAAGTAATGACAGAAAAACCTTTTGAAACATTACCTAAAATTAAGAATGCAGGTGAAATATTACTTGGCGACTATACGCCGGTAACACTTTGCAATTTTGTTCTTGGACCTAATGCAATATTACCGACAGGCGGTTTCGCAAAGACATATTCAAGTGTGTCTGTCAATGATTTCCTGAAACGTTCATCTGTTGGTTATGCATCTAAGGACGGATTTGAAAAAGTCAGAGGCTATGCTGCACGATTTGCAGATGTAGAAGGCTTTGATACTCATGGCTTGGCTGTTAAAGAAAGAAAATGAACAGAAGACAGAGAGGATTTCCCATGGAACGAATAGAAGTAAAAAGAACTACCACAGAATCAAAAATGTCAGTTGTACTTGACTTTGCTCCGCTTTCCGATGATTACAGAGAAAAAATCAATACACCGCTTACATTTTTGAACCATATGATAGAGCATATTGCATGGCGTAGCGGTATCAACATTGCAGTTGATACACAGCTCGATAAATTCACACTTTCACATGTAATCTGCGAGGATTTAGGCATTGCCTTAGGTAAAGCAATCGCAGAATATGTCAAGAGAATGTCTGACAAAGGTGTTGTCGGTTACGGCGATGCTTATGGAATTATTGACGAAGCACGTGCACACGCACTAATCAGCTTTGAAAGTAGAACATATTTTGACATAGATTATAACGGCATTGAAATGTGCGATGAAGTGGAAGGAATGTACAAGGAAGACCTTGAAACATTCTTACTTGGCGTTGCTCAAGGTGCTAATTGTACATTGCAGATTGTGCTCGAAAAGGGAGAAAATGGTCATCATATTTGGGAAGCAATCTATCGTAGCATAGGCACTATGTTATCTAAAGCACTTTCTTGCGACGAAAGTCGAGTTGGAAAAACTGCCGGTGTTGCCGGTACTATTAACTGGGAAATTGTATAAATATCAAGCCGACTTTGCAACAACTATTTATTTGCAGGTCGGTTTTGTATAAGGAGAAATCTATGGCAAAGCTTGCAAAATTTCTTGACAAATATGATACAGTTGTTTTTGATATGGATGGTGTGGTAACAAGCGAGCAGAAATACTGGACTGCTGCAGCTCTTACCGTTTGGGAAAAATTGTTTTCTTCTGATTATTCAGTAGAACAGATGGCTTACAATTCACTTACAATACGAAAAAATGTATTTTGCGATGATAGGATAATTACCTTATTGAAGAAGAAGGGAGTAAACTCTAATTGGGATTTAGCGTATGTTGTATATGCAGTTTCAAAAATATATAATACTACAAACTTCCACGAAATTTTTGAGTTATGCAGTAACTTCGGCAAAAATATCCTTGACGAGTATCCGGTAATTGATAAAGCACTCACTAAAGCAACTGGTGTAGATGGTTCGAGAAATGGAATTTTGTGGAATGATTTGATGATGACTTTTCAAAGCTGGTATCTTGGTGATGAACTTTACCAAACTACATATAATAGAGAGCCTGTAAATAAAGGGAAAACAGGACTTATATCAGATGAAAAACCTGTTATTGATATTGATGATTTAATATCAGTCTTCAAGCTGCTGTCGAATACAAACAAACGTCTCGCTATTGCAACCGGAAGACCATCTGCTGAGCTTATTACACCGATTAAAAATTTCGGAATTTATGACTGTTTTGCTAAAGATGGAATTATAACATATGACCATGTTCAAGAGGTTGAATCGATGTTTGGAAAAACCTATTCAAAGCCTCATCCATATGTGTTTTTGAAAGCAATGCTTGGTGAGGACTATTCTGATAATGACATAATAAACGGGGAATATAACCATAGTTTATCAAGAAAAACACTTATAGTAGGTGATGCTGGTGCAGATATGTTTGCAGCTAAGGAAATGTGTGCGGATTTTTGTGCGGTGCTTACCGGAGTTGAGGGACAAGGTTCAAGAGCTTATTTCGAAAGCAATAATGCGGAATATATTCTTGATTCCATCGAGGATTTTATTGAATAAGGCGGAAAGATGATGAGAACAATTACACCACCTCTTAGCAAAGAGGATATAAAGACATTAAAAGCTGGCGACAGCGTCCTGATTACAGGAATTATATATACAGCAAGAGATGCTGCACACAAACGAATGTGTGAGGATTTTCAAAAAGGAATCCAATTTCCGTTTGATTTGCACGGACAGATTATATATTACGCTGGGCCTTGTCCTGCAAAACCTGGAGAAGTAATAGGCTCTTGTGGTCCGACAACAGCAGGAAGAATGGATTCTTATACACCGCTTTTGCTAGAAAATGGTCTTTCTGGTATGCTTGGCAAAGGAGCCAGAAATGAAGCTGTTGTACAATCAATGACTGAAAATACATCGGTATATCTCGGCGCAACCGGCGGTGCAGGTGCATTGATGGCGGAATGTATTAAAAGTTCAGAGGTTGTTGCTTATCCTGAACTTGGAACGGAGGCAGTGCGAAAATTATACGTAGAAAATTTACCGTGTATTGTTCTGGTAGATTACAAAGGTAACGATATATATAAGTCCGGTCAGGAAAAATACAGGAGGTTATAAAATGAATAAAGAAAAGTTTATTGATATTGCTCTTTCGAATGAAATAGCTGACCTTGTAATAAAGAATGCAAAAATCGTTGATGTCTTTAACGGCAGAATTATTGAGGGAACTGTTGCTATCAGTGAAGATATAATTATCGGTATTGGTAACTACGAAGGTAAAGCTGAATATGATGCAAATGGTGCGTATCTTATGCCGGGATTTATCGACTCGCACGTTCACATAGAATCGTCTATGGTTACTCCTGCTGAGTATGCAAGAGTAGTAATACCTAAAGGTGTAACGACTGCTATTTGTGATCCTCACGAGATTGCAAACGTGTGTGGTATAGATGGTGTTAAGTTTATGATGGATAATGCACGAAATGTTCCGCTTGATTTTAAGTTTATGCTTCCATCTTGCGTCCCTGCTGCTCCTTTTGAAGATGCCGGTGCGGTATTTACGGCTGCTGACACAAAAGAATATCTTGAAAAATACGATTTTCTCGGACTTGCAGAAATGATGAACTATCCCGGCGTTCTGTTTAAGGATGGGGAAGTCATGACAAAAATCTCAGCATCCAATATAGTCGATGGTCATGCTCCGGGAGTAAGCGGAAAAGAACTTTCTGCATATGCCGGTCTCGGAATATGTTCTGACCATGAGTGTACAACACCTGAAGAAATGGAAGAAAAGATATCTGCCGGTATGTATGCATTACTCCGCTGCGGAAGAATGTCCAGAGAATTTACTCAAATGGCTTCTAAAGTGAATAAATATAACGCTTCACGAGTTACATTCTGTACTGATGACAGAAACCTATCCGATATTATAGAAAGCGGTACAATTCAAAACTGTATAGTTACTGCAAATAGTGTGGGTATGGATATTTATGATGCTATTCGTGCAGCAAGTCTTAATGCGGCACAATGTTATAAATTAGATAAGCTCGGTGCAATCGCACCCGGATATAAAGCTGATTTGGTTCTTGCAACAGACATATGTCCAAAAGAAATAATAGCTGTATGGAAATCCGGCGTTATTGCATATGATAATGCTGAATTAAAATTCAAAACACCGGAAGTTAACAAAACATCTGCTATATATGAATCTGTTAATATTGCACCTTTTTCTAAAGAAGAACTGATATGCGAGTTTTCTCAAGACAAACCTGTAATTTCTATCGAAGAAGGATCATTGCAGACAAGAAAAATATACAGGAACACAAAGGAAGGCTTATCTCATCTTGCAGTTATAGAACGCCACAAAAAAACAGGTAAAATCGGAACATGCTATGTAGATAACTACGGTATAAAGAATGGCGCAATTGCTTCTTGTATCGGACATGACTCTCACAATGTTACAGTTGTTGGTGATAGTGCAGATGATATGGCGATTGCAGTTAATCATTTAGGCAAGAATGGTGGAATTGCGGTTGTATCAAATGGCAAACTACTCGCAAAACTAGAATTACCAGTGGCGGGGTTAATGTCAGATAAGTCGGCAAATGACGTTGTTGCAGAGCATAACGCTATTGACGAAGCAGCAAAAGCCCTTGATATAAATCCGAATCTTGACCCGTTTATGACGCTTGCTTTTTTATCCTTGCCGGTAATTCCCGAACTTAGACTTACCGCAAGAGGTCTATTTGACGTAACAAACTTTGATTTTATATAGATTTTTTTGAAATGTTTTGAAAAAGCCTTGACAAAATGAAGAATTGCCGTTATAATTTATTAGACGGCATGGCCCGGTAGTTCAGTTGGTTAGAACGCCAGCCTGTCACGCTGGAGGTCGTGGGTTCGAGCCCCATCCGGGTCGCCATGTTTTATAGGGTACCGATAAGGTACCCTATGTTTATGCAATTTTATATTTACACATAAGGAGATGTTTTTATGAGTACACTACTATCAGTATCTATTGCATTGCTTGCGGGATTGTTAATGACCCGTGTATTTAAGCCGTTGAAACTGCCTTCAGTTACAGCATATTTGATTGCTGGAGTACTGATTGGACCTTATTGCCTTGGCAATTTGGGTATAGATGGTCTTGGTTTTAGCACATCACATGCAGTTGAGGCACTTGGACTTGTGGCAGATGTAGCCCTTGGCTTTATTGCTTTTTCTATAGGTAGTGAATTCAGATTAGAAGATTTGAAGAAGACAGGAAAACAGGCACTGGTTGTTGGTATTTTTCAGGCAATTGTTGCAACGTTATTCGTTGACATTGCGCTGTTCTTAGCTCATCTTGTAATTCCTGAAAAACTTACACTTCCGCAGACACTTGTTATGGGAGCAATAGCTACTGCGACTGCTCCTGCAGCAACACTTATGGTTGTACGTCAGTATAAAGCAGACGGTCCTTTGACAAGGTTGTTACTTCCTATTGTTGCTCTTGACGATGCTGTTGGTCTTGTGGTATTTGCAGTATCCTTTGGTATCGCAAAGACGTTAATCTCTGGAAACCTTGATATGATATCAATTATTGTTAATCCAATCGTGGAGATTGTATGTTCGCTCGGTCTTGGCGCAATCATGGGTTGGGTTCTTACTCAGCTTGAAAAGATGTTTAACTCAAATACAAACCGCCTTAATATGACTATTGCATTTGTATTTTTGACTGTTGCACTTTCGATGCTTGATTTTCATATCGGACCTGTGCATATTAGCTTCTCATCACTACTTGTTTGTATGATGCTTGGAACAATGTTCTGCAATATTTGTCCTCTTTCGCATGATTTAATGGAGAAATCTGACAAGTGGACATCTCCGCTTTTGGCGCTCTTCTTTGTAATAAGTGGCGCAGAACTTGAACTAAATGTATTTGCAGATATTTCAATTGTATTTATAGGACTTACATATATTATCTTCCGTTCACTAGGTAAATATTTTGGTGCTTTCTGGAGTGCTAAAATGGTAAATTGCGAACCAAGTATATGTAAGTATCTTGGTATTACCTTGTTTCCGCAGGCAGGTGTTGCTCTTGGTATGTGTGCATTAGCAGCTGCTTCTCCTGAAATGGGGGACCAGGGTGCACTAATTAGAAATATTACACTATTTGCTGTTCTTATTTATGAGCTGTTCGGACCTTTGTTTACAAGACAGGCACTCACAGCGGCAGGGGATATTAAACCAATCCCACATGAAGTTAAAAACCGCCGTCAGTCAAAGCTTGATATGGCAAAGAACAGAGATAATAAATAAGTCTCAGACAGGAGATGGAAGATTTGTCCGTTATTTACAATATAAAATTTTCTGTTGATTATGCAAAAACGTTTCTGAAATGGCTTGTGTTAGCTGTTATAGTAGGGGTAACAGGTGGTGTTGTTGGAAGCTTGTTCCACATCTGCGTAGATTATGCAACTGAATACAGGAACGAAAATGTATGGTTAATTTATCTTCTACCTCTTGGAGGGTTGATAATTACAGCAATATATCGTGTTTTCAAAAACAAAGGAAAGCTCGATACTAACAGAGTGCTTGAAGCGGCTACAGAAGAAGAGAAAGTTCCGCTTGTTATGGCACCTCTTATCTTCGTATCAACAGTAATTACACATTTACTCGGAGGCTCGGCTGGCAGAGAAGGCGCTGCACTGCAGCTTGGTGGCAGTATTGGTTATAACATTGGTAGTCTTTTTAGGCTTAACAAGAATGATACGCATACGCTTATAATGTCTGGTATGAGTGCTGTGTTTTCAGCTCTTTTCGGTACACCTGTTACAGCAGCTATTTTTGCAATTGAGGTTCTAAGGGTTGGTGTAATGCATTATGCAGCCCTGGTTCCTTGTGTAATATCTGCCGCTACCGCTTTTTATGTTGCAGATATATTTGGAATCGCTCCAGTGCGTTTTGAATGTACTCCTATTAATATAACTGGTATTGATATTGCTACAAAAATTATCATAATTGCAATCATGTGTGCGTTAGTAAGTATATTATTCTGTCTCACGATTAAAGCCTGTGAGCATTACAGCGAAAGATTTATTAAGAATAATTATTTACGTACATTTGTAGGAGCAGAAATCATTGTTCTGCTTACCGTTATTCTCAAGACTACAGACTATAATGGCGCAGGTATGGATATTATCAGCAGTGCAATTGCAGGAAACGCCGTACCTTTTGCTTTTTTGTTAAAAATATTATTTACTGCAATTACCATTACTGCAGGTTTCAGAGGCGGAGAAATTGTTCCATCATTTTTTATCGGCTCAACATTTGGATGCTTTATCGGAGGGATATTAGGGGTAGATTCCGGCTTTACAGCTGCCGTTGGTTTTGTTGCGGTGTTCTGTGGTGTTGTAAATTGTCCTGTTGCATCACTGATACTTGCCCTTGAAGTGTTTGGTTCAGATAATATTCTTATTTTTGCACTTGTATCTGCAATCAGCTATATGATGTCAGGATATTTCGGTTTGTATAAGAGCCAGAAAATTCTATATTCTAAACTTTGTGACGAAAAGATTGATATTAGCACAAAATAATTTTTTGCTACAAATCTGCATATATCATATTATTCTGTTTGTGTTGACATTATATATAAATAAAATTATAATCCTCTTGTAAAAAAAAGAATCAGGAGGATATATATGGATTTTACTTATGACTATTCTAAAACACCACAAGCTAAATACGACAAAACTCATACAACGTACATTGGCTTGAGAATTGAGGGTCATCGTGATGCGGATATTATAGCGGCACTTAAAGGTAAGGCAGAACAGACTGAAGTAAAGAGATTAGTGCGCTTGGCACTGAATAAGTTAAATAACAAATATACGGATGCAAAAGCTGAAGTTATATAATGATGGTAGACACAAAAAAGTGTCTACCATCATTTTTTGGTATAATAAAATAAAGGAGTTGAATTCATAATGGGAAGACCAAAAGGTGTAACTAATACATTTTACACGAAAGAAGAAAAATTAGCTTTAGTTTTGCGTAATATGGTTGGATGGTTTCGGATATAGCTGTTTGGAAATCAATGAAAAGGATTGGTATTACAGGGTATGTAAGATAACAAAAAAGTCCTGAAACCTTAGGTTCAGAACATAACAGATATGCAAATATATTAAACAGAAAATTCTATGCAGATAAACCAATGCAAAAGATAGTAGCTGATGTTACCTACATAAAACATAAAGGTAAATGGCACTACGTAACCTACTTAAATCATACAACGTAATTCAAAGTATGTCAAGAGCCGGAACGCCAAGAGATAATGCTGTTATTGAATCTTTCTTCGGAAGATTTAAAGATGTTCTGCGTTCGTACTTTCAATATTGGAAAAGTGATGCCTTGCAAAAAGTTATTGACAAAGCGGTGTATTACTTTAATTACATAAAACCAGTAAGAAAACTAAAAAGAAAACCGCCTGTTCAATACAGACTCGAACAGGCAGCTTAAAATATTCTTTTTTTGTGTCTACAAAGTATTGACTACTTAAGCAAAAGCATCCGTTTATTTGTTATCAGTCCTGTTTGCAATATCTTCGGGAAAGAAATTAAAAATATCTGCATATGCGTCTCTCTCTTCGCTTGAATCAATAGGTGTCGGAGTAAGACCGGTACACTCTGTATTACTAGCAATATTCTTTGTGGTTATTCTGCTCATATTATAATCTTCTCTGAATGGTTTTTTGCTGTTCTTTTTCATATACATATCGCTCCTTCCTGTAATAATATTATTCCTCTGAATAATTA
>JAHAZB010000082.1 GCA_018384175.1 Eubacteriales bacterium
AATTTCTTTGGTAGATTAAAGGTTGAAATGTTTTATGGTGAGAAATTTGAAAGCGTTAACGCTTTTATTGAAGAGTTAAAACGATATATTGATTACTACAATAACGAAAGAATTTCTATCAAACTAAAAGGAATGAGTCCGGTACAATACCGAACTCATTCACAAGCAAGTTAATATTTAATTTTTGTCTAAACTTTGGGGTTCACCTCATATGAGGTGTTTTCTTTATGCAATAAGTTATTTCTCGTTTATAAATACAGATACGATTGCACATAGGAGCAGTAAATAAGTATAGTACATATATGGGAATAAATCGAATGCAGAGAGGGTAATGCCCGCATCTGCCACAAGTCCTAATGCCACAAGCATCTGTGCTCCGTACGGAATAATACCTTGCCATACACAACTGAAAATATCCATAAGAGAAGCTGTGCGTTTCGGTGATACACCATATTCATTGCTGATTTCCTTAGCGATAGGTCCAGCCATAACAATTGCAATTGTATTATTTGCGGTTGCTATATCCATCACAGAAGTCAGAACACCGATTCCTAACTGTGCACCGCTCTTACCTTTTGAGATACGTCTTATAAGATTCAACAGATATATAAATCCACCGTTTTCTTTCATCAAAGCGCCCATTGCCGCTACTAAAACCGCAACAATGATAGTTTCAAACATTCCCGATGAGCCATTGCCCATTGCTGCAAAAATTTCTGCATATCCGAAGTTGTCTACCGTAAAAATTCCGACTATGGCAAAGAGTATAATTCCTGTTCCTAGAACAAGAAATACGTTTATACCGCATATTGCCATAATAAGCGCCGCAAAATAGGGGAGAGCCTGCCAAATGTTATAGTCGAGTACCGAAACCTTGTCCACACCCTTGGAGAAGAGCATAAGAAGTATGCAGGTTATAATTGCGGCAGGGAGAGCAATAAGGAAATTCTCTTTGAACTTGTCCTTCATTTCACAGCCCTGCGTTTTGGTTGCAGCAATGGTTGTATCGGATATAAAAGAAAGGTTATCTCCAAACATCGCACCGCCGATTACACCGGCAACACTCATAGCCACATTCAAGCCACCCTCCTGAGCAGTTGCTACCGCAATCGGAGTAAGAAGGCTTATCGTACCAACCGATGTACCCATCGCCATTGATATTATACAACCGATTAGAAACAGACCGAATACTATAAACCGTGGCGGTATGATGCTCAAAAGGAAATATGCCGTGCTTTCAGACCCGCCAGCCGCCTTTGCCAAGCCACCAAAACAGCCGGCAAATAGGAATATCAGTATCATAATAATGATATTTTCATCACCGACACCCTTTGCCATTGTGTGCAGCTTTTCATCAAAGCGGACCTTTGGCTTTTGAATAATCGCCACCGTCAGCGCAATCAGGAATGCGACAACGACCGGCATTATGTAAAAGCCCTGTGCTTCATTTTTTATATACTGAAAATACACTCCCGTTCCGATGTAAATTACTAAAAACACCAGAATGGGAATAAGTGCAATGGCGCTACCTTTTTTGTTACTCATTTTTCATCCTCCCAATATTCTAAAGCTTTGCCGGTAAGGTAAATAGAACCGCATATTACTGCAAATTCCTCTCTTTCGGCGAGTTCAAATGCCTTTTCTGTACAAGGCTCTGTAAGTACATTCATTCCTGCTGACTGTGCCTTTTCGGAAAGCATATCAGCTTTCATACAACGAGGCATATCAAGCTCGGTTATGATAACTCTCTCAAAAGAGTCCTTTAAGGTTAAAAGCACATCATCTACTGCCTTGTCCTCCATCATAGCAATAACGGCGGTTTTTCTTTTGTCAATGCCCTTTAAGGCTTCAGCAAGAGCTTTTGCGCCGCCCTCGTTGTGCGCTCCGTCTACAATTATATTCTCACGAATCCTCTCAAATCTTGCTCTGTGAGTGCAATTTCTGAACCCCGACCTTAAAGCCTGTTCGGGAATTTCAAACCCCTTTAACCTCAGGACCTTAACCGCTTCAAGAACGGTTGCAGCATTTCCTGCCTGATAATCGCCCTTGAGTGAAAGAGAATACTCTGTGTTGTTCGAACAAAAGCCGTCAGGTGTAGAATGGCTTTCGCCTGCTATGTAAAGAGTAGCATTTTGCTCTTTGCAACAATTTTCGATTACTTCCATTGCCTCAGGAGAGCTTTTATAAGCCACGACAGCTCCGTTTGGCTTTATAATGCCGCATTTTTCCTTTGCAATTTCTGCGACCGTATTACCCAAAAGCTCAGTATGGTCGAGACTTATCGACATTATAACGGAAACTAAGCTTTCGTCTATGATATTGGTTGCATCAAGCCTGCCACCCAATCCGACCTCAAGAACTACCGCATCGCACTGCTCATCTTTATAATAAAGCAAAGCCAATGCAAGTATAAATGCAAATTGAGATAGCCTGATGTTATTAGAGTTCATTGTTTCAGAAACAAGCGCTGTAAAATATGCAAGCCGCTCGCCGCTAATGTTCTCTTTTCCTATTCTTATACGTTCATTAAAGCTGATAATATAGGGTGAAGTAAAAACTCCTGTTTTATAGCCCGAGTCTGTCAGAATTGAGCCGAGCATTGCGGCGGCAGAGCCTTTGCCGTTAGTGCCTGCAATATGAATAAACTTCAAATCCTTTTGCGGATTGCCCAATAGAGAGAGAAGCTCCATTAGTTGTCCGTTACCCAAGGGATATGTAAGCTTTGGGAGAGAAAGGATATAATCTAAAGCCTGATTTTCCGTCATCACATACTCCTCGACTTATCCACACAGGCTTTTACCGCGTCCATCACAGCGGCTCTTAAGCCCTTTTCCTCCAAAACCTTAACAGCTTCGATTGTTGTGCCGCCGGGAGAGCAGACCATATCCTTAAGCTCAGCCGGATGTGTTTTTGTTTCTAAAACCATCTTTGCCGCACCCAAAACCGATTGCGCCGCAAAGGTGTAGCTTTTATCCCTCGGCATGCCTGCCGCAACTGCCGCATCTGCAAGCGCCTCTATAAACATAAAAACATATGCAGGCGATGAGCCTGAAACACCTGTTACAGCATCCATCAGATTTTCAGGTACGATTTCCGCTTTTCCGAAACTTTCGAATATCTTGACAACCGCATCTGTTGCGTCCTTGTCAGCGGAAAGGAGTGCATTTGGTGAAAGGGCAGACATACCCTCGCCCACCTGAGCGGGAGTATTTGGCATAACGCGCATCAGCTTGACCTTTTTGCCAAACGCCTTTTCAATCTTTTCTATACTTTGACCTGCGGCGATTGACACGACTACGGTATCTTCTTTTATACAGTTTTTGATTTCCTCGATTACAGAATACAAAATATTAGGCTTAACAGCCAATATAACAATATCCGCGCTTGCAACGGTGAATAAACCAGCAGAATATGTATTATTGCTGAACAATGCAGCATAAAGAGATGCGGTGGCAGGGTTTTTGTCGAAAATGAAAACCTCGTCATAAATACCTTTTTTAGCAATTCCTGATATTATAGCACCGCCCATATTTCCTGCACCGATGATACCGATTTTTTTATTCATTGTAAAAACTTCCTTTCTTGCTTAACAATACATTTATTTCAGCTCCGAAGAGAAAAATTATCATACAAAAATACAGCCACAGCATCATTAGAACAATTGCGGCAAGACTGCCGTAGATGTATGAGTAGTTTGAAAAAGTCTCTATATAAACAGAATACCCCAAAGAAAATACTGTCCAGCCGAGCGCAGAAAACGCAGCACCGGGCAGATGCTTGACAAAAGGTATTTTTCTGCCCGATTGCGAGCGGTAAACGAGCGCAAAAAACAGACAGAATACTACAAGGAATACTATTGCACGGAGCCTTTCTATCAATGAAAGAATTCCGGCAAAGAGAATAAAATGTCCGGACAGAAAATCTGTAATAGTTGGTCCGAATACAAGTATAACCAATGTAACAATAAGCATTGCAATAAAGATTACAGTGTAAAGTGCCGAGCGAAGTACGTTTTTTATAAAGCCGACCGTTTCTGATGTGTGATAGACGTGCCTTACTCCTCTTGATACTGCGAGCACACCTCTCGATGCTGTCCATAGTAATGTTATTGCAGAAAAAGAGAGAAAACTGCCCGATTTTACAAAAAGCTCTGATAAAATACGGTATGCAAGCTCGTGGATATTTGGAGGTAATACCGTTTTGATTGCAGTTATAAGACTGCCGAAATCAAGAGGCAGAAAGAACTGCATTGCAGACAGAAGCAGCATCAAAAACGGTACTGTTGCAATAATTATATAAAATGATGCCTGTGCGGCATAAACGGTAATCAAATCCTCTTTCATACATTTTCTGAAGAAGGAAATAATTGCAGTAATTCTTTCTGTCAAGAAATCACACCTTCCATAAAGACGGACTAAAGAGTGCAAGGATTGGGAACAGCTCCAGTCTGCCTAAAAGCATATTTATGATTAAAATCGCTTTGGAGAACATTGATATCTCGCTGAAATTTCCAACCGGACCTATTGACTCAAAGCCGGGCCCTACGTTATTTATACAGGTTGCAACGCCTGATATAGCCTCTGTTATAGTAAGATTATCAAAGGAAACCAACAGTATCGAAATAGAAAAGGTTATCATAAATACGATAAAATAAGCTCCTACACCACGTACAATTTCAGAATTTACAGCCTTTGAGTCGATGCTTACCGACCTTACAGTTCGTGGGCTGCCGGCAAGTTTTAA
Organism: Eubacteriales bacterium; assembly: GCA_018384175.1. Lineage (GTDB taxonomy): Bacteria > Bacillota > Clostridia > UBA1381 > UBA1381 > HGM11525. Next base: position 4,744 of record JAHAZB010000082.1, read on the forward strand.
TTCACGTCCTGCAAGCTTTGAAAGGATAAGAATACGTATAACCTTAATTCCGCCGCCGGTTGAGCCGGAACAAGCTCCTATAAACATAAGCAGGAATATTATAATTTTTGCTGCCGTAGGCCATACCCCGTAATCTGTCAAAACAAAGCCGGTTGTAGTGATTGTAGCGGATACTGTAAAAAATGCCTGACGTATTGCATCAGCAAGGTTACCGATTTGGTTTAGAATTATAGCTGTAATTGCAAGTGTCGAAATTAAAATGATAAGCAGATACCACCTAACTTCCTCATTCTTAAAAGCATCACGAACCTTGCCTGTAAGAATAAGAAAATACACAGTAAAGTTAATGCCGAACAGCAACATAAATATACCAGTAACATAATCAATATACGCGCTGTCATAAGCGGCGATGCTTGCATTTCTAACCGAAAATCCGCCTGTTCCTGCGGTTGCAAAGGCTGTTACGACCGAATCAAAAAGCGACATTCCGCCAAACAGAAGAAATGCTGTTTCGGTGATTGTCAGACCTACATATATGAGGTAGAGGATTCTGGCAGTGTCTTTAGTTTTAGATACTATTTTTCCTGCCTTCGGACCTGGAGATTCAGCTCTCATAATATACATATTTTTAGATTCGCCGTTTGATGTGATTGCGAGAATGAAAACCAGAACACCCATACCGCCTATCCAGTGAGTAAAGCTTCGCCAGAAAAGCACAGACTTTGGCAAAGACTCAATTTCTGCAAGTATTGTTGCACCGGTTGTAGTAAAACCCGATACCGATTCAAAAAGTGCATCAATCGGAGACGGGATTGCACCTGACAGAACAAATGCCATAGCGCTGAATATGGATATTAAAATCCAGGTCAGCGTAACAATCAAAAACCCCTCGCCTATGTACAAGCTCTTTTGTTCCTTTTTTACCCTTGTCATAAAAAAGCCTGCTATAAGCATTATCGCCATCGGCAATAAAAACGCCATTGCACAGCCATCTGAGTATATAAAGCTCACAAAAACAGGCAAGGAAAACAAAGTGCCGGTAATAAGCATAATTTTCCCGATAGTTTGGGAAACCAGACCGTAATTCATTCTTTAAGCCTCCAATTATTCAAACAACTGTGATAAATCGTCAAAATGTGAATTTTTAGTAACGACCATAACTCTGTCGCCGACATCAAGAGTGCTTTCGCCGTTTGGAATTATCAGGCGGTTACCTTTGACAATTGCGCCTATAAGCACATTTGCCTTTAAGGTTAAGTCCTTAAGCTTAACGCCTGTGTATTTTGCTTCTTCTGCAACGCTGAATTCAAGCGCCTCTATGAGACCGCCGACGAGCTTATAAAGGGTTAAAACCTTACTGCCCTTTGCGTTCTCTTTTGCTCGCACATAGGTGTTTACTATGTTTGCGGCAACATCTTTGGGTGTTATAATGCTGTCAAGTCCAAAGCTGTCTATAATAGGCAAAAGCATAGAGTTGTTGACCTTTGTTATAACCTTTTCCACACCCTTTGCCTTTGCAAAAAGCGATACAATAATATTCTCCTCATCAACACCGGTAAGGGAAACAAGAGCATCGCAGGTTAAAAGACCTTCTTCAAGTAAAACCTGATGATTGGTGCCGTCTGCGCAAATAACATCTGCTTTGGGAAGAAGATTATTTATTCTTTCGCAGTTTTCCATATCGTTGTCAATAATCTTGACTCTGATTCCCGATTCACCCAAAAGCTTTGTAAGATAAAATCCGGTTGCACCACAGCCGATAATCATAACCGAGCGGATTTTTGAAGTAATAATACCCGATTCCTTCAGGAAGGAAGAAAGCTCGGTATGTGCGGCGGTGAGATTTATTCTGTCGCCGCTTCTTATAATAAAATCACCGTTTGGAATAATTACATCGTCATTTCTTTCCACCGAACAGATAAGTGCTGTACTTTTGATTCTCTTGCCGATTTCACGAAGTGAGCGGTCGGAAAGCTCTGAGTCTTCCGGGATACGAACCTCTGCCATTTCCACTCTGCCCTTTGCAAAGGTTTCGATTTTGGCTGCTGCAGGGAATTTGAGCATACGTGAAATTTCTCTTGCCGCCTCAAGCTCAGGGTTAATCATAAGACTAATTCCCATTTCCTCACGCATAAAGCCTGTTTGATTGCGGTAGAGTGGATTTCTCACTCTTGCAACAACATGTTTTGCGCCGAGCTTTTTTGCAAAAAGTGCAGTCATCATATTCTTTTCGTCTGCGGCAGTTGTGGCAATAAAAATATCAGCACGTCCTGCTCCTGCCTCGGTAAGAGTTTCTATGTTCATTCCGTCGCCAATGATGCCTAAAACATCATAGTCCTCGACAATCTTATCAACAACTCTGTCGCTTACGTCAATAACTGTTATGTTGTGATTTTCACCTGACAGCTGCTCGCACAGAGTTCTGCCGAACTTGCCTGCTCCAAGAATTGTTATATCCATTTAATATCACCCTATTATACAAACTTCAAACAGCTTAATTATATACCAATCGCCATATATTGTCAATAATCTACTCGTTACCACGCCTCAGCACCGTAAAGCCGATTTCGGGACGGTTATAAAGACGCGGAATAATCATCGGATTGCCCAGACCACGATTTACTATCATTGTTGTGTTGTTGTGAGTAAAAACACCGTTACAATAGGCAGGGAAAAGTAACTGCTTTGAATCGGGCAGACTTGATTTGGGCGGCATCAAGCCACCGAGTCCCGGTATTCTGAACTGACCACCGTGCATATGCCCTGCAAGAATCAGGTCAAAGCCCTTGTCTTTTATGCGGTCAAACTGATTTGCACGATGGAATAAAAGCAACTTGAAACCGTCATATTCGGGCAATGCCGCAAAGGAATTATCAAGGTTTTTAATGATTGTACCGGTCGATTTTGAATATGGGTCTGCAATGCCAAAAAGACCAATTTCATCGCCATTTCGGGAAATGGTGGTCATCTTGTTGTCCATAAACACGGCGCCCGACTTTTCGCAAAGAGCAACAAATTCCGAAAATCTGGTATTCCAGAGGTCGTGATTTCCTGATATCATATATACAGGTGCAATAGACATAAGCTGCTTTATAAGTCTTGCAGTCGGAAGAAAAGATTTGTCATTATCATGAAGTATATCGCCTGTGATTACAATTATATCAGGCTCGCATTTGGAAATTTCTTCGGTAAGACCCGGTATGGTATCCGAATGAATATCGGAAATATGCACAATGCGAAAGCCGTCAAAGCCGGCAGGCAGATTGGCAAACTGCGGCTCGTAGTGAGTAATCTCAAGACGGTTGTCAAGACCTTTTACGGAAACAAGAACTCCTGCGCCGATAAGCGCTTTTGCTAACAAACTCATATAAATACTATACCCCTTATAACTTTATAGGATTATTTTAACATTATAAGTATAAAAAAACAAGACAGATATATTGTAATTTCTGCAAAAATGTGATAAAATATACTCTGTATTTATCGTAGCTGTAATAAAGCAGGAATGGAGATAAAAATGGCAAATTACATAAATAATGAAGAAATGGCACGTGTTTCGGGCTTTTATGAGCTTTTGCGTGAAGAAAACGCGGCTTTTGAAGCGGAACACGGAAGACGCAGACGTGCATTGGTGGAAACACACGGCTGTCAGCAGAACGAAAATGATTCCGAGCGTATCCGTGGTATGCTTAAAGAAGCAGGATATGACTTTTGCACAGAGCTTGAGCAAGCGGATTTGGTGGTGTTTAACACCTGTGCGGTAAGAGAAAATGCCGAGGATAAGATATTCGGAAGAATAGGCATATTAAAGCATATCAAGGAGAAGGAAAATCCTGATATGACGATTGTTCTTTGCGGCTGTATGGTACAGCAGGAGCATATTGCAGAAAAAATAAGAAAAACACACCGTCAGATTGATTTGGTGTTCGGTCCGCATGCGCTTTATCGTATGCCGGAGCTGTTGTATCGGTCATATAACAGCAGAAAAACTGTTATTGATATAGAAAATACCGACGGAGCGATTGCCGAGGATATTCCGGTAATGCGTGATGCGGCGCATAAGGCGTGGGTCTCGGTTATGTATGGCTGTAATAACTTCTGCACATACTGTATAGTGCCATATGTAAGAGGCAGAGAACGTAGCCGTAAAAAGGAATGTATCCTTGCAGAGATAAAGGAGCTTGCGGCAGATGGAGTTACAGAGATTACGCTTCTCGGTCAGAATGTAAACTCCTACGGCAAGGACTTGGACGAGGATATAGACTTCGCCGACCTGATACGAATGGTTAATAAGGTAGACGGAATAGAGAGAATAAGGTTTATGACCTCGCACCCGAAGGATTTCGGAGAAAGACTGATTGATGCAATGGCGGAATGTGAAAAGGTATGTCCGCAGCTGCATTTGCCGTTTCAGGCGGGCAGCGACAAGGTTCTTGCCGATATGAACCGCCGTTATACAAGAGCGGAATATCTGGAAAAGCTTAATAAGGCAAAGGAACGTATCGAGAATTTGGCTATTACAACCGATATTATTGTCGGATTTCCTACCGAAAGACAGGAGGATTTTGAAGAAACTCTTACTTTGTTGAAAGAAGCGGAGTTCGATATGATATTCTCGTTCATCTACTCTAAAAGAGTGGGAACTCCGGCGGCCGAGATGGAGAGTGTTCTCTCCGAGGAGCAGAAGCACAAAAATTTTGAACGTATGTTAGAGCTTCAGAACGAAATTTCACGCAAGAAGAACGAGGCATATGTAGGTAAAGTCTGTCGGGTATTAGTTGACGGTGAAAGCAAAACCGATAAGGATATGCTGACCGGAAGAACGGATACCGGCAAGATAGTAAACTTCCCCGGCGACAGCTCACTTGAGGGAAAATACGTTGAAGTTGAGATAACAAAGGCACAAACTTGGAGCTTGTATGGCAAGATGGCTGATTAAAATTCCGCATCTCATCACTTCTCGCTTGGGGGCGGTACCTCAGTACAGCTCCCTCGTTGCGAAGCAATAATCTACGAAATTTTTCCTCAGCCTTAGAAAAAAGACAAAGAAAATAATATAAAAGGAGAAATAGAAATGACACTTTTGGAAAAAGCACATGAACTTGGAGAAATGATACAGGAGAGTCCTGAAATGCAGGCTCTTAAAGCGGCAGAGGCCGCACAGGAATCGGACACAAACGCACAGGAGCTTCTTAAGGAGTTCAACTTAAAAAGAATGAATCTTGTACGTGATATGCAGGCAGAGAAAATCACACGTGAAGAGGCAACAAAGAAGAATAGCGAAGCCTTTTCTGAGATGGTTGAAAAGTCAGAGACAATAAAAGCCTACGTTGAGGCAAAGAAGGATTTTGATGCGGTTGTACAGCAGATTAACGGAATAATCAATTTCTATATCACCGGACAGGACCCCAACTGCACACACGACTGCAGCACATGCGGAGGCTGCCACTAATTAACTAAAGAAAGGCTGTGAGCCTCAATGGCTAAAGAAGCATTAAGCCCAATGATGACAAGCTATCTCCAGACGAAGGAGGAGTATCCGGACTGTATACTTTTTTATCGTCTGGGCGATTTCTATGAAATGTTTTTTGACGATGCAGTAACTGCGTCAAGGGAGCTGGAGCTTACTTTGACGGGTAAATCTTGTGGTCTTGCTGAGCGTGCTCCGATGTGCGGAGTACCTCATCACAGTGCTGAGGTGTACATAGAAAAGCTTGTTGCAAAAGGTTATAAGGTAGCTGTCTGTGAGCAGGTGGAGGACCCTAAGGAAGCAAAAGGTCTGGTAAAAAGAGCGGTTGTGCGTGTTATAACGGCAGGAACTCTGGTTGATGAGAATATGCTGGACGAGCGTGCAAATAACTATCTTTCCGTTTGTTTTTATGACGATGTATTCGGGTTTGTTTTCTGCGATATTTCAACGGGCGAGATTTTTTCTACCGAAGCAAAGGATGAGGCTGATGCAATATCCGAGCTTGCAAGATATATGCCACGTGAGGTAATCATGAATGACGGTGCTATGGCACGTCTTGGCGAAAGCTTAAGAGGCAGACTTTCCTGTGATTTAGGGCAGAAAGATAAAAGCTATTTCCTTGATACGCAAATAGTAAAGGAGCATTTCGGTGTCGAGAGCGTAGCAATGCTGTCGGAGGCAATGCTGTCGGCAGTTACAGGACTCCTAAATTACCTTGAGGATACACAGAAGAATAAGCTGGAGTTTATAAATCATATTAACGTTTATACCATTAACGAGTATATGGAAATCGACCCCCAATCCCGCCGCTCTCTCGAAATATGCGAGACTATGCGAGATAAGTCAAAGAGAGGGTCTCTTTTGGGTGCACTCGATATGACCAAGACATCTATGGGCGCAAGACGTTTCCGCCAATGGCTTGAAAAGCCGCTTATGAACCCTATCGAAATTAACCGCCGTCTTTTTGGTGTGGACGAGCTTTATAAAAATGCGATGCTCAGAGAGGAGATTGCACACGCATTAGACGGAATTTACGATATTTCAAGAATACTCACAAGAGTGCTTTTAGGCTCTGTTTCGCCAAGAGATATGGCATCCTTGAGGGAATCGCTAAAAAGACTGCCTGAGATAAAATACCTTTTAAGCGATACTAAAACCGATATACTTTCAGGTCTTTACGCACGTCTTGATATTATGGAGGATATATGCACTCTGCTGACAAGTGCACTTGAGGAAAATCCGTCAATCAGTGTAAAGGACGGCGAGGTTATTAAAAAAGGCTTCTCCGATGAGCTTGACGAATTGAGGGATATTTGTGAGAATACCGACAAGCACATACGTTCACGTGAGGAGTATGAACGTGAGAGAACGGGTATAAAAACACTTAAAATCTCATATAACAAGGTTTTTGGTTACTATATTGAGGTTACCAAGCTTAATTCGGAAAGTGTTCCGGAAGACTATATCAGAAAACAGACCTTGGTAAACAGCGAAAGATATATAACTCCTCAGCTAAAAGAGCTTGAGGAGAAGATACTCAGTGCCTCTGAACAGCAGTTCTCACTTGAAACTGAGATATTTGCAATGCTAAGACGTGAAGCGGCAAATGCTTCCGAGCGACTTAAAGTGGTGTGTGAGGTGATTTCTGACCTTGACGCACTCTGTTCTATGGCAATGGTTGCTGCGAAGAACAGCTATGTAATGCCTGAAATCTGCCAGAGCGGTGAAATTGTCATAAAAGACGGAAGACATCCGGTTGTTGAGCGCATACAAAGACAGTCGGTGTTTGTGCCAAATGACACCACTCTTGACAATAACGATAACAGACTGCTTATCATCACAGGTCCGAATATGGCAGGTAAGTCTACATATATGAGACAGACAGCGCTTATTACACTTATGGCGCAGGTTGGCTCGTTTGTACCTGCATCATATGCAAAAATAAGTATTACTGACAGGATATTTACAAGAGTTGGTGCATCGGATGATATTGCGCAGGGACAGAGTACCTTTATGCTTGAAATGAGCGAGGTGTCGCATATCCTTGCAAATGCAACCAAGAACTCACTTATAATCCTTGATGAGATAGGCAGAGGAACATCCACCTTTGACGGACTTTCGATTGCGTGGGCGGTATCTGAATATGTGGCTAACAAGCGCAAAATCGGTGCAAAAACACTTTTCGCAACGCACTATCATGAGCTTTGCGCACTTGAGGGAATGGTGGACGGAGTTAAAAACTACTCAATCGCCGTTAAGAAACGTGGCGATGATATAACCTTCCTCAGAAAGATTGTAAGAGGCGGCACAGATGACAGCTTCGGTATAGAGGTTGCTGCACTTGCGGGTGTGCCTAATGAAGTGGTAAAGCGTGCGAAGGAGATTTTGAAGAATATAGAAAAGGGTGAGGGTGAAAGACCGGAGGTTAATATTTCACAGCCGGCGGAGGAAAGTCAGTTCGGATTTGGCGAAATGGCAGCTCTTGAGATTGCAAGAGAGCTTGCAAACCTCGATGCAACGGTATATACACCTATTGAAGCGATGAATAAACTGTATGAGCTTTCGCAAAAAGCGAAGGAATTGATGTAAACGGAAAGGAGACCGCTTGATTTGGGAGTAATAAATCAGCTTTCGGTTGAAATATCCAATAAGATTGCCGCAGGTGAGGTGGTAGAACGTCCTGCCTCGGTGGTAAAGGAGCTTGTCGAAAACGCAATTGATGCAGGTGCGAATGTGATAACTGTTGAAGTTGAGAACGGCGGAACAAGCTTTCTTCGTGTGTCCGATAACGGCTGCGGTATGACGAGAGAAGATGCGGAAAAATGCTTCTTAAGACACGCAACCAGTAAAATACGGACTGCAAAGGACCTTGATGCTATTTATACACTCGGATTTCGTGGTGAGGCACTTTCTTCGATAGGTGCTGTTTCTGAAATAGAGCTTGTTACGAAACGCAGGGAGGATGAGGTTGGTACGATAGTGCGCTTTGCCGGCGGTGAGCATATCAGTACCGATGAGGCAGGAACTGCTGACGGAACAACGATTGTAGTCAAAAACCTCTTTTTCAATACACCTGCACGAATGAAGTTTCTTAAAAAGGATGCAACCGAAGCAGGATATGTAGCGGATATAATGTCGAGATTTATTCTTGCACATCCGGAAATCTCCTTTAAGCTGACAAAAGACTCAAAAGAGGTATATTACTCTCCGGGCGACAGTAATTTGCAAAACGCACTCTACTGTGTTTACGGCAGAGAGTATGCAAAAGCTGTTATTGATGTTGACTATGATATTGACGGGATAAAGATAAAAGGTGTTGTCGGCAAGAGCGAAACATCACGTGCAAATCGTGGTTATCAGAGCTTTTTTGTCAACAGCAGATATATAAAAAGTGCTGCAATTACGAAAGCAGTTGAGGAAGCGTATAAAAATCAGATAATGATAGGGAAGTTTCCTATGGCGGTGCTTGATATTAGCATAAACCCTGCGGAAATAGATATCAATGTGCATCCGACTAAGTTAGAGGTTAAATTCTCCGACGATTCGCTCATTTACCGTGCGGTTTATCATGCGGTTAAAAATGCACTCTATTCGATGCCACAGATTCCGGAGATTGAAAGACGTGAGCAGGAAGAACCTGAGCAAAAAGAAGAACAGCCTGTTGTTATGCCGCGTCAGAAATACGGCTGGGAAACGGCGAAGACACCTGTACAAAGAGGCGGATTTGTCGGATATGAGCATAAAAGTCCAAAGAGCGAGCAGAGCTATGCGGTACCGAAACGAAAGAGCTTTGTTCAGGAGGAGGTAGCCTTTACAAAAAAGGATAGCTATGATTACTTAAAGGAGAAAAGAGAAGCATCGTCGGGTGTGGGTGATGTGGCTATGTCAGAGCTTCGCGAGAGACACGAGGCAGTGCGCGGAATAGATGCTCTGCCACGTAACTTCAGGGTGGCAGGACAGATTTTTGATACCTACATTCTCGTTGAGCGGGAGGACGAACTTTTGCTGATTGACCAGCACGCAGCGCATGAACGTATTAAGTACGAAGAGCTGAAAGAGCGGCTTTCGCAAAGGACAATAACACCGCAGACTATTATTGCGCCTGTTCCGGTAGAATTGCTGCCGAATGAGAAGCTTCTGGCAAAGGAAAATGCGGCAAAGCTTTCGGAGCTTGGCTTTGAAATAGTAGACAAAAAGGATGAAATGTTTATAACGGCAGTACCGTCGCCGATGGATGAGGAGACAATGGTAGCTGTGTTTACTGAGCTTGTTACGGCATTTGGCGATAACAGGCAGGAGGTTATAGATGCGGCAAAGGAACGACTTACATATACGATAGCATGTAAGGCGGCGATAAAAGCCAACAGAAAGCTAAGTGAGATGGAGATGTATGCACTTGTGAATAAGGTGTTTGATATGGAAAAGATAAACACCTGTCCGCATGGCAGACCTATTGTGATAAAGATGACTAAAAAGGAAATAGAAAAGGAGTTCGGCAGAACGCTATGAAAAAGATTCCATTGATAGTAGTTGCCGGAGCTACCGCATCGGGCAAAACGTCTCTTGCAATTGCACTTGCGAAAAGATTTGATGCCGAGGTTATTTCTGCTGACAGTATGCAGATATACCGCAGAATGAATATCGGTACGGCAAAGCCGACAATGGAGGAAATGGATGGTGTAGTTCATCATCTTATAGATTTTGTCGAACCGGAGGATAGCTTTTCGGTTGCGGACTTTTGCGAAAAGGCACATTCTGTTGCCGAGGATATTAAAAGCCGTGGTAAAAATATAATTGTTGCAGGCGGAACAGGGCTTTATATAGACTCGTTTGTTAGAGATATAGACTTTGACGGTGAGGACTGCGACTACACTCTGAGGCAAGAGCTTGAGCAACGTGCAAAAAACGATGGTGCAGAATCACTTCTTCGAGAGCTTGCCGAATATGATAAAATTTCAGCAGAAAGACTGCATCCGAACAACTTAAAGAGAATTATCCGTGCGATAGAGTTTTATCATATACACAAAAAGCCGATATCGGTGCATCAGGAGGAAACAAAGCAAAAGCCGAGCCGTTACCACGCACTTTATATGATGATAGACCATCCGAGAGATGTGCTGAAAAAACGTATAGATATGCGTGTGGATATTATGATGGAAAGCGGACTGATGGACGAGGCGAGAGAGCTGTACGAGTGCAGGGATGTTCTTAGTAAAACGGCGGCACAGGCGATAGGCTATAAGGAGCTTTTCGGATACTTTGACGGAGAAATGACACTTGATGAGGCGAAGGAGGAATTAAAGCTTCGCACCAGACAGTATGCAAAACGTCAGCTTACGTGGTTTCGGAAGAATGAGGATATGAATTATCTTTCGCCTGAAAATGCGTTTTCTGAGGCGGAAAAGCTGGTGGAGGATTTTTTTAATAAGAAATGAAGAAACGGCAAGGTGTGTCGTTTCTTTTTGTATGATTTTTTTGTATGAATATTTCTATATGGCAGAAACAACAGCTTTATTTCTTTGCTTCTTGTTTTGATCTTTACGGTTATAGCCACTTTTGGCAGCAAAAGTGGCGCAAAACTGTTGGGGGTCGGATTCCCCCAAACCCCTAAACCGCTTAGGGGGACTTCCGTCCCCCGTAAGGACCCCCTGTGTAAAAGTAAAATTTTATGTATATATTTACTTTTGTTTTTACCAAGTTGGATAGCAAAAAACTATGTGTTTAGCTGATGTTCGCCATTGTCGTCCTACGAGGCCGTTTGAAGGGGTCTGGGGGAAATCGGAATCCCCCAGCGGTTTTTGGTTCTTTTGCACGTGCAAAAGAACGGAAAGAGCAAAGATAAGAATAAATTTTAACACTAAGCAAATGGTAAATGCTTTCAAGAAACTATTTCTAAATAGCAGAAATAATCTCTTTTATACTTTTTCACTCTAATTCTACAACTAAATCAACATATAGAGTAATATAAACAACAATTTATTGAAGGGAGCACAAAAATGTTAGTATCAAAAAATCTCACAATAAACAGCGAAAACCATCTTGTAATCGGTAAAAATGATACAGTAGAGCTTGCTAAAGAATTTGGCACTCCACTTTATGTTCTTGACGAGGATTTAATCCGTGAAAACTGCCGTACCTATAAGAACGCAATGGATAAATACTATAACGGCAACGGTCTTGTATTCTATGCCAATAAAGCCCTTTGTACATTGTTCACCTGTCGTATTATGGCAGAGGAAGGGTTAGGTCTTGATGTTGTTTCCGGCGGTGAATTATTTACTGCTATAAAGGCAGGATTTCCTATGGACAGAGTCTGCTTCCACGGCAATAACAAAACTGCCACAGAGTTAGAAATGGCAGTTGAAAATAATGTTGGTTATATTGTTGTAGACAATGATTTCGAGCTTGATTTACTTGACACAATCGCTGCAAAGCTTGGCAAAGTTCAGGACATAATGTTCCGCATAAAGCCGGGCGTTGATGCACATACCCACAGCTTTATACAAACCGGACAAATTGACTCCAAATTTGGTGTCGCTTTAGAAAACGGTGAGGCATTTGAAATTATTAAAAAGGCTGCAGGACTTAGCAACGTCAAGGTGGTTGGTGTGCATTGCCATATCGGCTCGCAAATTTTTGACATTGAGCCATTTTTGAAAGCAGCTGAAATTATGGTAAACTTTATTGGCGATGTTAAAGCTAAGCTCGGTCTCGAAATAGATATCCTCAATTTAGGCGGCGGCTATGGTATCAGATACACCAAATCAGATGACCCGATTGAATATGACAAGTATATAGAACATGTTTCCGAAGTGGTAAAAAAAGTGGCAGAGGAACGTAATGTAAAGCTACCGTTTATTTGCATGGAGCCGGGTAGGTCGATTGTCGCACCTGCAGGTATTACACTCTACACCGTCGGATGTGTCAAGGACATCAAAAACGTGAGAAAATACATTTCGGTAGACGGCGGAATGGCAGACAACCCCAGATATATTATGTACGAGTCGGAATATACTGCTGTTATTGCTAACAATGCAAATGCCGCGCCTACTGAAACAGTTACAATTGCCGGAAAATGCTGTGAATCGGGCGATATACTCATAAAGGATACAAAAATGCCTGAAATAAGAGTCGGAGATACACTTGCTGTACTGGCAACCGGCGCATACAACTACTCAATGTCCTCTAACTACAACCGTATTCCACGTCCTGCTGTAGTTGCAGTCTTGGATGGTGTCGCAAAGGTTGTTGTGAAACGTGAAACTTATGAGGATTTACTTAGAAATGATTTATAAAACTAAATAAATTGAATTTAGATTAAATCAAAAATTTGTCCAAACCTATAGATAACGTTAAAATTTATTATATAATAATAGATAACCCCACTTGCAATTACAAGTGGGGTTATACTTTATGAGAATAAATTTAATATTGGATTATATATCGCCGCAACTACAAGTGCCGGCAACATATTTCCAACCTTGATTTTCTTACCGAAACAAAGATTTGCACCGACACAGAATATAAGCGCCGAGCCGACTAATGACAGGTCATTTATAACACCTTCACTCACAAACGAGCCGAAAATTGCTGCTATAACGGTTATTGCTCCCTGATAAATAAAAAGCGGCAAAGCGGAGAAGATTGAACCAATACCATGAGTTGATGTGAATATCATCACAATAACAAAGTCAAGTACAGACTTTGCCGCCAGCATTGAATAATCACCGCTGATTCCATCCTGCATCGAGCCGACAATCGCCATTGCACCAACGCATATTATAAGCGATACATTCACAAATCCGTCAACAAACAGATTGTCATGCTGTCTTTTTACCATCTGCTTGATTTTCTCTCCTGCAGAGTCCATTTTATGCTCTATCCCAAGAAGTTCTCCCAAAAAAGAGCCTATAACCAGCGAAAAAATCAAAAGCATTGTTCCTGCTGTTTCTATTCCTCCGTCAGTAATGACAAGCATTTTTGACATAACGCCTGCTGCTCCAATAAAAATAGTAGAAACTCCGCAAGCCTGCATCAGAATATTATGCACACCCTCTTTTATACCGTTTTTCAACACTAATCCCATCAGACCGCCTACAACAACAGCAACAGTGTTAATTATTGTACCCAAGCCAAACAACCCAAACATCTCCTATATAAAACATTTGCTAAATAATATATCACAGCAACCGCTTGTTTTCAATAGGAAAAATCACTAAAAAATACCTATTCTTTCGAAAACAAAAGAAAGATTACGATTCATTCCGTTTTTTGTAGCTTTTCTGTGTCCATTTTTGTTGGGATGGCACAGAAACTTAACATCCCGGTTTTTACATATCAAATTTTGCACCCTGTACGGTGTTGCGTCTGACCATTTCCTTATCAATTTCATTAAGCACTACAAATTTCTTAAGACTCCACAAAGGTGCAACAAGACTGTCCTTTGAACCATCGCCGGTAAGTCTTTGCACAACCGTTTCCTTTGGCAGAAGCTCAAGTGCATCGACTATAACATTTACATATTCCATAAGCTCCATACACCCGAATTCTCCGTTTGCATACTCTTTTGCAATTTTAGTACCCTTCAGGATATGTAGAAGATGGAGCTTTATACAATCAGGACGTAATGCCGCCACCTTTTTAACACTATCTAACATCATTTCACGTGTTTCGCCCGGAAGTCCTATTATAAGATGGACACAGACATTTATACCTCTGTCTTTAAGACGAAAATAACATTCCTCAAACTCCTTATAGCTATGGCAACGGTTGATTTTCTCGCCCGTTTCATCAAAGATACTCTGAAGTCCCAGCTCTACCAGAAGATAGGTACGTTTACTAAGCTCGGTTAAATAGTCCATAACCTCATCGGATATAGAGTCCGGTCTTGTTGCAACAGCAAGACCTACTACATTTTCCTGAGATAATGCTTCCTCGTACAGACTTCTTAATTTTTCAACCGGTGCATATGTATTTGTGTTAGCCTGAAAATACGGAATATATTTCGTGTTCTGCCACTTCTTCTCCATCTTTTCGGCAACACTTCGGAACTGATTTGTTATGCTATCAGCAGGAGAGCCGGCAAACTCTCCGCTACCGCCAAGGCAATAGCTACAGCCGCCGACTCCCTTTGTACCGTCTATGTTCGGGCAGGTAAAACCGCCGTTTAGGGCAATTTTGGTTACCTTGCAACCGAATTTGTTCTGCAAAAACCAATTCCATGTATGATATCTCTTATTGTCAAGAGAATATGGGAATGGATTATACATATCTTAATAGTTTTCTTCGTTAATCTCAAAATAGCTTCTCGGATGTGCGCAAACAGGACAAAGCTGGGGTGCTTCCTTGCCTGTATGAAGATGTCCGCAGTTAAGGCACTTCCATACCACTACGTTATCTCTCTCGAACACAATGCCCTTTTCAAGATTTTCCAAAAGCTTTGTATATCTTTCATCGTGGTGCTTTTCGATAGCTGCTACACCCTCAAAGAGAGTGGCAATTTCCATAAAGCCCTCTTCCCTTGCAGTCTCTGCAAAGCCTTTATACATCTCAACCCATTCATAATGCTCGCCTTCTGCTGCATGCTTGAGGTTTGTAGCTGTGTCGCCGATACCTTCCAAGAGCTTAAACCAGATTTTTGCATGCTCCTTTTCGTTCTCTGCTGTCTCCATAAAAATATTGGATATCTGAGTATATCCCTCTTTCTTTGCCTTTGAAGCGTAGTAGGTGTACTTATTACGTGCCATTGACTCGCCCGCAAATGCCGCCTGAAGATTGTCCCATGTTTTTGAATTCTTAAGTTCCATTTTGATTATCTCCTTTCTTTTATACAAGTTTTGCGCCCAAATCCCTGCCGCCGAGAAGATGGAAATGCAGATGTCCGACAGTCTGACCGCCGTCCTTACCGCAGTTGTTTATAATACGGTAACCATTTTCTGCAATCCCTGCCTCTTTTGCAATTTGTGGGATTTTCGCAAAAATATGTGCAACGTATTTTGCTTCATCCTCGCCAATTTCGTTAGCTGAAGCGATATGAAGCTTAGGAATAATGATAATATGCACAGGAGCCTGCGGCTCAATGTCATAAAATGCCTTTATCATATCATCCTCGTATACTGTTTTTGACGGAATATCGCCGTTTATTATAGCGCAGAAAACACAATCCATTTTAGTTTTCCTCCCATTACATACCTTTATACATACCGTCTGCAACAAGCTTTGCAATTGCAGCACGGACAGATTCGGTATCCTCCTTATAGGTTACGCCGTACCAACGCTCGTCGGTGGGGAGAACGTTTACCTTTTCGCCGTAGTTCTTAATCATATTGTCAACAACCGACGGAATAAAGAACTCCTGCTTAACTGTATCTGTTACGTTATCAAGGAACACCTTGAACTGCTTGTCAAGCTCATCAAAGATTGTCGGCTTAAATCCCCAGAGATTCATTGATACAATCGAATCCATCGGGAAACCGCAATTTTTGTCAAGAGAGGTATGCTCTGTTACACTTTTGAGAAGTCCGTTCTCTACATCGCAGACACCACGTGCAACAGTACCGTTCTCGGTAAGTGTGTTTCCAAGCTTATAGCCTACCATAGCTGTACCGCCGCCGTTTTTGAGGTGTGTGCCGATAGCCTCAAATGCACCTCTGCCGTAGAAATCATCAGCATTGATAACTGCAAACGGAGTAGAAACCTTTTCTCTTGCACAAAGGATTGCGTGTCCTGTACCCCACGGCTTCTCTCTGCCCTCGAATGAGTATCCCTCAGGCAGTGCATCAACCTCCTGGAACACATAGTCAACATCTAAAAGCTTTTCTATTCTTTTTCCGACTACTTCACGAAAGTCCTTTTCAATCGCCTTTTTTATAATAAAAACAGTCTTTCCAAAGCCTGCCGCAGCTGCATCATAAATCGAGAAATCGAGTATAATTTCGCCGTTCGGTCCAACCGGAGCCAGCTGCTTCAATCCGCCAAAGCGACTGCCCATACCTGCCGCCATTACCACTAAAGAAATATTTTCCATTTTAACTACCTCTTTTCTCCAAGTAATATTATTATATAATGTTTTAGTTTGTTTTTATTTGGATAAAAGGACATCTCGTTTGGAAAATAGGACATATTTGAAAGAAAAAGCAGACCTGCGTAAACTTAATGCAAATCTGCTTTTAATAAGGGAGGCTTACATCATAAATATATAGGAAATCAATCCTGCCACAGCAGATGCGCATATTCCATATACGATAACAGGTCCGGCAATAGTAAAAAGCTTTGCTCCGACTCCCATAATAAGTCCTTCGCTTTTGGCTTCTATTGCGCTTGATGCCACAGCATTTGCAAAGCCGGTTATCGGCACTAATGTACCTGCTCCTGCGTGCTTGGCGAGCTTTGAATAAAGTCCGAGTCCAGTAAAAAGCATACTCAGAAATATCAGGCTTACCGAAACAAGAGAGCCTGCTTCTTCCCTGCCCATTCCAAGTCCCTGATATATCTGCGACAGAAATTCGCCAAAGGTACATATCGCACCGCCTACCAAAAATGCCTTGATACAATTTTTGATAACCGGTGAACGTGGCGCTTTTTTATCGGAGTATTCCTTGTATTTTGGCGCGTCCATACCACATCCCTCCTTTTGTGGATATTATTACCCGAAGGTCAGCGATTCATACGCAAAAAATCCTTTTTGAGTCGGGAAATAATCCTCTTTTCAAGTCGGGAAATATATGACTGCGAAATGCCCAGAAGGTCTGCTACCTCCTTTTGTGTTCTGTCTTTTACTCCTCCAAGACCAAATCGTAGCTTCATAATCTGTTGTTCACGTTTTGAAAGGTGCGAAATGGCATCGTTCAATATCTGGCAGTCTACCTCATGCTCAATGTTCCGACAGATAACATCATTATCTGTTCCGAGAATATCGGAAAGCAAAAGCTCGTTTCCGTCCCAGTCAACATTAAGTGGTTCATCAATTGATACCTCTGTATGCCTGTTCTGATTTTTCCTGAGGTACATCAGGATTTCGTTTTCTATGCATCTTGATGCATAGGTTGCAAGCTTGATATTCTTTTCGGGGCGAAAGGTGTTTATCGCCTTGATAAGCCCTATTGTACCAATAGAAATCAAATCCTCTACATATACTCCTGTATTCTCAAACTTTCGTGCAATATAAACTACCAACCGCAGATTATGTTCTATCAGAAGCGCTTTTGAGCTGTCAGAGTCTATATCCGACAAAAGCTCCTGCTCCTCCTCCTTCGAAAGTGGTGCAGGAAGTGTGTCCGCTCCGCCTATATATAAAAGCTCCTGTTCATCTGTACGTAAAAAAGCTATTATTTTGCGAAAAATTCCCGTCAACATCATTACGATTACATTCCTTTCGATACAATTTATATCATAGTGCTGTGAAGTACAAGGCTGTCAGCAAGCTTGTTTTCACTGATTGCAAGTATTATGCCGTCATATCTTCGTCCGTGAATTTTAGCATAATCAAGAATAATTCCTCTCATTACACCGCCCGCAGCACCGCCAAAGCTGACCGTTGTAAGCCTTTGGTTCTCTACCCATTCTGTCATAGCAGAGGCGGTTATTTCCGGAGAAATCAGTTTCTTCAAAATACGTTCATCCGCAATTATAACTCCTATTCCATCCTCTCCCCAGGTAAGGCGGTTTCCGCTGTCGTAAAACCCGTTTATACATAGTTTTTTACCGCAGAAGCATAGCTCGCAGGGCAAATATCTTGAATAAATACGGGATTTTATAAGTGAAAGTCCGCACACCAAAAGACAAGCTGTTCCGAATACCGTAAGAAGCATCCGACACAAACCGAGGTTTGACTGAGCAAACTCGCAGCCTCCGCAAAGAAGCATCGCTGACATTACAAACGCACCGGCAGCGCGCAGAATTTCTTTTCCTCTTGTCGGAAAATATGCCACCGCAGCAAGTATTGCCGCTCCTAAGAGCTTGCAGGCAATACTTGTCAGGAAGCTCATATGCGGCATAACCGCCGCTACACCGTATATTCCGCCCAAAAATGCAGATAAAATACGTCTTCCTGCCGAAATTCTGCGATAGACGGTTGAGGAAAGCCATAAACACAAATAATCCCCCAAAAAATTTATCAAAAAGACCAAATCCAAGTATATTACCACATTTATCACCGCCGAAAGCTATACTACATCATTATTTTAGCAGACGGAGATTACTTTTTATGTCGAAACATAGCAAACATCGGTAAAAATTATGCGACAAAATCCGTCAGTTATTTATGAACAAAGATTAAATTTTTAATATAATCGGTCAAAACAGTTGAAAAATATAATATAAAAGGGTATAATTACAGTAGCTATTATGGGGAGGTAGGCATAATGTTCGGATATATTGTACCTGCGCCCGATGCTCTTTCCAACGAGGATATGATGCTTTTCAGGAGCTTCTATTGCTCGCTATGCCGTGAAATTGGAAAGAGGTCGCAGATTGCAAGGCTATCGTTAAGCTATGATATGACATTTCTTGCAATTCTTATCGAAGCACTTTCAGATGCTGCGCCAGTCTGCGAAAGGTCTGTCAGATGCCCTATGCACCCCACTAAGCCTTCTCAGCATTTTCGGGGTAAAGGAATTTCGTATAGTGCGGATATGAGCGTAATTCTTATCAAAGCAAAGCTTGATGACGATGCACGGGACGAGAATAATCCTGTGTACAAGTTGGCGAATAGGTTGATAAAAGAGGATATACCCGACATTGACAACGCAAGAGCGGCGGTAGTAAGCTCGCTTGAGGCATTAGCTGAAATCGAGGATAAAAATATCAAGAATCCCGATGCGGCGGCAGATTGTTTTGCAAAATTATGCGGCAATATGTTTACACTCTCACCGGCACCTGAAAGCGAGAAAAAAACGCTTTACTGGCTCGGCTACAATCTTGGCAGATGGATATACCTTGCCGACGCATACAACGACCTTGAGCATGATATAGAGAAAAACAGCTACAATCCGTTTGCAGACGGCTCTGCGGCTGAGGAAATAAAACAGAAACGAGGAGAGGATATTGTCGGGCTTTTGAACTTTACATTAGCCGAGGCGGCAGCGGCTTTTGACCTGCTTAATATAAAAAGGTACAAAAGTCTGCTCGAAAATATTATCTACATCGGTCTGCCTGCCAGACTTTCCGAGATTGCGGCAGGCAAGGAAAGGAAAAAGAGGGTATGAACCCATATGAAGTGTTGGGCGTTAATCCCAACGATGACGAAGAAACAATAAAAAAAGCATACAGAAATCTTGTCAAGAAGTATCACCCCGACCGTTATGCCAACTCACCTCTTGCAGAGGAGGCAAGCGAAAAGCTTAAGGAGATAAACCTTGCCTACGACATTATAACCGGCAAAGCGAAGCCGACGGACAACCCTAAAAATGCGTACGGCAGAGGCTATGGCAGCTACGGAGGTTATCAAGGCACTAACTTTGAGGTAAGCTTCCAGAGCGTAAGAATGTTAATTACAATGCGTATGACCGATGCCGCTGAGCAGATGCTTGAAAAGCTCCCAAAAACTGCCGAGTGGTATTACCTCAAGGGTGTAATATATATGAACCGTGGCTGGTACCAGAACGCAAAGGAGCATTTTGATACTGCGTGCAGGATGGACCCGACAAATGCCGAGTATCTTAATGCACAGCAGAATTTCACTCAACGAACAACAACCTATCAGAGCTTTGGTACAAGGATAAGTCCGCTTGCCTGTTGTGCAGGAAGTCTGTGCTGTTCGCAGGTTTGCTGCGGTGGCAGAATATGGCCGTTATTCTGTTTTTGTTGATGAAACAGGATTATTATTTTAGAAATTACAACTTGAAATAGTGATTTTTTATATGAGAAAGGGATATATGAAATGAGTAAAAAGCATATAACGTCAATAGGAGGACAGGCAATTTTGGAGGGTGTAATGATGCGCGGTCCCTTCAAAACTGCGATGTCTGTACGAAAGCCGGATGGCGAAATAGAATGTCGTATTGATGAAAACGGCACAAAAAACCGCGCAAAAATATTCAGCTTTCCGATAATAAGAGGATGTATCAACTTTATTGACAGCCTTGTAATCGGTATGAAGGCTTTGATGTATTCAGCAGAATTTATCGACCTTGAGGACGAGGAGGAGTCGGAGAGCAAGTTTGACCGTTGGCTTGAGGATAAGCTCGGCGATAAGATAAAGGATGTTGTTATCTATTTTTCAATAGCTTTATCCATCGTTTTAAGCGTCGGACTCTTTATACTTCTTCCGACTGCTGTTACAAGAGGAATTGAATGGATTTTCTCTATGACACCGTTTGCTGATGCGGCAGGCACTCGCCTGTTTACAAGTGTGTGCGAGGGTATTGTACGTATGGCAATTTTCCTCGGATATATGGCTTTGGTTTCACAGATGTCTGATATTAAAAGAGTTTTTGAATACCACGGCGCAGAGCATAAAACAATCGCCTGCTATGAAGCAGGAGAAGAATTGACAGTTGAGAATGTAAGAAAGCATACTCGTTTTCATCCGAGATGCGGTACAAGCTTCCTTCTATTCGTAATGATAATAAGCATAATTCTCTTTGCACTCCTACCAAGAACAGGCATAATACTGCGTATGGTAATGAGATTAGCACTTTTGCCGGTAGTTGCCGGCTTATCATATGAAGTGATAAAGCTTGCAGGACGTCATCAGAAGGGATGTATAAAGGCTCTTACCAAGCCCGGGCTCTGGCTCCAGAAGCTTACTACCAGAGAGCCTGATGACAGTCAGATAGAAGTTGCAATCAACTCAATGAAGGCTGTTATACCCGAAAATTCGGAGGATGATAAATGGTAATAAGAGAGCTGCTTAACGAAACAGCCAAAAAGCTTAACGGCATCGACAATTATATGTTCGAGACACATCTGATTGTAAGGACAATTCTGAAAATGTCGCCTATGGACCTTGTGCTGTCGCACAAAAAGGAAGTTGAAAACAGTCTGGTTAAAGCTGTCCGTTCTGCAGCAGAACGCCGAATAAATGGCGAGCCGCTCCAATATATATTAGGTACTCAGGAGTTTATGGGTATTGAGTTTAAGGTCGCAGAAAATGTTCTGATACCTCGTGCCGACACCGAAACTCTTGTCGAAACAGTGCTTTCATATCTTGGCAAAAAGGGTGCGTGTATTCTTGATATCGGCTCAGGCAGCGGCTGCGTTGGACTTTCGATAGCTTATCATAACGAGCGTGTATACCTAAGAGGTGTTGATATATCCGATGCCGCACTTACTCTTTCAAAAGAAAACGCACAAGGTCTCGGCCTTACCGAAAGGGCGGCATTTTCGAAAGCAGATATTCTTACCGAAAATCTGTCTGGCAAATATGATATAATTGTATCCAACCCGCCATACATCAGAAGTGATGTTATACCGACACTTATGCAGGAAGTACAGTGCTTTGAGCCTCATCTTGCACTTGACGGCGGCGAGGATGGGCTCATATTCTACCGCACCATCATAGCAAAAGCGCCTAAATTACTTAACGAAAAAGGTCTTCTCGCATTTGAAATAGGATTTGACCAAGGTGAAGATGTGTCTGCGCTGATGAGAGAAGCTTTTGACGATATAAAGGTGATAAAGGATTTAGCAGGAAATGACAGAGTGGTTACAGGAATCGTCAAATGTTAAATTTTGATTACCTGTATTGACTTTATACTTATGTAACAGTATAATGGTAAACGGAGGGATTGTATGAATTTGCATAAAATTGTCGATCTTTATGTCGACCTCGGTTATAAGCATGACAGGCTTATAAAGCAGGCTGCTGCATATAAAACAGACGAACACGAAAAACCGAATATTACGATTCACCTTTCCGACAAATACATAAGTGATAAAATAGCAGAAAATCCGCATCTTGATGCCGACCAATGTGAGTATATATGGACTGGGTCGTTCTTTTATGATGCGCTTATAAATTTTGACGGATTACTGTTACACGCATCAGCTGTTATGATGGATGGAAAAGCTTATCTTTTTTCCGCTCCGAGCGGAACCGGAAAATCAACTCATACATCATTATGGCTTAAGCATTTCGGCGAAAAAGCTCAGATACTCAATGACGACAAACCTGCCATAAGAGTTCTTGATGACGAAATAAGAGTTTACGGCACTCCATGGAGCGGTAAAACCGACCTAAACATAAACACATCAGCAAAGCTTCAGGGTATATGCTTCTTAGAACGTGATACTACTAATCATATAGAGGAAATTCCTAAAGCAGAGGCAATTGTCAAGGTTCTTAACCAGACCTTAAGACCATCGGAAGAAAAACAGATGGGACTTTTGTTGGATACATTGGATGTTGTGATTGGAAAAACTCCTATTTACAGAATGGGCTGTACCATTAGCGAAGAAGCTGCTGTTATGGCATATGTAAAAATGAACGGAATAAAATAAATTTTTACAACAAAAAAGGCGTTGTTCACAAGCAACGCCTTTATTTTTTTACATCTGTGTAAATACAAGAACTAAAGTTGTAACAAGGAACAAAACAGCGAGAGTTGCTGTAAGCTTTGAAAGCATAGATGCCTTTGTTCTTCCGCCGTTCTTGCTGAAGAATGAATCGCCGTCAGGTGTTGAGCCCGAAATACCCTTCATACCGGGGTCCTTACCCTCCTGAAGAAGTACCATTACAACGAGCAATACTGCAATAACAATATGCAAAACGGTAAATAATGTAGCCATATCTTTTCCTCCTATACATAATCATTGGAATAACATATCTATTATATCACATTTTTTCTGTTTGGCAAGTGCTTTTTGTAAATTTATACAAAATTATGCTTATGAACGATAATCCCCGTTGATTTTTACATAGTCATAAGTAAGGTCGCAGCCCCATGCTTTTGCCGAAGTATCGCCCTGATTAAGATTTATATTGATGAATATATCCTCTTCTTTGAGCACGGTTTTTGCCAAATCCTCCGAGAAAGGTACTCCTGCACCGTTTCTGCATACAGTAACAACTCCTGCATCGGACACAATATCCACATCCACCTTTGATATATCAAACTCCGCCTCTGCGTATCCGATTGCACAAAGTATTCTTCCCCAGTTAGCATCTTCACCGAAGATTGCACACTTGAGAAGCGGTGAACGAATTACGCTTTTTGCAACAATAATTGCAATATCAAGGTTGGGAGCACCGTCGCAGGTACATTCAATCAGCTTAGTCGCACCCTCGCCGTCCTTTGCCAGCTTTTTTGTAAGCTCGCTCATCACGATAAAGAGTGCCTGCTTAAATACTGCATATGCATCCGAGTCTTCTGTAATCTCGCTATTTCCTGCCATACCGTTTGCAAGAACGCAGACCATATCGTTAGTAGATGTATCTCCGTCTACCGACAGACAGTTATATGTAATCTTTGTGATTTCCGAAAGAGCAGCTTTGGTTGCCGCACTTGAAATATTGGCATCGGTTGTAATAAAGTTAAGAGTAGTTGCCATATTCGGATGAATCATACCGCTGCCCTTTGCCATACCGCCAAGATGGCAAACCTTTCCGTCCAATTCAAACTCAACTGCTACCTCCTTTTTTACGGTGTCTGTTGTCATAATAGCCGTTGCAGCCGCCAGGTTGCCATCATATGAAAGACCGTCGCAGAGTGCAGCTATATTGTTCTCTATCGGCTCAATAGGCAAAATCTGACCGATAACTCCCGTTGATGCAACAATAACCTCATTTGCATCTATTCCAAGCTCTGCAGCAGCCAGTGAACACATCTTTTCTGCCTTTTCTTCTCCATCCGCATTACAGGTATTGGCATTTTTTGAGTTCGCAATAACCGCACGGCATTTTCCGTAAGTTGCTTCAAGATGCTTTTTGGTAACGGTGATAGGTGCACCCTTCACCTTATTTGTTGTGTAGACTGCCGCCGCATTACACAATACATCCGAAACAACTATACATAAATCGTTCTTATCCTTGTTCGGATTAAGACCGCAGTTAAGCCCGTTTGCCTTAAAACCTTTTGCAGCGCACACGCCGCCTTCAATATATTTGTAACCTTCGTAATTTTTCACTTTTACCGTCCCTTTCTTCTTATTTCTTTTGCTCTTTTAATCAGGTATTCTCTTGTATTAAGCTCAGGGCTTATCAAAACCTCACCGAGCAGAATTTTTAATGTATCACCAATTTCACGTCCTGCCTTAAATCCAAGCTTTATCAAATCTCTGCCATTTACTACCAAATCGGACAGCATATACGGCTGCCCTTCTGCAACAACCTTTTCATAAACAGCTCTGACCGCATCTATGCGGTTAAGCTTTTCTACAAGAAATTTTTCGTTCTTCGCTCGGTTATCCGAAATTTGCAGGCTTAGCAGCTTAGGAAACAGCACGTCCCCTACCTTTGTCAGCATACGTTTTACCGATGGCGGTGTCGGGTCTATTCTTACATCATGATTCTCTACCAGCACAAGTATATCTCGTCTGCTGTCATTATCCATCTTAAGACGGCGTAGAACGTTTTCTGCCAAAGCTGTGCTCTCCTTATGATGACCGTAAAAATGTATTATACCGTTCTGGTCGGTGCTCATACATATAGGTTTTCCTATATCGTGTAAAAGTGCCGCCCATCTCAAAATTAAATCCCTTTTCGTTTCTGCAGTTGCGTGCAGTATATGTGTTCCTACATCGTATATATGATACTTATTTCTCTGAGGTGTATCAAAGCAGATATCAAGCTCGGGAATAATATAGCGCATAAGTCCCAAATCACGCAATTTCCCGATATAATACGGATTGTCGGAAAGCAGAATTTTATTTAGCTCACCAAGTATCCGTTCACTGCTCACTCTGCGTATAAGCGCCGCGCATTTTTTTATTGCCTCAGCAGTTTTCTCCTCTATTTCAAATCCAAGCACAGCCGAAAAGCGAATTGCACGAAGCATTCTGAGCGCATCCTCGGTAAATCGTTTTTCGGGGGTTCCGACCGTTCGTACAAGCTTTGCCGCTATATCGTCCCTACCGCCATAGTAGTCCAGAACTCCTACTTCTTCATTATAACACATCGCATTTATTGTAAAATCACGACGTACCAAATCTTCTTTTATATCAGCCACAAATGCAATACTGTCAGGATGTCTCGAATCTGCATAGCTGTCCTCTGTCCTGAAGGTAGTAACCTCATATCCGACACCGCTTTCCACAACAGTAACCGTACCATGTGCAATTCCGGTGTCAATGGTCTTCTTAAAAACCGACTTTATCTCCGCTGGCTTTGCAGAGGTAGTAATATCATAGTCGTGCGGAGTTTTGCCCATAACCAAATCACGAACAGCTCCACCGACTATGTATGCTTCATAGCCTGATTGCTGTAAGCTTTTGACTATTAAGTTTGCACCATCGCTAATTTCAAGCGTCATCTGACTCCGCCTCCTTTTCTCAATACTACACCATTATAAAGAATAGCACATCGAGTCAGTTTTGTCAATTGTTAAGAAATCTTATAGTACAGAATTGTTGTGTATTCTATCTATTGCATAATGTCGAAAAATATAGTATAATGGGAATGTTGTTTTTTCAGAAAGGGAATGAATATTATGCAAACAGAAAACAAAATGGGCGTAATGAAAATGAATCGCCTTCTTATTACAATGGCACTGCCTATAATGATATCAATGCTGATACAGTCTTTGTACAATATTGTTGACTCGGTATTCGTGGCACAATACAGCAAGGACGGACTTACAGCAGTATCGCTTTGCTTTCCGGTGCAATCACTGATGATTTCTCTTGCATCCGGCACAGGTGTAGGTATCAACTCACTTCTTTCAAGACGACTTGGCGAGGGTAAATTTGACCTTGCAAACAAGGCTGCGACAAACGGCGTGTTTGTCGGAATACTTTCATCTGTCTTTGTTGCAATAATAGGTCTTTTGTTCTCGGATAAATTCTTTCAGTATTTTACCGACACACTTCAGACAATCGAAATGGGACGGCAGTATATGCTTATCTGTACCGTTTTTTCTCTCGGTGTATTTATGCAGATTGTAGCAGAAAGACTTCTGCAGGCAACCGGCAAGACACATCTTAGTATGATGTCGCAGATGTCCGGCGCAATTATGAACATCATCCTTGACCCTATTATGATATTCGGATACTTAGGTTGCCCCGAAATGGGAATTGTCGGAGCAGCAATGGCAACTGTCATTGGACAATGGTTCGCAGCGGCAATGGCATTCTTCCTTAACTATCGTTATAATAAGGAAATTAAGCTGCCATTCAGACAGTTTCGTCCCGATTTTAAGGTTATCGCAGACATCTACCGTGTCGGTGTTCCGGCGATTGTAATGCAGTCTATTACAAGCATAATGACGTTTGGTATGAATAAAATACTCGGCGAAGACGTTGCCATCCAGATTTTCGGTGTTTACTTCAAGATAAACAGCTTTATCTTTATGCCGATATTCGGTCTTACCAATGCTCTTATTCCTATTTTCGCCTACAACTTCGGTGCCTGCAAAAAGGAGCGCATATACGAGGCTATGAGACTGGGACTCAAGATTTCAATTTCTATGATGGCAATCGGTACAGCTTTGATTATGATATTCCCCGAATTCTTCCTCAATCTGTTTGACGCAGATTCGGCTATGTATCAGGTAGGAGTACCAGCACTAAGAATAATCCCCATAGGTTTCTGTTTCGCAGGATACTGTATCGTTATAATATCACTGTTACAGGCGATAAACGCAGCATCAATTAGTATGGTAATATCCATCGCACGTCAGCTTGTTATAATATTACCCTGCGCATACATTCTGAAATCACTTTTCGGCTTCCCTGCAGTATGGGCAGCATTACCGATAGCAGAAATTGTCGCAATGGTCTTGTGCTTTATCTTCTTCAGGAAAATATGTTACCCGAAAATAGAGGCTTTGACACCAGATAACTAAAACACAATATATAGATATTTGCATTATTTTATCGAAAAAAGCAATTTTTGGAACATATTGTGTCAAAAAAAGATTTTTCCAAAAAAAATCTACAATATTTATAAAAAAAGACTTGCAATATGATATAGTGTATGATATAATATGTTGCGTAGGGAATTACTTCCACCCTCAGATCCTATACATATCAAGCCTAAAAGCATCGTTCCGCGGTGCTTTTTAGTTTCCAAAAAAACAAAAATGGTTGCAGTGATTTCTCCTGCAACCATTTTCTATTCTGCAAAATTTTTGCTTTTAAGACTTATTTCCCCGGAGGAAAGAATATCCTCGCCGTCTTTTGTTTTTACAATCAGATTCGCATATTCGTTGATATCAGTGGCTATACCTTTCTTAACAGTGCCATTCCTTATATACTCTATTTCTTTTCCGAGTATAAACAAATGGCTTTTATACTCTCGTATAATTTCCTGTGGATTAAGCTCTTTTACCTTAAACAGCTCAGCAGTAATCTCTGCAATAATCCCGTTCCTGTCGCAATCAAGCTCCAGCGAACCGGCTATTTCCGCAATATCATCCGGGAAAACCGTAGTAAAAAGATTTAATCCAATTCCGATAATAACCGTATTTTCTTTCCTCTCGCAAAGTATTCCGCAGACCTTCCTGCCTTTGTGAAAAATATCATTAACCCATTTTATACCAACATTGCTGGTGCCTCTTTTTATTATAACCCTCACAACCGCAACAGCCGCTATTACTGTTGTAAAATCGCAAGTTTCCTGTTCCTTTAATGCAAGAGTCATATATATTCCGCTACCCTCAGGCGAAAAGAAGCTTTTTCCAACTCTGCCCCTTCCTCCCGTTTGTGTATCAGAGACTATCAGGTGTACCGAATCAACGTCCAGTTGTTTTGCATAGCTGTTTGTAGAATCAATGCTGTCAAACAATGTAATCTCTATATCTCTCAAACTCGCCGGCAAATGTTTTCTTATTGCTAACTCATCAAGCTTGTTCATATTCCCTGCCTCACAGATACTTTTTATACTTATTATAAAGTTGGAGTGCTCTTGAGATTTCTGAGCTTGTCAATTTTGAGTAAACGTATTTCTTAAGCTCGCTCTTTTCGCTTGAAGTAAGTCCATCTGCCATCAATGATGCTACATAGCCCATATCAAGCTTACTTATAATTGCAAGTCCGTCTGCCATTTCCTGACTTGTTGCAACAGCCGCAATACGTTCATAAGCCGTAGTGCCGCTCTTGTCCTGCGGAGGCATAATGCTTTCAGGCATCAATATTTCGACATTACTGTCTTCCTCTTTATTAACAGAATTCAGCCCTTCCGGCATATGTAAAGTCATACCAACCTTCCACGCATTATCGTGAGACGCATTCGGATTTTTGGGCTTTGACGGTTGTTGCTTTGTCTTATCAGACTGTGTTTCTTCTTCCTCAGTCTCCTTTTCAATCGTCTCAATAACCTCTGCCATGTCAGATACATTTTCCCCGTCAAGACCGGCAATAAATTCAATCACGCCCTTATCCGCAAAAAAACCACTCAGCATTGCAAACGAGCCAAAATTATTGTTCTGGTCAACTATCGCTGCCAGTTCACCTCTGCCCGACTCCTGAAGCTTTTTACTGATTTTGGGTAATACCACGAAGCGCATGGCAAGAACTGCTACTATTGCAATCAAGAGAATTACTGCAATAATAACTGTGAATATTTTTATAATCTTTCTGCCTATATTTTTATTATTCATAGCAAAAAGCCTTTCTTAACTTCAGATATTTGAAAGCGCAGCATCCAAATCCTCGATAATATCTGCCGCATTCTCGATGCCGACTGAAAGGCGGATAAGATCTGAACCAATGCCACCCTCTGCAAGCTGTTCGTCGGTAAGCTGACGGTGAGTTGTGCTTGCCGGATGAAGCGCACAGGTACGCGCATCTGCAACGTGTGTAACAATCGCAGCAAGCTTTAAGCTATCAAGCACACGTATTGCCGCTTCTCTGCCACCTTTGACACCAAAGGAAACAACTCCTGATGTTCCGTCAGGAAGATATTTTGCAACCAAATCCTTGTATTTGCTGTCGGGGAGTCCCGGATAATTAACCCACGAAACTCTGCTGTCATTTGCAAGGAATGTAGCAACCTTCATAGCATTTTCAGAATGCTGCTTCATACGAAGATGAAGTGTTTCAAGTCCGAGATTGAGCAAAAATGCATTCTGTGGCGCTGGCGAAGAACCCAAGTCTCTCATAAGCTGTACTCTTGCTTTTGTAATAAATGCAGCTTTACCGAATTTTTCGGTATATACAACTCCGTGATAAGAGTCATCAGGAGTAGTAAATTCAGGGAACTTGCCACTTGCCGCCCAATCAAAGATACCACCGTCAACAATAACACCGCCAAGGCTTACTGCATGACCGTCCATATACTTTGATGTGGAATGTATAACGATATCAGCACCGTGCTCAAGCGGTCTGCAAAGCACAGGTGTTGCAAAGGTATTGTCTACAATTAAAGGAATATTATTTGAATGTGCCAGAGTTGCAAACTTCTCAATATCCAGAACTGTAAGTGCCGGATTGGCAATAGTTTCGCCGAAAACCGCCTTTGTTTCCGGACGGATATGGCTTTGAAGCTCCTCTAGCGATGCATCAGGATTTACGAATGTGGTTTCAATACCCATTCTCTTTAATGTTACACCCAACAGATTAAGTGTGCCGCCATAAACTGCAGCTGAACAGAGAATGTGGTCTCCTGCCGAGGCGATTGTAAGAACTGACATAAGGCTCGCCGCCTGACCTGATGATGTCATCATAGCGCCAACACCGCCCTCAAGAGCTGCTATCTTCTCCTCAACAAATCCAACAGTCGGATTTGCAAGACGGGTATAAAAATATCCTTCTGCCTCAAGGTCAAAAAGCTTACCCATAGCATCGCAGCTATCGTATTTATATGTAGTGCTCTGATATATCGGCAGAACTCTCGCCTCTCCGCTCTTCGGCTTATAGCCCTCCTGAATGCATTTTGTTTCTATTCTTGACATAAGTACATCATCCTTTCAAATATATAATACTATTGTACAACTATTTTTTCAAAAAATCAACCCTGCCATTTACGAAATATCAAAAAAATGTCTTCTGAATTTA
Source organism: Eubacteriales bacterium (assembly GCA_018384175.1). GTDB lineage: Bacteria > Bacillota > Clostridia > UBA1381 > UBA1381 > HGM11525. The sequence goes on from JAHAZB010000082.1 coordinate 35,303, forward strand.
CAAACTGTTCATAATTCATACACACCAAAGTTGAAAGTGTGGTGTATAATGAGCAGGATAGGTAATAAAGGAGGATAAATCTGTGTTGAGAATGAAAGAACTACTATCAAATTTTACAAAGAAGAAAGTTATACTTATATTGGTTGCGATTACGGCGATTGTGATTGCATTATTTGCACTCAAGGGGTGCAATGCTAAGAAGGCTGCCTCTAAAAATACAGGTGAGGTTTCTGCTAATGTTGTAATGCGAGGAGATGTATCCCTCACAATAACAGGAAGTGCCGCAGTTGAGCCATTTGAAAGATACGAAATAATCGCTAAAGCTTCAGGAGATATTATTTCATGTCCATATGAAGTGGGAGATACTGTCGACGAGGGAACACTTCTTTACCAGTTTGATACCTCGGAAACAGATATTAGCATGCAAAAGCAGAGAATTTCTCTCGACAACAGCAAAACTAACTACTAAAACGCACTAAAAGACTCGGAGAAATTATACATAAAAGCAACTTCGTCCGGCATTATATCAAACCTCGACATAAAAGTCGGTGATGATGTGAAAAACGGCACCAAAATTGCAGACATTAACAATACTGTACTTTTGAAGGTAACCCTGCCTTTCAATGAATCGCAGGCGCAGGCAATATCGGTAGGCGATAGCGCTTACGTTTCAAGCTCCATACATATGAGCAATGTTGAAGGAACAGTAGTACATAAAGAGGCTAATTCACACGCAGGTGCAGACGGCTCAAAGCTTGTGAATGTTACAATCGAATTTGAAAATCCCGGTGTTTTTGCAGCAGGAATGACAGTCGGTGGCTCGGTAGGCAATGCAGTAAGCCCAGGCTCAGGAGAAATTAAGCTTTCCGACAGCGGCACCATTATGGCGGAAACTGAAGGAACCGTTACCAGCCTTTATTACTCAAACGGCGATTATGTCGATGACGGTACAACTATTGCTGTTATCAGCAGTGATTCTGTTACAAACAGTATAAAAAGCAACAAGAACAACTACGAAAGTGCAAAGCTTTCTATGCTTGATGCACAGGAGCAGTTGGAGGATTATAACCTGACAGCTCCGATTTCAGGTACAATAATCACAAAAAATGCAAAAGCAGGAGATACAATAGACAAAACCAACTCATCACAGACATTGATGGTTTTAGCTGATGTGTCCAAGCTAAAGTTTACTCTTGATATAGACGAGCTTGATGTTGGAAAGGTTACATCAGGACAGCAGGTTGAGGTAACCTGCGATGCACTTCCCAGGGAAACCTTTTACGGCGAGATTACCACTATTTCAGTTGAGGGCACATCATCAAACGGCGTAACAACATATACAGCAGAGGTTGTTATAAACGAGCCGGGTAATTTAAGACCGAGCATGAATGTTGATGCCAGCGTTGTAGTTGAATCTTCAAGCAATACGCTCTATGTTCCGTCGGAGGATGTTAAGCAGCTTGGTACTATGTATTATGTCTTCAAGAAGATCGATGGAAAGGCCGAAAAGACAGACAAAGACGTTATGCCGCAGAGTGAAATGCCAAGACGAGAAAGTCCTGAGGGTATGCCCGAAGGAGCTATGCCGGGGGGCGAAAGACCTGAGGGTGCGACAGACAGCAAAAAGTCTGCCGGAAGTAACGCAAACAGAGCGCAAGGCGAAAGAAGACTCCCCGAAGCGCCCGAAGGCTTTGAAACGGTTATTGTAGAGGTCGGTGTAATTGGTAATGACTTCACCGAAATTCTTTCCGGACTTTCCGAAGGTGATGAGATATATGCCCAATCAACCTCTACCGAATCATCACGTAATATGATGATGGGAATGGGTGGTATGCCCGGTGGAATGGGCGGTATGCCCGGCGGAGGAATGATAAGATGATAAAGCTTGAGGGTATAACCAAAGTTTATAAGATGGGCGAAAATGAGGTCCGTGCATTAGACGGTGTAGACCTCCATATAAAGCCTCACGAATTTGTTTCGATAATAGGACCGTCAGGCTCAGGAAAATCAACTCTTATGAATATGATAGGTTGTCTTGATGTTCCGACAAGCGGCAGATACTGGATAGAGGGCGTTGAGGGCAGCAAGATGACCGATAATCAGCTTGCTGATTTAAGAAATAAAAAACTCGGATTTATATTTCAGCAATACAATCTTCTGCCAAAGCTCTCGGCTGTGGAAAATGTCGAGCTGCCACTCATTTACAGAGGAATAGGTGCTACAAAGCGTCGAGAAATGGCAGAAGCGGCACTGGAGCGAGTAGGACTTAAGGACAAGATGCACCATAAGCCCACAGAGCTTTCAGGCGGTCAGCAGCAAAGAGTGTCTATCGCAAGAGCTCTTTCAAGCAGACCATCGCTGATACTTGCCGACGAGCCGACAGGTGCATTGGATTCAAAATCAGGTATCGAAATAATGCAAATGCTCCACGGCTTGCACAAGGAAGGGAACACAATAGTAATAATCACTCACGACCTCGGAATAGCAAAACAGGCGGAACGGATTGTATCCATACACGACGGAAGAATCACAAGCGATATAGATAACAGAGAGAACCGTGCCTCTGCCGATAATGTCAACGACGGTGCAGTAAAAGCTGATCTTGACAGTGGGATTGGAGGCGAAGCGTAATGGGAAAGATATTTCAGTCCTTTAAGATGTCGATGAAAAGCATACTGGGCAACAAAGGACGCTCAGCCCTTACAATGCTCGGTATTATAATAGGTGTTGCATCAGTTATAATTCTCACCGGAATTGGCGGAGGTGCTACCAAGGTTATAAGCGATTCCATGGCAGAGATGGGAACAAAGCTTATTACTGTCAATATGATGTTCCAGCGAAACAGTACACGCTCTATCGGCATCGAGGATATGCAGGAATTTTTAGAAGATAACCCTGACCTTGTATCTGCAATGTCGCCGACTTTAAGCGGAAATGTAACCGCCAAATCCGGCAGAACGAACTTTAACACATCATTAAGTGCATATGACAGCAGTTATTCCGAAATCCAGCCTAATGCCGCAAAGCTTTCAAGCGGACGTTTTCTTTCGGACAGCGACGTAAGCAACAGAAGATATAATTGCATTGTTGGCAGCTACATAAAAGAAGAAATGTTCGGAGGTTTGGACCCCGTAGGAGAAACAATCAAGCTGAACGGCAGACAATTCAATATCATTGGTTGCTACGAGGAAACAAGCAATTCAACAGAAAATTCTTCTGACAACAAAGTAACTATACCATATACAACAGCTATGAGATTCTTAAAGCAAGCAAGGATGAATACATTCTATTTTGCGGCAACAACCGAGGACGAAGTGGAAAATGCAGTTACTGCACTTGAAAGCTTTATAACAAAAAAGCTCGGAACAAACACAGGATTTATGGTAAATTCTGTTGCCGAAATGATAGATACCCTTGATGAAATGATGGGTACTATGACAACTATGCTTGCCGGAATTGCGGCAATTTCACTCATTGTAGGCGGTATTGGTATTATGAATATTATGACTGTTACTGTCAGCGAGAGAACACGTGAAATCGGTATCAGAAAGGCAATCGGCGCAAGAACCACCGATATTCTGCTTCAATTTTTGATAGAGTCGATTGTTCTGTCGGGGCTTGGAGGGATAGTTGGTATTATTTTCGGAATAATTATAGCCGCTGTTGTCGGAAATATTATTTCTATGCAAACTGTCGTTCAGACGGATATGGTAATTCTGAGCTTCACTTTTTCGATTGTGATAGGTGTATTCTTCGGAATTGCGCCGGCAAGACGTGCGGCAAAATTAAATCCGATAGAAGCCCTTCGCTCTGAATAACACAAAAAAATAAGCATCGCATATTACTACTTTTTTTTGTATTGTTTTGAGTAAAAGTAATTTGATATAATGGAGGAACAAAATGCGAAATATAAAGAAAACTTTGGCATTATTGCTTTGCCTGGCAACAACGCTTTCGTCGGCAACGGCATTTGCATATAACGATGTAGCATACACCGACAAAGCGTATGAAGCAATTTACAGACTCGGAGATTTGGGTATAGTATCAGGCTATGGCAATGGCAACTTTGGCGTAAATAATACCATCACCCGCGCAGAATTTGCGAGGATTATAGTAAGTGCGCTCGGAAAGAATACAGAAGCAAAATCGATGGGCTTTACTTCTGCATTCTTTGATGTGGCGGTTTCATCGTCCTGGTGTGCGCCTTATGTGAATTATGTATCATCTCAAAACATAGTTCTTGGCTATCCTGACGGTAGTTTTCAGCCAAACAAAACAATCAGCTTTGCTGAGTGTCTTACCATAATTTTAAGGGTACTTGAGTATAAGGAAGATACTGTTGGCTACTACTGGCCAAACAATTATATAGATGCCGCAAAGGCTCTCGGAATAAGCGATGGAATGAATTATGCTGCGTCAGATGCTATCACCAGAGGTGATGCCGCTGTTATGATAGACCGTGCACTTTTCAGTGATTTGAACGGTCAGACAGATAAAACACTTTTAGAGAAAGCAGGCTATACGGTCGTAAGAGATATCGTGGTGGTTGATTCCGCAAATGGTGGCAGGGAAGTACGTTTATCAGATTCCAAAACGTACACGTCAAAAATGACATTCGGGAAGGAGGTAGGCTTCTTTGCTGACTATGCCGTTCTTGATAAAAATTCCAATCTTGTCGCATTAAAAGCAGATACAGACGGCAACAGCGAATTTACACAACAGATGTCGGTGTATGTAAATGCCGTAACAGATAACACAATAAGCTATGTTTCTAACGGAAAAACAGGTTCATACACCTTCACCAGCGGATTTGAGGTTTATGCAGATGGCAGCAAGCAGACCTTCCTGCAGGCTAAAGGAAGCATAAAGGCAGGTACAGACATCACCTTCTACGGCGAGGGCGGCGGATGGAGTTTTGCAGTTATTGGCGGCGAAGATGTCGAGCCGGTTATTGCAAGAAAGAACTATACAACCGCAGACACCAATCTTGAAGGTATGGATATTAAAGCTTTGGGACTTACCGTTTATCGCGACGGCAAAGCGGCAACCATTTCCGATATTTGTTCAAATGATGTTGTTTACTACAACACACGCTCTAATGTAATGGACGTATACAGCAAAAAGGTAACAGGCATTTACTATGACGCACAACCGTCCAAGAGCTTTGTTGAAACGGTAACAGTAGGAGGCAAAAGCTACGAAATAGGTTTTGATGCTGCAGCGCAGGCTCTTGGTGCAAACGCAAACAGCTATGAAATCGGAGAGAGGGTAACACTCCTTTTAGGAAAAGACGGAAAGGCTGTTTTTGCCACCGAGCTTTCCGATTCTGTGTACGAAAACTACGGAGTTGTTATTGGAACAGGTACACAGATAGCAGAAGCAGGTCTTAATGAAGGTGCAACCGAAATCTATGCCGACATATTTATGCCGGACGGTCAGGAACACAGAATTATAACAATCACCGATTACAAGCATATGATAGGTCAGCTTGTGAATATCACATACGAAAACTCAAAGGCAAAGCTTATTCTTCAGCAGAAGAAATCGGGACAATCAGGTTCTTTGGATGTTCAAAAGAGGACCTTGAACGGCACCACCATTCTGAAGGATGCAGTTGTTATACAAAGAAATTCATATACAACAGAAAAATCAGCATCCTGTCAGCTTTTGAACCTTGACACTATGACTGCTAAAAGGATTGACGACAATCAGCTTCTTAACACGGTTGCAGGAAATGCGTTTGGCGACATTGCCATAATCTATATTCAGAATGTTGAAAGCACCGCATCATTTGGTATAGTAAGCGGTATCATTAAGTCTGGTTCGGGCATCGGCGGGTATAAAATCTATTCAAACGGCACAGAAAAAAGTTATAACACAAGCTTTACCGTATCAGGATTGTCTGTCAGAAACCCCGTTCTGTTCAGCTTGAACGGCACCGATTCCGATACACTCAAGAAGCTGTTCGAAATAGCAAACGGAACGGTTGCAGCTGCAGACACAAGCAGAATAAAGGTAGGTAATAACGTATACTCTCTTTCACCGGATGTCCAGATTATTGATATAAGTGATTTGTCTGAATTTTCTACAACAAGTATTGACGATATTATTTCAGGACGCATAAAAAACAGAGTAACCCTCTATTCTGACACATCTGCATCGTCAGCTTGTGTTATCCGCATTATAACAATAGGATAAAATCCCAAAACACTCAAAGTGCAGTTTTTCTTCTCATTACTATTGACAAAATATCAATTTTGAGAGATAATATAAGTTGAAAAATTATGTAATAACGGAGTTTGGAATGAAAAAAATATTTACAGACGGGTTGAAGGACGGTTTGCCTATCGCACTCGGATATCTGGCAGTATCCTTCTCCTTTGGAATGACAGCAAGTGCTCAAAACGTTCCGGTTTGGGTAGCAATCGCCCTGTCAGCACTTAATCTGACATCTGCCGGACAGTTTTCTGCATTGACTCTTATGTGCAAAAGTGCGCCCCTTGCAGAAATTGCAGCCGCCACCTTTGTTATAAACATCCGTTATCTTCTGATGAGTATTGTTCTTTCGCAAAAACTCGTAAAGATGCCGATAGTTGCACGTATGGCAATCGCATTCGGTGTTACCGACGAGATTTTTACAGTCGCATCAACCAAACCTCATAAGGTCGGCTTTACATATATGTCGGGGCTTATTCTGGCACCTTATTTCGGATGGTGCTTAGGTACATCACTCGGCGCTTTGGCAGGAAATCTACTTGGAGATGCAATTTCCTCAGCTCTCGGAATAGGTCTTTATGCTATGTTTATCGCAATAGTGATTCCGGAGGCTAAATCGGATAAATCTGTTGCTTTTGCAGCAGGTATTGCAGTTGCAATCTCCTGCGTATTTCAATGGTGGAGCTTTCTCTCCTCCATTTCGGCAGGCTGGGCGGTTATTATAGCATCAGTTCCTGCAGCAGCTATTGCTGCTTTGGTTTTCCCTCGCAATGAAGAAGTTAATGAAACTCAGGCTACAAATTGATTCCTCACCAAAGGAATTTTGAAAGGAGATATTGTAATTACGATGTTTATAGACGCACATTGTGATACAGCATCAGTATTGCTTGACAGAAAAAAGGTACTTAAGAAAAACGACTGTCATCTTGACCTTACAAGAATGCCAAAGGGCTATACGCAGATTTTTGCTGCATTTATTGCACCCGAATATCATAATGCACCTATGGAACGTGCAACAGCAATAATCAATAAACTGCGTTCTGAGATTGATAAGAAAACAAACAAAATTGAGATTTGTACAAACAATGATGAAAGAGAAGCTGCTCTTTCAAATGGCAATACCGCTGCTTTTATAAGCTTAGAGGGTGCAGAACCCATCAAAACGCCCGAAGATGTGGATAAGCTCTATGATTTGGGCGTAAGATTCGTTTCTCTCACCTGGAACGGAGCAAATCATCTTGCAGGCGGAGTTGACAGCGAAAAAAGGCTTACCGAGCAGGGTAGAAAAACAATTGAAATGCTTTGCAAAAAGGGTATGATTGTAGACGTATCTCATCTTAACGAGCAGTCCTTCTGGGACGTTATGAGAGTAACGAGCTGGCCTGTTGTTGCAACACATTCATGTGCACGCAGCATCTGCGACAACAAAAGAAATCTCACCGACGAGCAGTTCAGCGCAATATGCAACCGTGGCGGTGTGGTTGGAATAAACTTCTACCCTAAATTCCTTAACAGAAGAAACAAAGCATACATAAAGAACATTATAAAGCATATCGACCATTTCTTGAAGCTTGGCGGTGAAAACCATATCGGCTTAGGCTCTGACTTTGACGGTGTGGACGTTTTACCTCAGGACCTTACAGGCGTACAGGATATGACAAATCTCGTTGCAGCATTTAAGGAGCACGGCTATTCTGACAAGCTTATAGAAAAAATTTGCTACGGTAACTTCGAGCGAATATTAAGACTTTTGTAATTTATCCATTCCTTCAGGAATATATTAAAACAGTATATTCCAAAGGAAAAGGAAGTGGATAAATGAGCAGAATTACAAAATGGCTTATCGCCGCTCTGGTAGTTTTTGCAGCAGGAGTTACGGTGGGTAGTTTTTCGGCTGTCAGTACGGAGCCGAAGCTTTTGTACGATTATTTTGCAGGACTTGCAGGCGGTGAAATCAGGATACTGACCTCGTCAGCGGTAATATCCGCATTGACGGTATGGACGGTACTGTTTTTCTCCGCCTTTTTCAAATTCGGTGCAATAACAACAGCTATTGCAGTTGGAATGAGAGGCTTCACAGATGGATATTCTGTTACGGCAATACTAAGAATTCTCGGCACCAAGGGTGTTGGTATGTGCTTTCTTGATATACTGGGAGTGCCGTTGGTGCTTATTATGGCTGCGACGGTTATGTGTGTGTTGTCTGCAGAAAAGAAGAATTTGACATCATATCTTGCCGTAAGCGGACTGTGCCTTCTTCTGCTTTTAGGCGCATCATTATTAACCTCGGCAGTATCAAGCAGTTTGGCAGGCTTTTGTCTTAAAGGAATTACATTCTGAAATATAAAGGAGGGATTTTGTGAGAGTTCAAATCGAAGGATTTGTGAAATCAATATCGGAAAAATCGAAGAATACTGTTTTATCCTATCGGCACGATATCGAAAAATATGTGGATTTCCTTGAAAGCAACGGTATAAAGAGTCTTTTTGATACCACAAAATCCACCGTACTTGCCTATCTGCTCTCCTTGCAGAACGATGGCAAATCGGCATCAACAGTTAATCGTACGCTTGCATCCTTAAGAGCTTTTTACTCATATCTCACAGATGGTGGTGCGCTAATGTCAGACCCTACATTAAACCTTGATGCACCCACCGTTTCACGCAAAACACCGCAAATTCTTTCAACGAGAGAAATAGACAAGCTGTTATCTTCCCCCGACACAAAAACCGCCAAAGGCAGACGCGACCATGCAATGCTTGAGGTTTTGTATGCTACCGGCATTAAGGTTTCCGAGCTTATTGCTCTCGATGTCAGGGACGTAAATACCGCCGCAGGCTTTTTAAGATGCAGAGGCGGAGCAAAGGAAAGGATTTTGCCGATAGGACAACTGGCATCAAATGCGGTGAACAGATATATGCAAAGCGCAAGAGAACATCTGAGAGGAGAAAGAGATACGGAAGCACTATTTCTTAACCTGAACGGCGAAAGAATGTCAAGACAGGGGTTCTGGAAGCTTATCAGAACATATAAAGAGCGCGCCGGAATCGAAACGGATATAACACCGCACATTCTCAGAAATTCCTTTGCCGCACACCTCCTTGAAAACGGCGCAGACCTTGCTGCAATTCAGGAAATGCTCGGTCATTCGGACATATCAACCACCCGAATTTATTCAGGTTTTGTTAAATCGAATATAAAGGATATATATTATAAAACACATCCGAGAGCATAAGGTGACAAAAAGTTGGTTAAAACTCCTAAAAATGCGAAATTTGTATTGTACTTTGGCTGGATTTGGTGTATAATAATATGGTTAATATACTAAACTCACAAACGGAGCAGGAATAATGTTTAATATAGTATTGGTAGAGCCGGAAATCCCGCAGAATACCGGCAATATTGCCCGTACCTGCGCGGCAACGGGCAGCAAGCTTCATATTGTAAAGCCGATGGGCTTTGAAATTGACGACAAAAAGCTTAAAAGAGCAGGACTTGACTACTGGCATCTTTTGGGCATAAAGTATTACGAAAACTTAGACGACTTCTTTGAACAGAACAAGGACGGCAGATTTTTCTACTCGACAACAAAGGCGCAGTATACTTATGCCGATGCACAGTTTCTGGACGGAGATTACATATTATTTGGAAAAGAAACCAAAGGGCTTCCGGAGGAGCTTTTATATAAACACCCCGAACGCTGTATAAGAATCCCTATGATAAGCGAAGCAAGAAGTCTTAATCTCTCCAATGCAGTTGCAGTTGTAGCATATGAGGCGTTAAGGCAGACAGGCTTTCAGTCCTTAAAAGCAGTCGGACAATTAACCAAATTTGAATGGTAGGAAAGGAATGATTATAAAGATGAAAAAGATTGGACTTATGATTGACACAAGTGCCGATATGCCCCAAAAGTATATCGACCAATATGACATTGCAGTTGTCAATTTTATGGTGAATTTCGGTGATGAAAGCTTTATTGCACACGAGGAAATTTCAAACGAGGAATTTTACAAGAGAATCAGGGAGGGAACAGTACATCCCCAAACGGCACAAACTCCCTATCAGACCTTGTATGATACAATGCTAAAGGCGGCAAAGGAATGTGAAACTCTACTTTACTACACACTTTCATCTAAGGCAAGCGGTCAGTTCCAGACGGCAACCCTTATATCAAGGGAGCTTATGGAGGAAAATCCGGAGCTTGATATAAGAATAGTGGATACAATGGCATTTTCACATTATATCACTGCTACGGTTCTATATGCGATAGAGCTTATCGAAGCAGGCGAGTCTGCTGATGATGTAGTTCAGAAGTCATTGGAATATGTTGCAAAATGGGATGCGTGCTTTGTGGTTGATGACCTCAACTATCTTTTGAGAGGCGGCAGAATTAACAAGACAACCGCTGTTGTCGGAACAATGCTCGATATTAAGCCTGCTCTTACCGTAAGAGATGGTATGATTGAGACTATTGCAAAAATCAGAGGCAAGAAGAAGGTTTTCTCAAAGATGATAGATATTATCAAGCATAGCGAGGGTTTTGTTGCGGACAAGACTAAATTTATGATTGTACACTCTAATCCCGAAGAGATAGACAAGTTCACAGAGGCGATTGCGGCAGAGTTCGGTGCTGATAAAATCAAAGAGGTTAGCGAGCTTGGTCCGATTATAGGAACTCATACGGGTCCCGGTGTGTTGGCAGCAATTTATTATAAGGAGAATGTATAATGAAATATATAGTAGTTCTGGGCGATGGTATGGCAGACTATGCCGTTCCGGAATTTGATGGAAAAACGGTACTTGATGTTGCCGAAAAGCCCAACATGGACTTTATGAGCAAAAACGGTGAGCTCGGACTTGTAAAAACCGTACCCGACGGCTTAAAGCCGGGCAGTGATGTAGCAAACTTGTCGGTTATGGGTTATGACACAACCAAGTGTTATACCGGACGTTCACCTCTTGAGGCGGCATCTATCGGTGTAAAGCTTCGTGATGATGATATTACCTTCCGTGCTAATCTTGTTACACTTTCTGATGAGGAAAATTATGCAGACAAGACTATGATAGACTATTCGGCAGGAGAAATTACAACCGCAGAAGCCACTGAGCTTATTGCAGCGGTCGAAAAGGAGCTTCACACCGATATAATACATTTTTACAGTGGTGTAAGCTATCGTCATCTTCTGGTATGGCAGGGCGGCAGCACAAATGTTGACTTAACTCCCCCTCACGATATTTCAGACCGAAAGATAACAGAGTATCTCCCCAAGGGCGAAAACAGCGAAAAGCTCCTTGAGTTTATGATGAAATCGGAGCAAATTCTTAAAAACCATCCTGTTAATCAAAAGAGAATTGCAGAGGGCAAGAATCCCGCAAACTCAATATGGATTTGGGGCGAGGGCAGCAAGCCTGTTTTAGAGAGATTTGAGGACAAGTTTGGTGTAAAAGGCAGCGTTATTTCTGCCGTTGACCTTATAAAAGGTATTGCAAACTGTGCAGATATGAAATCTATCGACGTAGAGGGCGCTTGCGGTACATACGAAACAAACTTCGACGGCAAGGCTCAGGCGGCACTCGATACACTTTTAGACGGTGCAGATTTTGTGTATATTCATATGGAGGCTCCCGACGAGTGCGGACATCAGGGTGATGCCAAGCACAAAAAGCTGTCGGTTGAGTTGATTGATAAAAAGGTAGTAGGCTTTTTGAAGGACGAGCTTGGAAAACGTGGTATCGACTATCGTATGCTGATACTCCCCGACCATCCCACTCCGATTAAGCTGAAAACACACGTGTCTGACCCTGTACCCTATATTTTGTACGATTCAGCATCAGCACAAAAGGGCAGTGGTCTTGACTACAACGAAAAGAATGCCGAAAATACCGGCATTTATCTTGCAGAGGGAACAGATCTTATGAAAAAGCTCCTTTGCTTATAATAATAAAAACAAGAGGTGATGAGAATGCTTGGTAAAAGGATAAAGATTGCAATTATTGCGACTATAATACTTGCTGCAGTAATCCTTTTAATCGTCTTCTTCCCCGATATTCTCGCACTTTTAGGCAAAATAATTCACTTATTCCTGCCATTTGTACTTGGATACTTATTTTCACTGCTGGTAAATCCTCTTGCCAACCTGCTTGAGAAAAGATTCAAGCTTCCGCGTAATCTTGCGGCAATACTTGTAATACTTCTTTGTGTAGGTGTCGTTGGCGGAATATTGGCAAGTGTGATATTGAAAATTGTGGAAGAAATTCGCGGTATTTACCAAAATCTTCCCGCTATACAAATTAATATAGTCAGCGCATGGGAAGAAATATCGCACAAGTTTTCCAACATATATGATGCAGTGCCACCTGCAGTACAGGAAATGCTTGATGAGTTGGGTAAGAACTTTACAGCATCAATATCAGGGATTGCCGGAATGGAGTATACTCCTATATTCAGGTCTGCAGGTAATATCGCAAAAAGTGTTCCGGGCATATTTGTCGGTGCGATTGCCTTTTTACTGTCATCCTTCTTTATGATAAGTGATTCCAAGACAGTAAAAAATGCACTTGAACGCACTCTCCCCGATAGAATACAAATTAAGTTTGAACGAATGAAAACCGAGGTAAAAAGGTATATCGGCGGATATGTAAAAGCACAGCTTATAATAATGTTCTTCGCTTTTATAATTCTTTTTATCGGTCTTAATATACTTAATATTGATTACAGCTTGCTTATTGCTTTAGGAACGGCATTTCTTGATGCTTTGCCATTTTTCGGCAGCGGTGCTGTTCTTTGGACATGGGCTGCAGTTTCCTTCCTTACTTCCGAGTTCGGACGTGGTATTGGACTTATCATCATCTATCTTTGTGTAATCTTTACAAGGCAGATGATAGAGCCGAAAATCGTCAGTCAGAAGATTGGTATGAATCCGATACTCACTCTCATGGCTATGTATGTCGGATACCGTCTTTTCTCAATCGGAGGTATGATTGTAGGGCCGTTGCTTCTGATGCTGTTTATAAGCCTTAAAAGAGCAGGCTTCTTCGATGGAATAATTGAAGCATCAAAAAATATAAATATGTTTATCAAAAATGAATACAACAAGATAAAAGAACAAATTAAGGAGTGAATACTGTGAGTAAATTCTATATAACAACAGCTATTGCTTACACATCACGCAAACCACATATCGGTAACACATACGAAATTATCCTTACCGACGCAATTGCAAGATGGAGAAGATTTTTAGGCGATGATGTTTTCTTCCTGACAGGAACAGATGAGCACGGTCAGAAGATTCAGGAGATTGCAGAAGCAGAGGGCATCGAGCCGAAGCTTTACGTTGACCGTATTGCAGGTCAGATTAAGGATATCGCCGATATGCTTTCCATAAGCTACGACAAGTTTATCCGTACTACCGACGACTATCACGTTGAAGCGGTTAAGAAGATTTTCAAAAAGCTTTATGAGCAGGGCGATATCTATAAGTCAGAGTATGAGGGCCTTTACTGTACTCCGTGCGAATCTTTCTGGACAGAAACACAGTTGGTTGACGGCAAGTGCCCTGACTGTGGCAGAGAAGTAAAGAAAACAAAGGAAGAAGCATATTTCTTAAAGCTTGGTAAATATCAGGACAAGCTTATTGAATATATCGAGAATAACCCAGACTTTATCCAGCCGGAATCACGCAAGAAGGAAATGATAAACAACTTCATTAAGCCTGGACTTCAGGACTTGTGCGTGTCAAGAACAAGCTTTACATGGGGTATTCCTGTTGAGTTCGACCCCGGTCATATAGTATATGTATGGATTGATGCTCTTTCCAACTATATCACAGCACTTGGCTACTCACCCGATAAAAAGGGCGAGCTTTACGAGAAATACTGGCCGGCAGACGTGCATATTATAGGCAAGGACATCTTACGTTTCCATACAATCTACTGGCCGATTATGCTCATGGCACTCGGTGAGCCATTACCTAAGCAGGTGTTTGGACATCCGTGGATGCTCTTTGGTGAAAACGGCGAGAAGATGTCAAAATCAAGAGGAAATGTAATTTATGCCGAGGATTTGGTACGTCATTTTGGTGTTGATGCGGTAAGATACTACTCACTCCACGAAATGCCATTTGCAAGCGACGGTACAATTACCTATGAGGTGTTTATAAACCGCTTCAATTCAGACCTTGCAAACACTCTCGGCAACTTAGTAAACAGAACTGTTGCTATGATTAACAAATACTTTGACGGTGTTATCCCCGAACCTGTGGCAGAAGGCGATTTTGATGCAGATTTGAAGGCTGTTTGCTTAGGTGCACTCGATAAAATCACAAAGAAGATGGAAACATGGCACATTGCAGATAGTCTTGACGAAATCTGGGAGATTGTAAACCGTGCCAACAAGTACATTGACGAAACAACTCCATGGATACTCGCTAAAAACGAGGAGGACAAGCCGAGACTCGGTACAGTTCTTTATAACCTTGCAGAGTCAATCCGTATAATCGCATCACTGTTATCTGCATTTATGCCGGATACTGCGGCAAAGATTGCACAGCAGATTAACACAGATGTACTTTCTGCAGATAGTATCAAAGCTTTTGGCGGTCTTAAGGCAGGGGCAAAGGTTTCTGAACCGACACCGCTATTTGCAAGAATTGATGTTGACAAGAAATTAGAGGAGCTTGCAGCTGAGAATGCTGACGAGGAAAAAATCGAGATTGCTCCCTACAAGGAATATTGTGAATTCGATGACTTTTTGAAGCTTGATTTAAGAGTTGGAAAGGTAATCGAATGTGAAAAGGTTAAGAAATCGGACAAGCTTTTACGCTTTACACTTCAGGTGGGAAGTGAAACAAGACAGATTTTGTCCGGAATTGCTAAATTCCATTCACCGGAAGATCTTATCGGCAAGAACGTTGTGTTTGTTGCAAACTTTAAGCCGAGAAAGATGATGGGTATGGAATCTGAGGGTATGATTTTATCTGCAGAATACGGCGACGAGCTATCTGTACTTACAACTCTCAAGGATATGCAAAGCGGTGCAGAAATTGTCTAAGGTGAAGGGAGCATAACACAAAATGAGAATGTCAAAATTATTGGTACCCACGCTCAGAGAGGTACCTTCAGAAGCAGAGATAACAAGCCATAAGCTTATGCTGAGAGCTGCCTTTATAAGAAGACTCTCGGCAGGTATCTATTCATGGCTTCCGTTAGGACTTAAATCTCTTAAAAAGGTAGAGCAAATTATCCGTGAGGAAATGAACGCAGCAGATGCGCAGGAGCTTTTGATGCCTGCACTCCTCCCTGCTGAAGCTTATCAGGCATCGGGCAGATGGGATGTATTTGGTCCGAGTATGTTCAAGCTCAAGGACAGATACGAAAGAGATTACTGCTTAGGTCCTACACACGAGGAGCTTTTTACACAGACAGTTATTAACGAGGTTCGTTCCTACAAGGAATACCCGATGACACTTTATCAGATTCAAACCAAATATCGTGATGAGGCAAGACCTCGTTTCGGAATTATGCGTAGCCGTGAGTTTGTTATGAAGGACGCATACAGCTTTGACCGTGATGAGAAAGGTCTTGACGAGTCATACAAGAAGATGTATGATGCATACTGTCGCATCTTCACACGTCTCGGACTTGATTTCACTATTGTTGATGCCGATTCAGGCGCAATGGGCGGTAGTGGAAGTCAGGAGTTTATGGTAAAATCTCCTGTTGGTGAGGACGGTATTGCGTACTGCGATGCGTGCGGTTATGCTGCAAACTATGAAAAAGCTCCTTGTGCGCCGACAGCAAAGGATTATCTCGAAGGTGATTTGGCGCTTGAAAAGGTTGCAACCCCTGATGCTCATACTATCGAAGAACTAGTAGGCTTCTTCGGCTATGAAAATCATATGTTTGCAAAGACAATTCTTTATAAGGCTGATGATAAGTACATCGCTGCAATGGTTCGTGGCGACAGAGAAATCAACGAGGTTAAGCTTAAGAATCTTGTTGGATGTACAGATGATTTGGAGCTTGCTGAGCCGCATATGGTACGTGAGCTTACCAATGCCCAGGTTGGATTTGCAGGTCCTATCGGTCTTGATATTCCAGTTTATGCTGACCTTGAGGTTGTAGAAATGAAGAACTTCATTATCGGCGCAAACGATACAGGCTATCACTATAAGAATGTAAACGTAAACCGTGATTTTACACCTGATTTTGTTGCTGATATCCGTGTTGTAACAGACGGTGATGTTTGTCCTAAGTGTGGTAAACCCATCAAGACTGCTCAGGGAATTGAGGTTGGTCATATCTTTAAGCTTGGTACTAAGTACTCCGATGCTCTCGGTCTTACATACCAGGATGACAGCGGCAATGATAATGTAGTTGTTATGGGTTGTTACGGTATCGGTGTTACAAGATGTATCGCAGCCGCTATCGAGCAGAATTACGATGACAATGGTATGATTTTGCCCGTTTCAATCGCGCCTTACGAAGCTGCAGTTGTTGCAGTTAATGTTAAGGACGATGCACAAAAAGATCTGGCTGAAGAAATTTATCGAGAGCTTAAAAAGCGCGGTATAGACGTACTCATCGACGACCGAGACGAAAGAGCCGGTGTTAAGTTCAAGGATATGGACTTAATAGGTATTCCTGCAAGAATTGTTGTTGGTAAAAAGGCAGCAGACGGCATTGTTGAATATAAGAAGCGTACCGACGAAAAAGCTACTGATATGACAGTTGCTGAAGCGGTAGATGCTCTTTGTGAGTTTATTATTGAAAACAGATAATTTGGGAGAGGGCGGACTTTTGTCCGTCCTCTTTCCTGATTCGGAGGACAGCAATGATGAAAGGTAGAAAAGTTCTGGGGATTTTTATTATATTAGCACTACTATGTAGCGGTGTTGTACTCATAATGGAGGAGATTGCGTATACGCCGAATTCCGCCAAGTTTGAAGAAATAATAACAGACACAGAAAATGCAATCAATCTGAATTCTGCTACGTCAGCCGAGCTTCAAAAATTAGATGGCATCGGCGAAAAAACTGCAGATAAAATTATTAAATTTCGTGAAAGAGTAAGGCGCTTTGAAACAATTCACGACATAAAGCTGGTAAAAGGCTATGGTGAAATATTGTTTGAGACTAACAAATGCATGATTACAGTAAAATAGGGAAACAAAAAGGACTATGAATTTTTCATAGTCCTTTTAATTCATTATTCAGCGTCTACCTTAACAACTTCTTTTCCGTTGTAGTAGCCGCAAGCCTTACAAACTCTATGAGGCATTTTCCACTCGTGGCACTTCGGACACTCCACCATGCCAGGAATAGTAAGCTTCCAGTTTGCTCGTCTTTTATCGCGTCTTGATTTCGATACTTTACCCTTAGGTACTGCCATCTCAATCGCACCTCCTATTCAGTAGTTGTATCCTTAATTATCTCAGCTAAAGCTGCCCATCTTGGGTCGATTGTGTCTGTCTCGCAGTCGCACTGCGACTCGTTAAGGTCAGTACCGCAAATGTGGCACAAGCCTTTACAATCCTCTTTGCACAAATATCGTCCCTCAACATTCATAAAAAAGTTATTTACAACAATCTCCGTCAAATCAACCTCGTAGCCGGAGAAAATAACCACATCGGAATCGGGCGAAATTTCACCGTCTTCACGAATCAGTATCTCGGATACGGGATAGCTTACCGGAGTGGTAAATTCTTTGGCACAGCGCGCACAACGCACCTGCATTTCGCCCTTCACCTCTGCCTCAAGCTCAAGATTTTTCGAGTTATTGCGTATAGTTCCGACCATTTGCAAGGGTTTGGTGAAGATAAAATCCTCGCCCATAAACTCAAGGCTTGAAAGGTCGATACTGTTATTTAAGGAGATAGTCTCCTCGTCATTTTTAAGAATATCTGACAGGTCTACAATCATAGCTTTTTCCTTCATTTGATAATAAGTTGAATTAGAAACGTGCAAACGCCTTGTGCGTATGTAACGCACAGTGGTTAAAAACTGCTAAAAAAGCAATTATTTCAACTCTACCTTTGCGCCTGCTTCTTCCAACTTAGCCTTCATAGCCTCAGCTTCTTCCTTAGCTACGCCAGTCTTAAGAGACTTGGGAGCGCCATCAACGAGCTCCTTAGCTTCCTTAAGGCCAAGACCTGTAAGTTCTCTAACAACCTTGATTACACCAAGCTTTGAAGCGCCTGCATCTGCAAGAACAACCTCAAACTCGCTCTGCTCAGCTGCTGCAGCGCCGCCCTCAGCACTTGCTGCTGCAACCATAACCGGAGCTGCTGCGCTTACGCCGAACTCCTCTTCCATCATCTTAACAAGCTCTGCTACCTCAAGAAGCTTAAGCTCTTTAATTTCGTCTAAAATCTTAGCTACATCTGCCATGATATTTTTCCTCCTAAATCTTTTTAGTTAAAATTACTCAGCATCAGCGCTTGCTTCTGCTGCTTCTTCTGCTGCGGGAGCCTCTGCTGCTTCTTCTGCTGCGGGAGCTTCCTCTGCGGGAGTCTCAGCTACAGCTTCTGCTGCAGGAGCCTCTTCTGCCGGTGCTTCTGCTGCAGCTTCTTCAGCCGGAGCAGCCTCGCCTGCCTTCTTTGCGATAAGATCAGAAATCTCTACGCCACCATCAACAATCGTACTAAGCAATCTTGCAAGACCGGAGATAGGTGAGTTCAAGCTTCCCATCATCTTCGCAATGAGTGTTTCCTTTGACGGAGTCTTTGCCAAAGCCTTAATTTCATCAAGTGTCATAACCTTGCCATCCATAAAGCCTGACTTAATTTCCATCTTTTCGTTGTCCTTAGCAAAATCTGCGATTACCTTTGCGGGTGCAACGGGGTCATCAGATATTGCAAGGGCTGTAGGTCCGTGGAGAATACTGTCTAAGTCTTCAAGACCTACCTGGTTTGCCGCTAAACGAAGCAATGTGTTCTTTACTACGAAGTACTTAACACCTGCTGCGCGCAAATCGTTTCTAAGCTTTGTGTCCTCTTCAACTGAAAGACCACGGTAGTCTACCAAGACACCAGTTGTCGCAGTTTTAAGAGACTCAACTAATTCAGCAACCTGTGCTTTTTTAGCTTCCAAAACTTTTTCGCTCGGCATTTTAGTCACCTCCTGAAAGTATTTCGTGAAATGCCTTTCTTATGGTATAAAGAAAGGCTCTTTCCATAGACGAAAAGAGCCATTAGTAAGCTGTTTACTAAATAACACCTCGGCAGGTCTTACCTTTATGCCTGCTGTCTACGGATATATTCCAACTCTGCCATTATAACACAGCAGATATTGAAAGTCAAGTAAAAATTTTAAGTTTTTTGATTAACCAAGCTTTGAGTTGTTAACCTTGATTCCAGGGCCCATTGTTGAAGAAATAACAACGCTTCTCAAATACTGTCCCTTTGCAGCTGACGGCTTAGCCTTAACGATAGCACCCATAAGAGCGTTAAAGTTATCAGCGAGCTTTTCCTTACCGAAAGAAGCCTTACCGATTGGGCAGTGGATGATGTTTGTCTTATCGAGACGATACTCAATCTTACCTGCCTTAATTTCCTTAACTGCCTTTTCAACGTCCATAGTTACAGTACCAGCCTTGGGAGACGGCATCAAGCCCTTAGGACCTAAAACCTTACCCAAACGACCTACAACACCCATCATATCCGGTGTAGCAACTACTACGTCGAAGTCGAACCAGTTTTCACCCTGAATCTTTGATACAAGCTCCATTTCGCCAACATAGTCAGCGCCTGCAGCCTGAGCCTCATCAGCCTTTGCACCCTTAGCGAATACAAGTACCTTAGAAGTCTTACCTGTGCCGTGCGGAAGAACAATAGCACCTCTAACCTGCTGGTCAGCATGTCTTGAGTCAACACCGAGCTTTACGTGAAGCTCAACTGTTTCGTCAAACTTTGCCTTAGAAGTCTTAATTACGAGGTCTAATGCCTCTGCCGGCTCGTATAATTTGGTTTTGTCAATCAATTTTACGCTATCCTGATATTTTTTTCCTCTAAACATCTTATTTCCTCCTCTTGTGGTCAAGCAAGGCTTTTTGCCTCTCCCACTTTATTCACTTTATCAATCCCCAATAAGGATACCCATACTTCTTGCAGTACCTGCAATCATGCTCATAGCTGCCTCTACGCTTGCTGCGTTAAGGTCAGGCATCTTCTGCTCAGCAATTGCACGAAGGTCTGCCTGAGAAAGAGTAGCAACCTTGTTCTTGTTAGGAACACCGGAAGCCTTATCAATCTTACAAGCCTTCTTGATAAGAACTGCTGCGGGGGGAGTCTTGGTGATAAAGCTGAAGGAACGGTCTGCGTAAACCGTAATTACAACAGGAATAATAAGTCCTGCATCCTTAGCTGTCTTCTCGTTGAATTCCTTGGTGAACTGCATGATGTTAACACCGTGCTGACCAAGTGCAGGACCTACAGGGGGAGCCGGTGTAGCTTTACCTGCCGGAATCTGCAATTTGATGTAACCTGCTATTTTCTGTGCCATAATGGCCACCTCCTAAAAATTTGGGACAATAGCTTATCCCATTGTGGTTATTGCGGATATTTCTATGAATATCCTCCCACTGTTTCCAGAGGGATATATATCAGCGCATAAATGCGGTGATAACTAAATTTTATCCGAGTGTTTTAACCTGTCCGAAGTCTACCTCAGCAGGTGTTTCACGCCCGAACATTGCTACCATAACGGTAATCTTTCTTCTTTCGTTGTCGATTTCGGAAATCTTGCCTGAGAAGCCTTCCATCGGGCCGGATGTGATTTCCACATTGTCGCCGACTTCCATACCGATTCCCTTATGACGCACTGTTTCAACACCCATTTTGGCAACCTCTTCATCTGAGAGGGGAACGGGCTTTGAGCCGGGGCCTACAAAACCGGTAACTCCACGTGTGTTGCGGACAACATACCATGATTCATCATTCATAATCATCTTGATTACAACATAGCCGGGGAAAATCTTGCGTTTTACGACCTTTTCCTGACCGTTCTTTTCCTCTACAACATCCTCGAGAGGAACCTCAATTTTCTGAATGAGATTTTCAATACCACGGTTTTCTACCGATTTTTCGATGTTGGCTTTAACCTTGTTCTCGTAGCCTGAATATGTGTGTGCGACATACCACTTAGCTTCGTCTGCCATATTAACACCTCATCTCCTTCGATTAAGCGAACAATGAGGTCAACATCTGGAACAGTTTACCGAAACCAAGATCGAGTACCGAAAGAATTACGGTTACGATTATGATAAATACAAGAATTATAAGAGTATTGTGAACCATCTGCTCCTTAGAGGGCCAGGTAACCTTTTTGAGCTCTGACTTTGCTTCACGGAAAAATCTTACAAGACTCTTTTTCTGTTTTACGTTGCCGTTATTTGTTTCAGACATCTTTTAACCCTCCCGAAAATTATTTCGTTTCCTTGTGAAGAGTGTGCTTTCTGCAGAATCTGCAATACTTGTTCATTTCCAGACGATCAGGATCGTTCTTCTTATTCTTCATAGTATTGTAGTTTCTCTGCTTACACTCTGAACACGCCAATGTGATTTTTACTCTCATTTTCGTACACCTCCGTAACATATCAATTCAACGAACAGCTTATTTTCTTATATGCAAAAAAAAAGAAGCTATTTCTAAGCTTTATAATTATACCACTACCTATATAGCTTGTCAAGAGTTTTTTACAATTTTTTTCTTGTTGGAGTTTTTTCATTATCATATTGTTTGTTTTTTTATATAAAAATAATTTGTAAAAAGTAGTATCCATTAAATATTATGTTAAAATTTATTCTTGTCTTTGCTCTTTCCGTTCTTTTGCGCGTGCAAAAGAACCAAAACTCGCCGGGGGATACAGTCAACGTTAGCCAAATCTGCGATTTGGTTAGCGTTGACGACCGCCACTTTTGATGTCAAAAGCGGCTACAGTGGTAAATATCAAAGAAATGGTACAAAGCAGAAAAAGGTGTTGTTTCTGCTATATGAAAATAATGTGGTATTTCAAAAAAATATAAAAACCTATGGACAATAATTCCAAAATGGGTTATAATAGAAGATGCGAAACATACCCCTCAGCAGATGCTGAACAAACACAAAAGAATACTTATATCATTAGTACTGACAATAAACATGGCAAAAACGCATAGTTTAATATGTCAGTGCTAATTTGGGTATTCGCAAATTTGTTCAGCATATGGGGAATGTTTCGCAAACAACCAAAGCTGTGCGTTTTTCGGTGCATCGACCTTGGTTGGTGCACTTTTTTAATGCACAGAAAAACATTTACCACAAATCTCATCCAAAAAAGAAAAATACGGACGATTATTCGTCCGTATTTTTTGTTTGTTATACGTTTTTTGTAATGGAAACAATCTCGAAGTCGATTTTTCCTGCTGGTGAGTCTACTGTAACAGTATCGCCAACCTTATGTCCCATAAGAGCACTTCCTACGGGCGAATCCTGAGAAATCTTGTTGTTTACCGGGTCTGTTTCGGTGGTTGTTACAATGGCATAGGTTTCTTCGTCATCCTCGCCTACTTCGCGGATTACAACCGTTACTCCAAGACCTACTGTATCGTTTGCGATTTCGGAATCATCAATTACGCGTGCATATTTGAGCATATTTACAATGGTGTTGATGCGTGATTCTACTTCTGCCTGTTCGTTTTTAGCCTCGTCATATTCAGCATTTTCCGAAAGGTCGCCGAAGGAACGTGCCTCCTTAATCTTTTCAGAAACCTCTTTACGTTTTTCCGTTTTGAGGTACTCAAGCTCTTCACGAAGCTTTGCCATTCCATCCTTGGTCAGAACTATTTCTTTATTTTCAACCATTACGACATATCCTCTCTGTAAATTTTCCTATCTATTATATCACTTTTTTCCGTATTGTCAACAGTCAATTTTTGGGTTTAGTATCCAAACACTCCGCTAAGGCTGTCATCGTCCTTAATCCAGTCCTCAACATTTATAACTCTATATTCATTTTCGGTATCACGGATTACAACCTCTAAAATGCCTGCATTTATAACCATTCTCTTACACATTGCACAGCAACAGCTATTTGCAACAAGCGAGCCGTCGGAAGCCTCCAATCCAACCAGATACAATGTAGCACCGAGCATATCACGTCTTGATGCAGAAATAATTGCATTTGCCTCTGCGTGTACACTTCGGCAGATTTCGTATCTTTCGCCACGTGGGATATTAAGCTCCTGTCTGATGCAAGTGCCGAGGTCGGAACAGTTTTTTCTTCCCCTCGGTGCACCAACATAACCAGTTGACACAATCTCGTCATTATTTACTATAATAGCGCCATAGTTACGTCTTAAGCACGTACCTCGCTCTGCAACCGTCTGGGCAATGTCAAGATAGTAATTACGTTTATCACGTCTTTGCATATGTAACATCTCCTTTATTTGTATTTATATGTATAAAACCTTTGATGCTTGTCTTAAATTCACTCCAAATATCATACAATAAATAAGGAAATTTGTCAATATATTCGTCAGAGCGCAAAAAGAGACTGTATCAATAAACATTTGTACGAGTAAATATTCAAAATTGTAGGGGGCGAATCACGTTTCGCCCGCAGGTCGTTCGTGAACGACCCCTACAAAAAGGGATAAATCCTTATGAATTTTGTTTATTGATATAGCCTCTAAAAATTATTTCTTCAATGCGATTGCTTCTTTTGCATTCTTTGCAATATTTTCAGGTGTTAAGCCGTATTCTTCAAAAAGCTCAGCAGGCTTACCTGATTTACCGAAGCGGTCTGTTCCGACAATCTTAACCGGGCAGGGAGCATTTGCACAGACAACCTCTGTTACTGCACTTCCCAAGCCGCCCATTATGTAATGCTCCTCAGCAGTTACAATTGCGCCTGTTTCCTTAGCCGCCTTAGTGATAATTTCTGCATCAATAGGTTTGATTGTATGGATATTTACAACTCTTGCCGAAATACCTTCGTTTGCAAGAATTTCTCTTGCCTTAAGTGCCATTGCAACCATAAGACCTGTTGCAACGATTGTTACGTCCTTACCGTCTGTAAGCTCTACACCCTTGCCAATCTCGAACTTGTAATCCTCGCCGTTTACATCTTCAACTGCGAGTCTGCCGAATCTCATATAAACAGGACCCTCGTGGTCGATAGCTGCCTTGACTGCAAGACGTGCTTCGATATCATCAGCAGGGTTAATTACAACCATATTCGGAATTGAACGCATAAGCGCAATATCCTCTAAGCACTGATGTGATGCTCCGTCCTCGCCGACAGAGATACCTGCGTGAGTAGCACTGATTTTTACGTTCAAATTAGTGTAGCCAATTGAGTTTCTTATCTGCTCAAAGGCTCTGCCCGCTGCGAACATAGCAAAGCTTGATGCAAATACAGTTTTACCTGCTGCAGCCAAGCCTGCTGCAACACTCATCATATTACCCTCTGCAATACCCATATTGATAAAACGTTCGGGATACTTTTTGAGGAAAACCTCTGTTTTTGTTGATTTGGACAAATCCGCGTCCAGAACTACTATTCTCTCGTCGGCACCGAACTCTGCTAAAGCTGCACCGTATGATTCTCTTGTTGCTTTCTTTGCCATAATTACTTCTGTGCCTCCAAATCTGCAATAATCTTGTCAAGCTCTGCGATTGCCTGATTGTACTGCTCCTCGTTGGGAGCTGCGCCGTGCCAGCCTGCGTTATTTTCCATAAAGGACACGTTCTTACCCTTAACAGATTTCATTATGATTGCTGTCGGCTTACCCTTTGTAGCCTTTGCCTCTGCAACCGCACTTTCGAGTGCATCGAAATCGTGTGCATCGGTTACGATGACGTGCCAGCCGAATGCCTCAAACTTCTTATCAATCGGAGTGGGGTTCATAACCTTTGTAATATCTCCGTCAATCTGAAGACCGTTAAAGTCAATAAATGCTGTAAGGTTATCAAGCTTATAATGGGCAGCGAACATTGCCTGTTCCCAAACCTGACCTTCTTCAAGCTCACCGTCGCCGAGGATTGTGTAAACCCTGTAATCCTTCTTATCAAGCTTTGCTGCAAGTGCCATACCGCCTGCGGCAGAAACACCCTGTCCGAGTGAGCCTGTTGACATATCAACACCGGGCACCTTGTTCATATCGGGATGTCCCTGAAGGTAGCTGTCTACCTTTCTGAGTGTTTTTATGTCTTCTGCCGGGAAAAAGCCTTTCTCTGCAAGCACACTGTAAAGTGCAGGTGCAGTATGTCCTTTAGAGAGTACAAATCTGTCTCTGTCGGGATTTTTCGGATTTTTCGGGTCTACGTTCATCACCTCAAAGTAAAGGTATGTAAGAACGTCCGCGATTGAAAGTGAACCGCCCGGATGTCCTGATGCCGCGTTAAATATGCCGGTAAGTGCATTCTTTCTGACTTTGTTTGCAATTATTGCAAGCTCAAGCCTTCTTTTTGTGTCCATTGTTCATTTTTCCTTTCTGTTTTATACTGTTGCATTTTCAAAAGCTATACTCATAATGGTTTCAAGTCGGTCAGCATCACCCTTTAAGAAGAGGTAGCCTACCAGAGCCTCAAAACCGGTTGCTCTTCTGTAATCAACTATTGATGCGTTCTTTGCCGAGGTGGGCGACTTGGCATTTCTGCCACGCTTATAAACACCCATTTCGTCCTCCTGAAGCATTTCTTCGATACTGCCTACACTTCGGCTTTGCGCCTCGGCACTGACATAATTTATCGCAGTTTTGTGCAGCTTGTGTGCAGGAAGGTCGGGATGCTCTGTTACAATCCGTACCCTCACATACTGTTCATACACACTGTCGCCTATATAGGCAAGAACCAACGGCGAATAATCGCCTGCTCTTTTCATACTCATTTTATATATGACCATTTTACACCGGCAGGTGTATCCTTTAACTCAATATTCATTGCTTTCAGCTTATCACGGATTGCATCAGCCTCTGCCCAGTTCTTTTCCGCTCTTGCCTTTGCTCTTGCTTCGATAAGTGCATCAATTTCCTCGGGAGCTACATGCTTTTCGCGCTTTGTGAAAAGACCTAATACGCCGCCAAGCTCATCTATAAGAGCAAGAGTCTTATCAATAACCTCTGCCACATTGTCGCCGTCCTTCGAAAGCTTTGTGTTAGCCAAATAAACTATATCGAATATCGCTGCCTGTGCGTCTGCAGTATTGAGGTCATCGTCCATAGCATCAATAAACTTCTGACGGATAGTGTCAAGCTCTGCAAGATATGCTGTTTCCGCCTCTGTTGCGGCACGGTCTTTTGCACTGTTTTTCAGGAACTCAAGGTTCTCGATACAGGTATAAACACGTTCTACTGCCGACTTTGCCTGTTCCATAAGCTCATCGCTGAAATTAACAGGATTACGGTAGTGCGCAGAAAGCATAAAGAAACGGATAATCTCGTGGTCATACTTCTTTGAGATATCTCTTACAGTAAAGAAGTTACCGAGAGACTTACTCATCTTCTGGTTATTTATATTGATGTAGCCGTTGTGCATCCAGTATCTTGCAAAGGTTTTGCAGTTAGCACATTCCGACTGTGCAATCTCATTTTCGTGATGAGGGAATATCAAATCCTGACCGCCGGAGTGAAGGTCGATAGTTTCGCCGAGGTACTTGTTAGCCATAGCGGAGCACTCAATATGCCAGCCCGGTCTTCCCATACCCCACGGGCTTTCCCAAGCAGGCTCGCCTTCCTTTTGCGCTTTCCAGAGTGCAAAGTCCATTGCATCCTCCTTCTGCTCGCTTATATCAATTCTCGCACCTGCCTCCAGATCCTCCAAAGGCTGTTTTGAGAGCTTACCATATTCATCAAATTTCTTGGTGCGGAAATATACGTTCCCGTCAACGTTGTAGGCAAAGCCTCTCTCCTCAAGCTTTTTGATAATGTCTATGATAGCATCAATATTCTCTGTCGCTCTTGGGTGAACTGTCGCTTCCTTTATACCAAGTGCCTTTGCATCGGTAAAGTACTCGCCTATAAAGCGTTCTGCAAGCTCTTTTACAGTAATACCCTCTTTATTCGCACGGTTAATCATCTTATCGTCAATATCGGTAAAGTTCTGCACGAACTTAACCTTATAACCACGATACTCAAGATAACGGCGCATTGTATCAAATATTATAAACGGACGTGCGTTACCGATATGGAAATAGTCATAAACGGTAGGCCCGCAGGAGTACATCTTTACCTCATTTTTATCAGCAGGGACAAACTCCTCTTTTTTTCTTGTCATTGTATTAAATATTCTCATTGTCCAACTTCTCCTCAAGCTCTTTAATCTTTTTCTCAAGGTTTGCAACGTGTACCGAAAGAGTACACATTTGCAATGAAACCGGGTCCGGAACGGTAATCTGGTCAAGGTCTGCATTTACTTTTACACCCTCGCGCTTAACAATTCTCGCCGGAGCACCAACGCAGGTGGAATTTGGCGGAACTGCCGAGAGAACTACCGAACCTGCCGCAATCTTGGAATTATCGCCGACGGTAAACGGACCTAAAACCTTAGCACCACTACCCACCATCACGTTATTTCCGAGTGTTGGATGACGTTTACCCGTTTCCTTTCCCGTACCGCCCAGGGTTACACCCTGATAAATGGTACAGTCATCGCCGATAACGGTCGTTTCGCCTATTATAACACCCATTCCGTGGTCGATAAAAAGTCCTCTGCCGATTTTAGCACCGGGATGTATTTCAATACCCGTCCAGAACCTTACCGTCTGAGAAATCCATCTGGCTAAAAATTTCAAATTGTGTTTATACAGAAAGTGTGCCGGTCTGTGCCACAGTACAGCCCAAATCCCCGGATAGAGAAAGAATACCTCAGCAGCACTTCTTGCTGCAGGGTCGCGCTCCAACACAGCTTTTACATCGTATGCAATATTACGAAACAGCATATGCACCCACCCTTTCTTTTCACAGTTACTACAATTATACAATATTTTTTTGAAGATTACAACACCGAACAGAAAAAAAAGTATATTTGTAGAAATTTTCGGAAATACAAGCTTATTTCTATCTGTATTTAGGCAAATTTTAACATTGTGTAAATTCTCTTTTAGCTCAGTTGACTTTGACTTTGGCGGTGGTATAATGTAATAAGTGGATTTTTGTCCCTGAAAGGATAGGTTTTCGTATATGATAAGAACATTGGCAAAAAGTATAAGAGAGTATAAACTGCCTTCTGTTATGACCTCGGTTACGGTCGGCTTGGAGGTTGTTATGGAGGTAATAATACCTCTTCTTATGGCACAGCTTGTAGACAAGGGCATAGAAGCCGGCAATATGGGAGTTCTTGCAAAATACGGTATAGGCTTGATATTTGCAGCAATTCTTTCCTTAATCTTCGGCGTGGTCGCAGGCAGATGTGCAGCTATCGGCTCATGTGGATTTGCGAAAAATTTAAGACACGATATGTACTATAACGTACAGAATTATGCCTTTTCAAACATAGACAAGTTCTCGACGGCAAGCATTGTAACAAGACTTACGACCGACGTTAACAATGTGCAGATGGCATATCAGATGATAACAAGAATGGCAATACGTTCACCGTTTATGATGCTATTTTCACTCTTTGCAGCATTTAGCATAAATGCAAAGCTTTCGATGATATTTCTTGCCTGCGTACCGATTCTTGCAATCGGGTTGTGGCTTATAATGGGTAGCGCTCACCCTACTTTTGAACGTGTTTTTAAGACCTATGACCGCTTAAACGGCGTTGTTCAGGAGAATTTAAGGGGTATGAGGGTTGTGAAAACCTTTGTGCGTGAGGATTTTGAGAAAAAGAAGTTTACAAATGTATCGGAAAGCATATATTCCGATTTCTCAAAAGCTGAAAAGCTACTTGCATTAAACGGACCTCTGATGCAGTTTTGTATGTATGTAAGCATACTCTTTATCTCGTGGATGGGCGCAAAAGCAATTGTACTTGCCGGTGGTTCTCCTGACGGACTTACAACAGGCGAGCTTATGAGTCTTGTAACATATGCAATGCAGATATTAAGCAGTCTTATGATGATTTCTATGGTTTTTGTTATGATTACCATTTCGAGAGCATCAGCCAAGAGAATTTGCGAAATTCTGACCGAGGACAGCGACATCAAATCCCCCTCCTGTGCGATAACAGAGGTCAGGGACGGCTCGGTTTCATTTGAGAATGTGCGCTTTTCTTACGGCAGAAAACGTGATAAATATGTACTCGACGATATAAATCTCGATATAAAATCGGGCGAAACGATAGGAATTATCGGCGGTACAGGCTCATCAAAATCAAGTCTTGTTCAGCTTATACCGAGACTTTATGATGTTGATGAAGGCTCTGTCAAGGTAGGCGGAATTGATGTCCGTGAATATGACATAGAGGCTTTGAGAGATTCTGTTGCGGTTGTTTTGCAGAAAAATGTACTTTTCTCCGGCACTATTAAAGAGAACTTACGTTGGGGCAACGAGAGCGCAACCGATGAGGAGATAGAAAGAGTTTGTAAGCTTGCACAGGCAGACGGCTTTATCTCGGAAATGCCCGATGGCTATGAAACGTATATTGAACAGGGTGGTGCTAATGTTTCGGGCGGTCAGAAGCAAAGACTTTGTATCGCAAGAGCACTTATTAAAAAACCGAAGATTCTTATTCTTGACGACTCCACAAGTGCCGTTGATACCAAGACGGATGCACTTATAAGAAAAGCATTCGCCGAGGAAATCCCAGACACAACCAAATTTATTATTGCGCAAAGAATTTCGTCTGTGCAGGATGCCGACAGGATAATCGTAATGGAAGATGGAAAGATAGTTGATATAGGAACTCACGACGAGCTTCTCGAAAAGAGTGAAATATACAAGGAAATCTACATTTCTCAGCAGAAGGGAGGCGAGGACGATGAATAAAAGACCTCCTATGCACGAAAAAATGGTGAAGCCTGACAAGGAAACGGTTAAGATGCTCTTTTCATATATCAGCAGGTATAAAGCACAATTAGCACTTGTTTTTGTCTGTATTATAATAAGTGCAGCGGCAAGTGTCAGTTCATCACTTTTCCTCAAAACCCTGATTGACGATTATATTACACCGATGCTGCTTACGAGCGGTACGGAATATGACGGATTTGCGGCTCTTTTGGGCGCAATCGCGAAAATGGGCGTGTTGTTTGCGCTCGGTATAGCGGCAACCTATATTTATAACAGAGTGATGGTTACCGTATCTCAGGGCACATTAAAAACCATACGTGATGATATGTTCTCACATATGCAGACCTTGCCGGTTAAGTACTTTGACACTCACACACACGGCGATATTATGAGCTTTTACACCAACGATACCGATACGCTCCGTCAGATGATTTCGCAGAGTATACCGCACGCTGTTTCGTCTGTTGTTACAATCATTGCAGTGCTTGTGTCGATGCTGTCTTTGAGTATTCCTCTTACGGTAATTGCACTTTTACTGACGTGGATTATCATAAGAATGATACGCAAAATTTCAGGCAACAGCAGAAAGTACTTTGTTGAACAGCAAAAGGCGGTAGCAGACCTCAACGGCTATGTCGAGGAAATGATTAACGGACAGAGGGTTGTTAAGGTTTTCTGCCACGAGGATAAGGCGAAAGAGGATTTTGATATCCGCAACAAGCAGCTTTGCATCTGCAACACACAAGCAAACGGCTTTGCCAATATTTTAGGTCCTGTTACTAACAATATGGGATATGTGCTTTATGTACTGCTTGCCGTTGTTGGCGGATTTATGGCAATAAACAATGTATGGAATGTGAGCTTAGTCGGAACAGGTGTTGTTACACTCGGTATGATTGCATCGTTCCTGCAGCTCTCCCGCAGCTTTATAATGCCAATAAATCAGGTATCACAGCAGATTGCATCTATTGTAATGGCTATGGCAGGTGCAGGCAGAATATTCAGCCTGATAAGCGAGCAGAGTGAAGTTGATAACGGCTATGTTACGCTTGTAAATGCAACCAAGAAGAACGGTATTTTAGAAGAAACGACCGAAAGCACAGGACTTTGGGCATGGAAGCATCCACATTCGGACGGAACTGTAACCTATACCGAGCTTTGCGGCGAAGTAGAGCTTGATGACGTTGACTTCGGTTACACCGACGAAAAGCTTGTACTTCATAACATATCCATTCACGCAAAAAAAGGACAAAAGATTGCCTTTGTCGGCGCAACAGGCGCAGGAAAGACTACGATAACTAATCTTATAAATCGTTTCTATGACATTGATGACGGAAAAATTCGTTATGACGGCATAAACATCAACAAGATTAAAAAGCCCGATTTAAGACGTTCTCTGGGAGTTGTTTTGCAGGACGTAAATCTTTTTACGGGTACTGTGATGGAAAATATCCGCTACGGCAGACCTGACGCTACCGATGAAGAATGTATTGCAGCAGCTACACTTGCTAATGCGGACGGATTTATCCGTATGCTCCCCGATGGCTACAATACCATGATAGACAGCGGTGCAAGCGGACTTTCTCAGGGACAAAGACAGCTTATCTCTATTGCAAGAGCTGCTGTTGCTGACCCGCCTGTTATGATACTCGACGAGGCAACCTCATCGGTCGACACAAGAACCGAGGCGATAGTTCAAAGAGGTATGGACGGACTTATGCACGGCAGAACGGTGTTTGTAATCGCACATAGACTCTCTACTGTCAGAAACTCCGATGTGATTATGGTTTTAGACCATGGCAGAATTATCGAACAAGGCAGTCATGATGAGCTAATTAAACAAAAGGGCAAGTATTACCAGCTCTACACAGGCGCATTTGAAATGGAATAGTTCTCACAAACAAAAGGCTGTCCCAATAAACAGTTATACGAATAACTATTCAAATTGTAGGAAGACTCACGTTTCGTCTACGGGACGTTCGTGAACGTCCCCTACAAATACGGATATATATTCATATATTCTGTTTATTGGGACAGCTTCTTTTATTATGTAGAAAATTACTACTTTTAAGTTGTAATTTCTGGAATAACAAAATTGCTACCTTTTTCCTACGCCCGCAGGCGGTGCTTCTATCAGAAGCTTTTTTATTTCAAA
Source organism: Eubacteriales bacterium (assembly GCA_018384175.1). Classification (GTDB taxonomy): domain Bacteria; phylum Bacillota; class Clostridia; order UBA1381; family UBA1381; genus HGM11525. The sequence goes on from JAHAZB010000082.1 coordinate 67,600, forward strand.
CTTTATTTCTTACGCGGATACGGCTTCCTTTCATCTGTCAAATCCATCAAAAAATCAATACTCGTGTTATAATACCTTGCCAAAATCACAAGATTATCTCCTGTCGGCACGGCATCTCCACGTTCATACTTTGAGAGTATACTCTGGCTTATCCCCGTATCCATCTGTACTTTTAACTGTGTATAATCATTCATTACCCTTATCAGTTTAAGATTCTTCATTTCAATCTCACCTCTTATATTCAATTATTGCATAAAATA
>JAHAZB010000087.1 GCA_018384175.1 Eubacteriales bacterium
TTTTGCTCATTTTTGTGGCTATTGCTTTTAAAGATGGAGATTTATCCGTCTATTTTAGCAATAGTCATTTTTTTAACCCTAAAATCACTACAAAAGTTGCTTTACTTAAAGAGAATGGAAAATTCAATAAATATAATAGTAACACTTCATCAGAAGATGTTTAAATAAAAAAATAGACAGCCGGAAAGACGGCAGAAAGTATGAGGTATAAGGTTGCATAATAAAGCCATGCAACTAACGGACGGAGTCGTTATTATAACGAGAACCTTTAATCAATTTGATTATAAAAACCGAATATGCTGGGAAGACACCATAAGCAACAGACCAAAACGGAATGGGAAACTGTAGACGTAAAGTGTGAGGAAACTCTGAAAAAATATGTTGCTTGGCATATGGCGAGAGCCTAAGTGTCTATCATTATTTTAAATGCTGCGGTAATAATGATTAATAAGTGTTGGTCTATAGGTAGGTTATTAATATAAATAACTGAAAGCAGGGGGATTCCTAAGTCGTACAAACGATAAAAATATGACTATTGGATGTGCAATATATATAGTCGGAATTACCCTCAGTGAACTGACAAGGTTTGGCAATACACAGGCGTAATTGTGTGATTGCTTTAAGATACAGTCCTCGCTTGAAAGGGCAAAGTTTAAAAACTTAGCCGCACATAAAGGATACATAGGTTTATGACTTATGAAAAAATAAAAACTCATATCAGTTGTGGAGCTGATTTTTGAGTGTTTTATATATAATAAACAAGCACATTGGTGGGAAAATGTGCTGCGGAGGGTGTAGTGTTGTGGAGCATTACATCTCTCCGCTGTTTATTAGAAAAATGTGTGCTTGAATTGAATTTGAACATAGATTTTTCTAATAAACCTTTTTATTTTAAAATTATGAAAACATAATTTTCAGGTGGTATTATTGGAATATATAAGGATTACTAAATCAGACATTCTGATAAAAGAAAATTTTACAAGGAGGAACATTAGTGGAACAGCAGAACACAGACTTAAAAGTAATAACATTTGAATCGGCTACACTTTTTGAAAAGTTGGTTAAAGGAAATCAACTCAAGAATCTTAAAGGCGTAAAGTCTAAACAATATCCCACCTACTGTTTTAACGCAACTGAAAATGTTATGAGTATTGTAAGTGATTTTATGGTACGTCATAATATGAAGTGCGACAGAACGGTAGATGATAATACATGGGAAGCATTTGACAAAAATATCCTCGGCGCAGAAACAAAGCCTAATGTTATCGTGACAAGAAATTTAAGGGTTGTAAAACGTGCCGTATCTGAAGGTTATGTCTATATGCTTATGAGAACTTGTGTAGATCGACACAAAAAGAAAACGTTTGTCTTTTATGCAAATGAACGTATTGCAGAGATTAAAGCGGAAGAAGATTTAGAGAGCCAAAAGAGATATGAGCAGAAAATCAAAGAGAACGCCCATACTATCAATTTGGACGAAAATAAGAAAAAGAGCGACATTCAAATGTCGAAATTAATTAAGAAAGCTATGGAGGAAAAGAAGTAATGAAAAACACAGGTACATACACAAATTTAGAAGGTAAGACAGTTGAATTTAACTATGTGAATGAAATCTCATTGAGCCAAAAGGTAAACTTTATAATGGAACACGCAGGTATGGTTGTGTCCGGGGATATTGGGTATGCTTCGGTGCTGAAGAAACCGCTTTTTGATTATTGTTTGGTTAAGTATTTTACAGATATTGAGTTGTTCAAGAATCCCGAAGATTTTAGCCTCAATATGATTGATAAGTTTCTTGCGGATAATAAAAAGAATGTTCTTGACATTGTTACAAAAGCAATGAGTAAAGAAGCTTATAACGAAATGCTGACCGCTTGCGAAGAAGCCGTTGAATTTAGAAAGGCTCATTTCTCTGACTTTAGAGATGAAGTTGCTGACTTGCTACAGGCTATAAGAGAGCTTGTAATTAAGCCGGATGCATTAAGTGAATTGTTGTCAGCACTTACAAACTCTGTTAATTCCTTTGCCGGTAAGGGCGATATTGATATGGAATTAGTAAATAAGCTGGCTAATATTATCCCGGTTATGGAGAAGATAAATACTCCCGAAATTGCCAAAGCAATTATAGAATTGCACAAAAATGATAACACCGTAGAAGATGTTAATGGAACGACAGATGACACCACAGACACAAACAATGTCTCAGATGAGAATACCCCCAATTTAAAGGTTGTAAAATAACAATGTTTAAGAGGTGCTACCCTAATGGGTAGTGCCTCTTTCAATATATAACAAAAAAGGAGAAATGAATTATTTGACAAACAATACTGCTACAAACAATATACCCATTTGGGAGAAATTTTTACTCACACCGAAAGAAGCATCTGCATATACCAACATCGGTATAAACAAAATGGATGAGATTATAAATAACCCCATGAATGATTTTGTATTGCACATAGGTACTAAACGATTGGTAAAACGCAAAGAGTTTGAACGGTTTTTAGAACAAAGCATAGAGATATAATACAAAAAATTTGAAGTTTTGACACGAAAATTGCGTATCTAATTGACTTTTTTAGCACAATATGATATAATATTATTCTGTGTCAGACTCTTTAGAAAAAGGAGTTGATACAATATGGGAAAAGACTTAAAAGGTAAAGAAATCGGAGCCGGAATATACCAAAGGAAAGATAAAAAGTATTCTGCAAGATTCGTAAGTAAGGTTACAGGCAAAAGAGTTGAAAGGTATTTTGACAAACCTAATGAGGCTAAAAAATGGCTTGCCGAAGCAAAGTATGAGGACGAACATAACAAGCGTGGCGTATCCTCACAAATGACTGTTGATGCTTGGTTTAACTTTTGGATAGAAAATATAGTAGGTGATTTAGCACCGAATACCCTTAGAAACTATCGGGAAAGATATAAACAAAATATTCAACCCGTAGTAGGTAAACTGTTATTATCCAATGTAAAACCGCTTCACTGCCAAAAGGTCTTAAATGACATGAATGAGGATTACGCAGGTGCAACTATAAGGCAAACATTTATAGCTATGGGTACTATGTTCAAATCCGCTCTAACGAATGATTTAATACCAAAGCATCCTATGGATGGTGTTAGATTTACGAAGCCTGTAAAAGCGGTGAATGACATTAAATATCTCACTATAGAGGAACAAAAGAAGTTCTTGGAAGTGGCGAAAAGGTCACACAATTATCACCAATATGCCCTAATACTTGAATTGGGTTTGCGTACAGGTGAATTAGTTGGGTTAACTTGGGATGCTATAGATTGGGAAAATCGTACATTGACCGTGAATAAGACATTAGAGTATAGACATAGCAGAGGTTATTGGAGAGCAGGTACACCGAAGACACAAACAAGTTATCGCACCATACCTCTAACAGATCGTGCTTACGAGATATTACAAGAAGTGTACGCCACAAAAGATACGAGAAAGCAGTCTGATACTCTCTCTCAAACATTAGAGTTTGTGGACAGACATACAGGCGAAAAATCCACTCTTGTAATGAAAGACCTCGTTTTTATCAATTACAGAACGGGAGAGCCGGCGAAGAATAGTTCTTACGACACCCATTTATATAAGCTGTGTGATGAAGCAAAAATAAGAAGATTTTGTATGCATTGCCTACGCCATACATACGCAACAAGAGCTGTAGAGGCTGGCGTAAATTTCAAATTTCTAAGTTCTCTACTCGGTCATGCATCTATTAAGACTACTCTTGACAGATACGCACATACAACAAATGATTCAATGCTTCAGGCGGTACAGCAATTTGAGAACAAAATGAAAGAGATAATGGCGTAAAAATGGAGTATGAGCCAATTAAAAAACGCCTGAAACCCTTGAAAATAAAGGAGAAGTGAAATAAAATGAAACTTGGTATAGTAGGTTTGCCAAATGTGGGCAAGTCCACACTTTTTAACGCAATAACACAGGCGGGTGCGGAGTCGGCGAATTATCCGTTTTGTACCATTGAGCCGAATATAGGAATAGTTGATGTACCGGATGAGAGAATAGACCGTCTTGCTGAAATGTACAATCCTAAAAAGGTAACTCGTGCATACATCGAATTTGTTGATATTGCAGGTTTGGTAAAGGGCGCATCTCAAGGTGAAGGCCTTGGCAACAAGTTCCTCTCCCACATACGTGAGGTAGATGCGATAGTTCACGTTGTACGTTGCTTTGAGGATACAAACATTACACACGTGGACGGTTCAATCGACCCTATTCGTGATATTGAAACTATAAATCTTGAGCTTATTTTGTCAGACGTTGAAATCATCGACAGACGCATAGACAGAGTAAAAAAAGCAATGAAGGGCGACAAGAGCTTAGCGCCTGAGCTTGCACTTTTGGAAAGGGTAAAGGCAGCTATGGAGAATGGCAAGCCTGCAAGAAGCCTTGAATACACAAAGGAAGAAGCAGACATAATGAAAGAGGTGGCGCTCATTTCCCTTAAACCTGTTCTTTATGCCGCAAATCTTGCTGAGGGTGATTTCGCAGACGGTGTAGATAACAACAAATTCTATAAAACGGTATGCGATTATGCTGCAGAAGAAAATTCCGAAGTAATACCTGTTTCTGCAAGAATTGAAGAAGAAGTATCACAGCTTGAAGCTGAGGAAAAGGCTATGTTCCTTGAGGAACTTGGTATGAGCGAGTCGGGACTTGACCGCCTTATCAAGGCAAGCTACAAGCTTTTAGGCCTTATCAGCTACCTTACAGCCGGAGAGCCTGAAGTTCGTGCGTGGACTATTACCGAGGGCACAAAAGCTCCGCAGGCAGCAGGCAAAATTCATTCGGACTTTGAGCGCGGATTTATCCGTGCAGAAGTGGTTGCCTATACCGACCTTATGGAACTTGGCAGTATGAATGCTGCTAAAGAAAAAGGACTTGTACGTTCTGAGGGCAAGGAGTACGTTATGAAGGACGGAGATATTGTTCTTTTCCGTTTCAATGTTTAATCAGAGATATAAAAGGCAGGACGTGTTCCTGTCTTTTTTTCATACTTATCGCCAATAAGCATAATAAAATTATCGACATTTTCGTTTTCCGCAAAAAACACCGCCCCCGAATAATCCGGCAAAATCCGTACCGACCGACTAAATTCAAGGATAATCTCAAATAACTGCTCCATTTTATTGTCGGAAAAGGTTTTAAGCATATCTCTGCTCGACTCACACATAAGCTCACCAAGACCTTTAATATAATCATCTGCAAGGCATAATGCCGCTTTACCAATTCGTTCCGCCTCACGTTCAGAAAAACGTCCTGACAGGTTAGGATTTTTGCGCCGTGCATTAGTTTTCACAACGATAATTTTCCTACCTCCAGTCTCTAAATTATACTGAGCATAATCAAGTGTCTGTGAATTTACAATGCAAACTCTATGTTGTGGTATAAGAGAAGCTAAGCAGTAGGCAGAGTAATTTGCACATCGTAGCACCGACTGAGCAGAAATAGCCTTTCCCGAAATCTTTGCCGCCGCAAAAACTGCGCATAAAGTTCGCGGTGCAAGCTCCGGAAGTCCTACATCCGTATGCAAAAGCATCTGTACACCTTCTTGCTTTATCGGCAACTGCAAAATTGATGATATAATTTCCTCCGCCCAGTCTGCATAGCTGCCTTTGGGATAATCAGCTACATTTGTACTCTGCAGAGTGTCGCTATCACTTCTGGCAAGTACAATTCTGCCATCTTTACGCTTAGAATATGCCGCCTCTGCACCAAAGCTTAAACGAAGTCCAACCTCTGGACAAAAGTTTCTCCCACCCGAAAACAGACAGACCGATGCAGGACAGCTAACCTTTTCCGCAATTGCCCCGTCATGTGTAAAGCGTTTATAAAAATCCGATATAATATCCTGCACTTTTGATACTCCTTTGTTTTTATGCTTAGGATACGTTGTTTTTCAGGTATTTATTCGTTGAAAAATGCAGAAAATTGTAACTCAGTTCGCCTTGACAAAACATAAAAATACTACTATAATATATTCATATGCACTTGTAGCTCAGCTGGATAGAGTGTCAGACTCCGACTCTGAAGGTCGTGCGTTCGAATCGCATCAGGTGCGCCAAAAAAAGAACGCTTATGCGTTCTTTTTTCTTGCGAAATTATTCAGTATATATAGCAAAAGTAACTATATCGCTATCTGCCGTTCCGTTTCTTGTGTAGCTTATACCGCCGATATCAAAGGCTTCAAGCATTTTATCAAAGTTTGCCTTATCAGTTGTATAAACACCATTTTCAACAGTTGCAAATTCCTCTGCCAACGATATCGCAACCAATGTATGTTCACCTGAAACGGCAATTGTAATAGCAGGAGCAATATTTTCCGCAAACGCTCTTGCCGAGCCACCTCCTCCACCGCCTGAAGCTGCCGTTTCGACAGTCGGAGATGGTATCGACTCATCTTCCGTAAGAGCTGTCTGCAAAGGAATATCCTCTACCGCAATAGATTCACCATCAGCTTCAGTATTCAATGCAGCATTGACAGTCATCTCTGTCGGAGCAGATGTTTCCTCTATAGCTTCTGGTGTAGGAGATGGTACGGTAACCACCACTTTTTCTTTCAATTCCGGTAATTTCTTAGCAACATCTGTTTTTATTTCCGTCTTATCCGACACAGGTGTTACAGAAACTCTTTCTTCTTTTGTAGGAGCTACTTCTTCTCCTGCATTTTGTTCGGAAATCCCTTGCTCTAAGTCAGAAACAGGCATCGGTACAGGAGTACCTTCAACAACAAAGTTATCATACTCTGTGCCCTTTTCGGTAAAGTCCATATTACCCAATCCGCCGCCGATAACAACTGCAAGAACAACACAAGCTGCAAGCGCACCGTATTTTCTTGCATAAGTACCAAAGCTTCTTTGCGGTTTACATTCCTTCTCAATTCTCTTTCTAAGATTTTCACTAAAATCTTCGGGCAGGTCAATTTCCGGCAAAGTTATTAGTGTTTGCCTGATGCTTCTTGCAAACTCAAGAGCCTCACGGCAACTATCGCAGGAGGAAATATGTGTTTCAAAAAGTTTATTGTGCTCTCTTGTAAGCTCACCGTCAAGATACGCATCTATAAGCGCTTCTATATCTTCACAGCTTTTCATATTTATCCTCCTTTCAAAATATAAGTATTTGGTATACCAACTATCTATTAAGACGTAATATTACAGAAAAAGTTCCTTATTTTCCGATAAAATTTTTCTGAGTGATTCTCTCGCTCTGTAAAGACGTGATTTGACGGTACCGAGCGGACACTTTAATACCCCTGCTATTTCCTCATAGGAAAGACCGTTTATATCGTACAAGGTAACAAGCACACGTTGATTTTCGTCCAAAGCCGCAATAGCAGCTCTTACAGCGTTTATCTTTTCGTTCTGAACCGCCAATTGTTCAGGCGATGAAGACTCGTCTGCAATCTCAATCTTAGCACCCTCGTCGTCATCAGAGTCGTCAAGGCTTATAACCGTAGCCTTACGTTTTCTCAAAATATCGGTACATACATTCTTTGTAATTCTGTAAATCCAGGTAGAAACAGAGCTCTCGCCACGAAAAGTACCTATATTCTTATATACCTTTATAAATACCTCCTGGGCAGCATCAAGTGCATCCTCCCTGTCAGAGAGCAGAGAGTAGGCAATATTGACTACTTTCTTGTCATACTCCGCAACAAGCTTATCAAAAGCCGTCATATCCCCTTTTTTTATTTTTGCAACCAACTCAGCATCCGTCAATTCTGCCACCCCCTTTTGCTGATGTAATAAATAACGTTCCCAAAAATAAACGTTATTTGTTTTTATATTAAAAATTATTTATTCTGGTTACATATGCATCATAAGAAGCCTTTATATCTTCTATACAGTCCCCACCGAACTTTTCCAGAAATGCATTTGCAATCTCGAATGCAACTGCAGACTCAACTACCGCCGCACAGGCAGGAACAGCACATATATCCGAGCGTTCCACAGAAGCTGCCGTTTCTGTGCGGTTTGTGATATCTACTGTCTTTAACGGGCTGTATTGAGTCGGAATAGGTTTCATCGCAGCACGGACTATAACCGGCTCTCCATTTGTCATTCCACCCTCTATACCGCCTGCATTATTGGTAGCACGTGCATACCCGTCATTATACACTATCTCGTCCTGAACCTTGCCGCCGTCTACTTCACCGACTTCAAAGCCCATACCGAACTCAACGCCCTTGATAGCCTGAATACTCATAACAGCAAAAGCGATTTTTGCATCAAGCTTGCGATCATATTGAACATAGCTGCCAATACCCGGTACAAGTCCGGTAACAACCGTTTCCACTACACCGCCGACCGTTCTTCCCTGTTCTTTGATTTTGTCAATGTACGCCTTACATTCCATTTCAGCTTTTGCATCGCCGAAACCCACTTCGGAAGCATACACTCTTTCATAGAATTTCTTATCTAAAACATCCGGCTTATCCTCAATTTCACCAATACGCACAACTCTTGATTTTAAGTCTATGCCAAACTGTTCGGTAAGCTGTCTTACCAACGCACCGACCGCAACTCTTGCCGCAGTCTCTCTTGCGCTTGCACGTTCCAGTACATTTCTCAAATCTCTGTGATTATACTTCATACCGCCCGAAAGGTCTGCGTGTCCCGGTCTCGGACAAGTAACGCTCTTTTCACCATTTGAGAACTCGGCACCCATAATATCCTGCCAGTTCTTCCAGTCGCGGTTTTCAATTCTGATTGTTATCGGACTACCCAAAGTATAGCCGCCACGTACACCGGAGAGAATTTCTGCACGGTCGCTTTCAATCTTCATTCTGCCGCCTCTGCCATAACCTGCCTGACGGCGCTTTAGCTCTGCATTTATTTTATCTATATCAATCTTCACACCTGAGGGCATACCCTCAACAATAGCAGTAAGACACGGTCCATGCGTTTCTCCTGCTGTAAAAAACCTTAACACAATAAATAACACTGTCCTTACAATAAATTTCCATTATATTGTAACACACAAAAACAGTATTTTCAACTCTATTTTTTGTCAATCATATCATAAAGAGCAGAAAGAGCATCCTTAACACCGCCAACCGCATCAATCAGTCCGTATTCTACCGCTTGTTCTCCGAACAAAACAGTACCGACATCGTTGGCAATTTCGTCTGTTGCAAGCATAAGCTTTTTGAAATTTTCGTGGTCAATTTTCGAGTTTCTGACAATAAAATCAATTATTCTGTCCTGCATTTTATTAAGGTATCTGAAAGTCTGCATTACACCAATTACGATGCCGTTTATTCGCATTGGATGAATGGTCATTGTAGCCGACGGGACAATAAACGATTTATCTGTTGCTACAGCCAACGGCACACCTATTGAATGGCTTCCTCCAAGCACCAGCGAAACCGTCGGTTTTTTCATACCTGCAATCATTTCCGCCATAGCAAGACCTGCTTCAACATCGCCGCCCACTGTATTTAACAGCACCAGAAGTCCGTCCACTTCATCGTCCTCCTCAACCGCCACCAGATGCGGAAGAACGTGCTCGTATTTTGTTGATTTTGTACCTGACGGAAGTAGTGTATGCCCTTCAATCGTTCCGATTATATTAAGGCTTCTTATTCTGCCTCTGGAATTATTCGTTTCAACAATTCCACATTCGATAATATTTTCCCTGCGTTCCTGCTGCTCATTGTTTTCCTCCAACTAAACGCACCTCCTGTCTATACTTGTCATTATCCCACACATTAAGCCAAATTATGCTTGCAAATGAATAGTTGCTATGCTATAATTAAATAAAATTTTAATTACAATATATTGGGAGAATAGTGAGCAATACGCTATTTGATTTTGAACTTAAGTATGTTTATAATATAGAAAGGAATGATTTCCTATGCCAATAAGAGTACCCGACAAGCTGCCGGCAACAAAACAGCTTAGAAACGAAAATGTGTTTGTAATGAGCGAAACACGTGCGATGCATCAGGACATACGTCCGCTTAAAATTGCGATAGTTAATCTGATGCCGACTAAGATAACAACCGAAACTCAGCTTCTAAGACTTCTGTCAAACTCGCCTTTGCAGGCTGAAATTGACCTGATTTCAATGAAATCCCACGAGTCAAAAAATACTGCAGCAGAGCATCTTGAAGCATTTTATAAAAACTTTGATGATATTAAAAATCAGAAGTATGACGGAATGATTATAACAGGTGCACCAGTGGAAAACCTTGATTTCCAGGAGGTTGACTACTGGGATGAGCTTGTCGAGATAATGGAATGGTCAAAAACACACGTTACATCGACCTTGCATATTTGCTGGGCGGCTCAGGCGGGACTTTATTACCACTACGGTATTCCAAAATACTCGCTGAGCAAAAAACTTTCAGGCGTGTTCTCGCATAAGGTAAACAGACGTACAGCAAAGCTTGTACGTGGCTTTGACAATGAATTTTATGCGCCTCATTCACGTTATACCGAAGTTCGTGCCGAAGATATAAAAAAGGTTAAAGAGCTTGAAATACTCTCCGAATCGGATGAAGCCGGTGTTTATATAGTGTTCACTAAAGGCGGCAGAAGAATATTTGTTACAGGTCATTCGGAGTATGATGCAGATACCCTTGCAAACGAGTATATCCGTGATGTCGGAAAGGGCATTAACCCCGATGTACCGAAAAACTACTTCCCAGACGATAACCCGAATAAAAAGCCGATTGTTCGCTGGAGGTCTCACGCAAACCTGCTGTTTACCAACTGGCTTAACTATTTCGTATATCAGATTACACCATATGATATTGACAGTATAAAATAGAGAACACTCTTAGTTGTTCCGCCTATACAAACAAAATTATACAATGATTGTCAAAATAAAAAAAGTGTGCAACCGAAGCTGCATACCGAAAAACATACAGCTCCGATTAGTATTTGTTGCAACACTCATACAATCATAATCAGCAAACGTACATAACAGTAACACGCAGTATGAAAACGAAGTGTACGCTTTTACCATAGCGTACACCACGAGGTACTGTTTTATACATAAACTGATTATTAAATTTGAGTGTTGCGGATATATTTTATCACAAAAGAAAGTATATTTTTTGTTAAATCCTATTATTTATTCTCTTAGTTTTTCAAAAGTAGTTGACAAATCAGAATTTATTTTATATAATAAATATAGAAAAAGGCATGACCTCAAACGGTTATGCCAAACATTAGGTTATTAAAAGAATAATGCTAAAGCTTTGGAAGGGCTGGCGTTATTTTTTTTATGGTTAATGCTAATAAAAGCAATAAAATCAACATAAAAGAAATTATGTAATTCTCATCCATAAGCTATCACCTCCTTTACAAGAGATGATGGCATAATCGCCCAGCTTTTACACTGTTTTCAGTCTTACCTTTTTGTCAGATTTCTCCGACAAATGTATTATACAACACATTCTATATTATTTCAATATTCCCGCAATCTTTTCTTACATAAATTTACCATACACAGATGGTGTTATACCCTTAAATCGTTTGAAAACCTTGATGAAATAGCTAAGGTCGCAAAATCCGCACGAAAGCGCTATGTCGGTAAGGCTTTCGTTTGTCGATGCAATCTGCTCACAGGCACATTCTATGCGGTAACAGTTCAGGTATTCCACCGGTGTCATATGTGTCATTTCACGGAATACTCTGCACAGATAGTTACAGTTCATACCGCTTGCATCTGCAATATCCGAAAGTGAAATTGCATCCTGATAATGCTCCTCAATATATGTAAGTGCATTTTTAAGGCTTTTTAAGCGTCTGGTGCTCTGCCCTGACAGTCGTTCGGTAGAATCCTCATTTTCAACTCTTGCCATTTCCGCATAAAGCTCAAGAATCCCGCCCTGTACCTTTAGCTTATAACCGCTTTCCCTTTTTCGAAACTCGCTGAATATGCGTTCAACAATCGGAATAAATTCCTTTTTAGCATAAAGTACAGTCGGCTCAGGCGATTTTACATTGCTTATAATCTCTGCTGTGCTTGTTTCGGTCATAAGACATTTTCTGAGGAATGGGTCTATGTCGAATACCAGACACTCATATTCTGCATTTTCAGGTGTTCCGCCGTGCATCATTCCACCAGATACAAAGATTGCCTCACCTGCCTTTAATGTCAACTCCCTGCCGTTTATAAAAACGTCAAAGCTACCCTCTGTTACATAAATAATCTCAGGCTGAGGGTGCCAGTGGTGCATCATATTATACCTCGGATGCAATTTTGTTATATGATAATAGGCATACGGAAACTCAGGCGTACCTCGTTTTAATGTTTCTTTGTAATCTAAATATTTCATAAAATTCTCCCAATTAAAATCCTTTTTGATGAAAAAAGCGAACAGATTGTGCTTATGAATTGCGACGGCGTATGTTTATACTCCGAGCAATGATATAAGTACAAGGTATAATGATTTTTTTCTTCAAAAAGTGAGTATATTACCATTTTTTATTATTATAACACAAGCGGAATAAGAAATAAAGAGATATAATAAAATTAACAATATTTTTATAAAGGAGTTGTTAATATGGCAGAAAACAGATATGTAGGCGATTATCCGGTTATCGGTATCCGCCCGACAATCGACGGCAGACGCGGACCTATGCAGCTTCGCGAAAGCTTAGAAGAACAGACAATGGGCTTGGCTAATGCAGCTAAAAAGCTTTTTGAGGAAAATCTTTTCTACTCAAACGGCGAGCCGGTAAAGGTTGTTATTGCAGATACAACTATCGGACGTGTTGCAGAGGCTGCTGCTTGTGCAGATAAGTTCAGAAAAGAGGGTGTTGATATCACTCTTTCTGTAACACCTTGCTGGTGCTACGGTTCTGAAACAATGGATATGGACCCGAATACAATCAAGGGTGTATGGGGCTTTAACGGTACAGAAAGACCGGGTGCAGTTTACTTGGCTGCAGTTCTTGCTTCTCATGCACAAAAGGGGCTTCCTGCTTTTGGTATCTACGGACATGAGGTTCAGGATATTGACCAGGTTACAGAGATTCCTGAAGATGTTAAGGAAAAGCTTCTCCGTTTCGGACGTGCTGCTGTTGCAGTTGCTACAATGAGAGGTAAGTCATACCTGCAGATTGGTTCACAGTGTATGGGTATCGGCGGTTCAATTATGGATCAGGATTTTATGGAATCATATTTCGGTATGAGAATAGAGTCAGTTGACGAGGTAGAAATCCTCAGACGAATGGAAGAGGGCATCTACGACGAGGCTGAATATCAGAAGGCTCTTGCTTGGACAAAGGAACACTGCAAGGAAGGCAGAGACGATAACCCTGAGAGCGTTAATTTCTTAGGTGAAGAGCGTCGCATCAAGTTCACAGCAGAAGAAAAGGAAAAGCAGTGGGAATTCACAGTTAAGATGTACTGCATCATCAAGGATTTGATGGCAGGTAACAAGAATCTCCCCAAGGGCTGTGAGGAGGAAATGGTTGGACACAATGCTATTGCAGGCGGTTTCCAGGGACAAAGACAGTGGACAGACCACTGGCCCAACTGCGACTACCCTGAGGCACTTTTAAGCTCAACCTTCGACCACAACGGTGCTCGTGAGCCGTACACACTTGCAACAGAGAATGACATATTAAACGGTATGGGTATGCTCTTTATGAGACTTTTGACTCACCGTGCACAGATTTTTGCTGATGTTCGTACATACTGGTCTCCTGAGGCTACAAAGAGAGTTACAGGCTATGATTTAGAGGGTAAGGCTAAGGAAAACGGCGGTATTATCCACCTTCTTAACTCTGGTGCTGCTTGTCTTGATGCTTGCGGTGAGTGCAAGGACGAGAACGGCAATGCTATTATGAAGAAATGGTGGGAGGTTACCGATGAGGATATCAAGAAGATGACCGACGCAACAGTTTGGTGCGAGGCAGGCTTTGATAACTTCAGAGGCGGCGGCTTCTCCAGCCACTATACTACAAGAGCAGAAATGCCTGCTACTATGATAAGACTTAATCTTGTTAAGGGACTTGGCCCTGTTCTTCAGATTGCTGAGGGCTGGACAGTTCAGCTTCCTGACGAGGTTTCTGATAAGCTTATGGAAAGAACTAACCCGACATGGCCTTGCACATGGTTCGCTCCGAGATGCACAGGCGAGGGTGCGTTCAAGTCAGCTTATGACGTAATGAATAACTGGGGTGCAAACCACGGTGCAATCAGCTACGGTCATATCGGTGCAGACCTTATTACAATGTGTTCAATGCTCCGTATCCCCGTTTGTATGCACAACGTACCCGAGGAAAAGATTTTCCGTCCTGCTGCATGGAATGCATTCGGTATGGACAAAGAGGGTCAGGACTACCGCGCTTGCGCAGCTTACGGCCCGCTTTATAAATAATTTGCACTATAAAAGCCAAAGTCCAATGGACTTTGGCTTTTTTTATTTGTAAGATTCTAAGTTGTTTGATATTCTGTTGTTTCGTTTTTCTACCTCGGTGTGATATGATAATATTGTTTTATCTTCTAATATATTTAGGTTAGTTTCAGATAGTTGACAAAGCTTATGATAAATCATATTT
>JAHAZB010000012.1 GCA_018384175.1 Eubacteriales bacterium
GATTATTTTAGGAATTGACCCCGGATATGCAATTGTAGGTATCGGAGTACTGGAATATAAGGCAGGAAAATTCAGACCTATCGAGTACAATGCCATTACTACTCATTCGACTATGGCGTCCTCTTTAAGGCTTAAGCTTATATATGAGGAAATTGGTGCATATTTGGATAAATACAAGCCGGATGCGGTTGCAATCGAGGAGCTGTTTTTTAACAGTAACCAGAAAACCGCTATTTTAGTTGCACAGGCAAGAGGTGTTTTAGTTGCACAGACAGCCATCCGTGATATTCCGATTTACGAATATACCCCCTTGCAGATAAAGCAGGCAGTTACCGGTTACGGACGTGCAGACAAGGGACAAATTCAGCAGATGGTAAAGCTTCTTTTAGGTCTTAACGCCATACCCAAGCCCGACGATGCCGCCGATGCCTTAGCCGTTGCAATCTGCCACGCACACAGTGCCAAGGCGAATGATGCCCTCGGAACAAACAGGCTATGATTTACGTCTAACTGAGGGTAAAGAATATGTAACAAAACCGTAATACCGCCGCCGTTGACGAAGCCATCGCTTTTGGTGTATGATAGTATGCGAATAGGTGTCTATTGTTGTAAATAAACAGAGGAACGGATAAATACGTTCCCTACAAGAGAGGATAACCGTTATGTATTATTATATAAAAGGAGAAAAGGTTTTAACCGGCGACGGTTTTGTTGTTATTGATGCAGGCGGTGTGGGATATAAGATTGCCACGTCCCTGTCAAGCATAAGCTCGCTTTCCGACAAAAGCGGAGTTGTAACAATGTATGTGCAGTTGATAGTACGTGAGGATTCTCAGGAGCTTGTGGGCTTTACCACCAACGAGGAGCTTTCGATGTACAAGCATCTTACATCAGTTTCCGGTGTAGGACCTAAGGCGGCTATTGCGATTTTGTCAACATCAACTCCTGCCGAGGTTGCACTCGCCGTTATGACAGATGATGTAAAAACCATAACACGAGCATCGGGTGTTGGACCAAAGCTTGCGAAGAGAGTTATTTTAGAGCTCAGGGACAAGCTTAAAAATGAGGATATTCTTCCAAGCGAAATATCTGTGGCTGATATATCTGCACCGCTTTCCGATTCTCTTACCGAAGCGGCGGCAGCACTTACAGTTTTAGGTTATTCAGCAAGTGATGCAAAGGCTGCAGTATCAAAGCTTGACGCAAATATGTCGGTTGAGGATTTGGTACGCGAAGCATTAAAGCTTTTGATGTGATTAAAGGAGCTTTACTATGATTTTTGATGATAACGAAAGAATAATAACAAGCGATTTTACCGAAGAGGACTCGCAGATTGAATATGGTCTTCGTCCCCGTCATCTTGATGAATACACCGGACAGGATAAGGTAAAGAGCAATCTTGAGGTCTATATCAAGGCGGCACTTGACCGTCATGAAGCATTAGACCACGTTCTCCTCTACGGCCCTCCGGGATTGGGAAAAACCACTCTTGCCGGAGTAATCGCAAATGAAATGGGCGTAAATATCCGTATAACAAGTGGTCCTGCTATCGAAAAGGCAGGAGATTTGGCGGCAATTCTTACCAATCTTTCTGCAAATGACATACTTTTTATTGACGAAATACACCGTATGTCCAGAACGGTTGAGGAAATACTCTATCCTGCGATGGAGGACTATGCTCTTGACATTATTATAGGCAAAGGCCCATCCGCAAAGTCTATAAGACTTGATTTGCCGAAATTTACACTAATCGGAGCAACAACTCGTGCAGGTCTGTTAACTGCACCACTTCGCGACCGTTTTGGTGTTATGGCAAGGCTTGAGCTATATACTTCCGACGAGCTTATAACAATTGTAAAACGAAGCGCAGGGCTTTTAGACGTGGAAATTGATGAGGACGGCGCACGTGCAATCGCCGACCGCTCAAGAGGAACTCCACGTATTGCAAACAGACTCTTAAAACGTGTAAGAGATTTTGCAGAAGTTAAATTTGGCGGCAAAATAACAAAAGAAGTAGCAGACGAAGCACTTAGAATGATGGATATTGATGACAAGGGTCTTGATATGACCGACCGCAGAATGATAACCTGTATGATACAGAGCTTCCGCGGCGGACCTGTCGGACTTGAAACAATAGCAGCCTCAATAGGCGAGGAGCCGAATACGATTGAGGATGTATATGAACCGTATCTTATGCAGATAGGCTTCCTCTCACGTACTCCGAGAGGAAGAATTGTAACTCGTGCAGGATACGAGCATTTCGGTTTTGAATTTACCGAATAAAGGGAAGGTCTGAAAGGCGGAAAATATAAATGAAAAGGATATTAGCGCTTCTTTTGGCGCTTACAACTTTTTCGGTTTCAGCAAGAGCCGATATGATTCTTGAATATAACGGCGGACAGCACAACTACTCCGGTCCCGTCTGTTCTTTGATTGTAAACGGAAAATTGGTTTCCACGCCGCTTGAGCCGATTATTTTCAACGACAGAGCGCTTGTTCCTGTACGTGAGGTCTTTGAGGCTATGGGTGCAGATGTTTTTTATGTTAACAAAACACAGGAAATTAACATAACATTAGATGAGGC
The DNA here is from genome assembly GCA_018384175.1 of Eubacteriales bacterium. Classification (GTDB taxonomy): domain Bacteria; phylum Bacillota; class Clostridia; order UBA1381; family UBA1381; genus HGM11525. The sequence continues at coordinate 2,585 of JAHAZB010000012.1, forward strand.
ATATATTTCTATGCAAATAGGCTCGGAGTTTATACAGGTAAACGGCAACAGAAAAAAAATCCCTGACGGCGTTGTTCCTATGCTTATTGCCAAGCTTGGAGAGAACGCCAAAACAATGGTGCCGGTAAGATTTGTTTCGGAGAATTTAGGTATGAATGTTGTGTATGACGGAGCAAAAAAACAAATACGCATTAACAACCCCGCACAGTCCACACCAGAATATGTGCCCTCAACTCAGATAAATTCAATTACCACCACCGAGGGCGATGACAGTGTTACTGTAACGGTGAAACTTGCAGAGGCAGCAGAAAAAATCGGAGAGCTTACTTTCATTGAAAACTCCGGTGTTCTTTATTGTGATATATTCGGCGCATCGTATACAACATCAAACAAATTCACTATCAACAAGGGTGCAGTCCTTTCGGTAAGATTGGGTGAGCACGAAAACTATACCCGTATCGCATTAGATACATCAGGCGCAAAAGATTACTATAAAAAGCTGTCTTCCGATGGCACAATACTTAAAATAACCGTTAGCGGTATGCGAACAACCGATGCAGGGGGCTCCTCACCATCACCCACACAATCGCCGACCGCATCGCCGAAGCCAAGTACATCGCCAACACCCTCCGCATCACCCACCCCAACTCCTGCCCCGACACCAACTCCGGAGGCACATATTAAGGGTGAAAAGATTATAGTTCTTGATGCAGGACACGGCGGCAGCGATCCGGGTGCTGTTTATACTCACGAAGATGCCGAGTACAAAGAAAAAATCATAAACCTTGCCGTTGCGAAAAAGGTATATAATATACTAACCGCAAACGGAATACGTGTTGAAATGACACGTTCAGGCGACACCTACCCCACCCTTACCGAGCGTGCAGATTTCGCAAACAAGCTGGGAGCGGCTATGTTTGTCAGCATCCACTCGAACTCTTTCCCCAACAACACCGAGGTAAATGGTATAGAGGTTTATTATGCAAAAACAAACAATGGCAACCGCTACGGTCTTACAAGCAAAGCACTCGCAACTTCTGTATATAAAAATCTTATAAAGAACACCTCCGCTAACCAACGTGGTGTTAAAACAGCAGAGCACGCTGTAACAAGAAGAAGTGAAATGCCTGCTATTCTGATAGAATTAGGGTTTGTAACCAACAAAACAGAGGCTGAAAATCTCTACTCGGACAAGTACCAGGATTGGCTCGCAGATGCAATTGCAACTGCAATAATAGATAATATGGACGAAGTCCAAATTCCGCCTTTGAAATTAAAAATCTCAGAAACCGAAGGGATTGAAGAAGTAACAGATGATGAAAACCATTGATTTTTACTATGATTTGCCTGAAGAGCTTATTGCACAGGAGCCTGCAAAAAATCGCAGCGATTCACGGCTTATGTGCCTTGACAAAACAAGCGGAAAAACTACGCACAAGCATTTTTATGACATTGTCGATATGCTAAAAGAAGGGGACTGTCTTGTGTTAAATGACACAAAAGTTATCCCCGCCAGACTCTACGGTGAGAAAATCGGCACAGGCGGCGCAATTGAGTTTTTACTGCTTACAAGACGTACTACTGATGAATGGGAGGTAATATTAAAACCAGGAAAGCGTGCTAAAGTCGGTGCAAAATTCAAGTTTGGCGACGAGCTTACCGCGGAGGTTTTATCCATTACAGACGGTGGTGCAAGAATTGTAAAATTCAGCTATGACGGTATATTTGAGGAGATTTTGGACAGGCTTGGCGAAATGCCTCTGCCGCCTTATATCACGAAAAAATTAGAGGACAAATCACGTTATCAGACCGTTTATGCAAAGCATTCCGGTTCTGCAGCAGCTCCTACTGCCGGACTACATTTCACTCCGGAACTGATAGATAAAATAAAGGCAAAGGGTGTAGAAGTGCATTTTGTAACACTTCACGTAGGCTTGGGAACATTTCGTCCGGTAAAGGCAGAGAATATTACAGAGCACGAAATGCACTCGGAGTATTATATTCTGCCAAAAGAAACTGCAGATGCGGTAAACAGAGCAAAAGAGAGAGGAAGCAGAGTGATATCGGTCGGTACAACAGCAACCCGTGTCCTCGAAACTGCAGGACAAAACGGGCTTCCGCTTACCGAATCAAGCGGCTGGACAGACATTTTTATCTATCCTGGCAAGAGCTTTAATGTAATAGACGCACTTATAACCAATTTCCATCTGCCTGAATCTACACTTATAATGCTCGTTTCGGCACTTGCCGGCAGAGAGAATGTTCTACGGGCATACAACGAGGCTGTCAAAGAAAAATACCGCTTCTTCTCATTTGGAGATGCAATGTTTATTGTTTAACAATCCCTCAGTCAGCTACGCTGACAGCTCCCTTTCCACAAGGGAGGGGACCACTTGCGATGGAGGGATTTCAACCTAGGGTGGTACACAAAGCACAAAAACACAAGAGGTATACAATTATGTTTAAGATACTACACACAAACGGTTTAGCGCGCCGAGGCGAGTTTACAACAGTTCACGGAACAGTACAGACTCCTGTTTTTCAGAATGTCGGTACTTTAGCAGCAATTAAGGGTGCGCTTTCTACCGAGGACCTGAAGGAAATCGGCTGTCAGATTGAGCTTTCAAACACATACCATCTACATCTTCGTCCGGGCGATGAGGTTGTACACGATATGGGCGGTCTGCATAAGTTTATGAACTGGGACAGACCTATTTTAACCGACAGCGGCGGCTTTCAGGTGTTCTCTCTGGCAGGTCTTCGCAAGATTACCGAGGAGGGCGTTACCTTCAGTTCTCACATAGACGGCAGAAGAATTTTTATGGGCCCGGAGGAAAGTATGCAAATTCAGTCAAACCTTGCGTCTACAATTGCAATGGCTTTTGATGAATGTGTTGAGAACCCTGCTCCATACGATTATGTTAAGGCTTCGTGCGAACGAACTTACCGTTGGCTTGAACGATGCAAAGCGGAAATGTCAAGGCTTAACACTCTTGACCGAACGATTAACAAAAATCAGATGTTATTCGGCATCAATCAAGGCGGAACGTATGATGATTTGAGAATATGGCATATGAAGGAGATATCAAAGCTTGATTTACCCGGTTATGCGATAGGCGGTCTTGCTGTCGGCGAAACTGCCGAGGAGATGTATCATATTTTAGATGTTACTCTCCCCCACGCACCCGAAAACAAGCCACGTTACTTAATGGGTGTCGGAACTCCGAGCAACATTATCGAGGCTGTTGCAAGAGGTATTGACTTTTTCGACTGCGTTATGCCGTCGAGAAATGCAAGACACGGCTTTATCTTCACCTGGAACGGAACTATGAATATGATGAACCAACGGTACGAAAGAGACCCCTTGCCCATAGACCCCAATTGTAATTGCCCTGCCTGCAGAAATTACTCAAGGGCATATATCAGGCACTTATTCAAAGCAAAAGAAATGCTCGGTATGCGACTTGCGGTACTGCATAATCTCTATTTCTACAACGAGCTCGTCGCAAAAATCCGTACAGCGATTGAAGAGGACAGATTTGATGAGTTCCGCAGAGAGTATTCGGAAAAGTTGGCAAAAAGAATGTAAATGCAATAACACGGCTCAAATGAGCCGTGTTTATATTTTTTCTGTGTATTTTATTAAAAGTCTTACCACTACACCCACAAATGCTCCGGAAACAAGTCCCAGCGGTAGCAGTAGCGGTGCAAAATATAGTGCTGTTTTAGTATTAAGAACAATGCACGCAGCAACTATCTGCCCTATATTATGGAAAACTCCGCCCGACATCCCCACTCCGACCTTTGACATTTTGAGTTTCGTAGCATCAACCATTGCCAGCCACGAAAAAATTCCGCCAAAAAGCGAGTATATAAACGCGTTAAGTCCTGAAAACCAAAGGCTTGTTATAAGCACCTTAACGAGCATAACAAAAAATGCCTGTTTTTTACCAAAGCGGTATAATGTGAACATTACAGCAATATTGGCAAGACCGATTTTGAAGCCGGAAACAGGCACAAACGGCGGCAAAAGCGCTTCTATGTAACCAAGCACCGCCGCTATTGCACACAGTACTCCAACCTCTGTAATTTCCCTTGCTTTCAAATTCAATCACCTGCTTACTGCATCAGCACCGCTTTTTGATTCTACTACCACCTTATTCGGAAGACATATTATACTTCCGCCATTTGCATCAATTGTACCCTGCTTTATACAAAGCTTGTCAGGGCAGTCCGCCTCCTGCATAAATGCTTTTCCGTCCTTAATCACAAGCACATTTGTACCATTTATGTCAACAGTCTTGTCTTTATCAAGCGAATATTCGCCTATAACCGCACCATCTGCCGATACTTTGACCTTATCCGCATTTTCTGCCAATGTGGCAAAATATGCTATCACTGCCAGTACAAAAGTCAGCAAAATAATTGGTATATCTCGTATTTTCATAATTTCCTCAAAAAAAGTTCAATTAAATTTCACAATTCATTCATACGGAATACATATTCCCGTGTTATAGTATAATTGTGAATCGGAGAAATACCATTCACAAAAATATACCTTCCCCTTAATATTTTATCGAAAGACCGCATCCGCACAATGCGGTCTTTTGGTGTTTTAGATTAAAGAAAAGTAAACCAGAACAATTATACCGAGTATAATTCTGTACCAGCCGAAAGCCTTGAAGTCGTGCTTTCTGACATAGTCCATCAAGAATCTTATTGCAAGCACCGACACTATGTAAGCAACCGCCATTCCGACAAGCAGTACCGCCCAGTCTGCTAAAGGCATATCAAGTCCGTATTTAAGTATTTTCAACAAGCTTACTCCGAACATAACCGGTATTGCGAGGAAGAAGGAGAATTCTGCCGCCAAGGAACGTGAGCAGCCGATAATTATCGCACCCAGAATCGTTGCACCTGAACGTGAAGTACCGGGTATTATCGAAAGCACCTGAAACATTCCGATAAGAAGTGCCGTTTTGTAGCTCATAGACTTCATATCGGTAACCTTTTCCTTCTTGTTCATATTCTCTACCAATATGAACCCTATACCGTAGACAATAAGCATAGATGCCACAACCCACGGATTTTCTATTCTCTCCATAACAGGGTCTAACAAAAGACCTATCACAGCCGCAGGCAAGCAGGCAACAATAACCTTAAACCACATTCCCCATGTATCAGCTTTTTCCTCCGCTGTTTTAGACGGCGCAAATGGGTTCAGCTTCTTAAAATAAAGGGTAACAACCGCAAGAATTGCACCAAGCTGAATTACATAAAGGTACAAATCGGATGCAGTAAAACTGTCGGTATTGCGTATGAAGCTGTTTACCAGAATCATATGCCCCGTACTCGATATCGGAAGCCACTCGGTAATACCCTCAACAATACCGAGGACTAAAGACTTTATCATATCAATTATAAGCATTACAAAAATAACTCCTTATTTACTAAGCTCATCCACACAGCTTTTGATAATTCTTACTGCATGGTCAATACCAACCTTTGATATATTAAGGCATAAATCATATCCGTTCATATTTCCCCAGTCCTTGTTAGTATAGAAGTTATAGTATGCCTTTCTCTGCTTTTCGGTCTTGTTTATGCGGTCCTGTGCCGCTTTTTTGTCAAGGTTATAAAGCTTTTGAATTCTATCAAGCTTATACGGCATATCAGCATAAAGGAAGACGTTAAAGGTTTCGCAATCCTCACCCTCCAGAACGTAATCGGCACAACGTCCGACAATTACGCAAGAACCATCCTTTGCCAGCTTTTTAATAACGTCTGACTGTGCAATAAAAAGCTTATCATTAAGCGGCATTTCGTAGTACATAGGAGTTGCAATTCCCCTTAAGCCGCCACTCATTACCAATGAATATAGCAAGCTGCCCGTCGCACGTTCGTCTACATCTGTAAGTACATCTTTATCTATCTTACTTGTTTCGGCAGCCATTGTTACAAGCTCCTCGTCATAAAAGGTTACACCCATTAAATCCGCTAGCTTTTTACCGATTTCCTTACCGCCGCTACCGTAATGTCTTCCAATCGTTACTACTATGTTCTTTGCCACAATTCAAGCCTCCTTATGTCATTTTTACTATTGCAATACTATTAACGGACCGTCGAGGACGCCGGTCCCTACATATCCACATTTATTATACCAAATATATCCCTTAAATTCAAGATATTTTATAAAGCCGCTCATATATACGTTTATAGAGCTTTATCTTTACAATATAGTCCTTCGTTTCTTTGTAGGGTATAATGTCAAGTGTTTTTCCATTCGTAGAATACCTCGCATCCTTAAGCCAACCATCAACAGTTGCAGGTCCGGCGTTATATGCCGCAAGAGCAGTGTCTGTATCCGAGAACCTTTCTTTTAGATATGACAGATAATAACAGCCCATCATTATATTCGTACCCGGCTCAAATCTCCTGTCAAAGTCATAATCGGTACGTTCTGCAATATACTCTGCCGTAGTATCTGTTATCTGCATAAGACCGTGTGCTACGCCAGAGCTTGCCGTCTTATCAAAGTTCGATTCTGTCTTGACTACCGCCGCCACAAGATACGGGTCAAGGTTATATGTGGCAGCACCTTTGGATATTTCGAGCTTGTAATCAAACGGGCATATTATTTCTAACACTCTGTCCATTCCACCCATATACACAAAGGATGCAAATAATGCAATAATTATGAAAACCGTCAGTAATTTTTTCAAAACATTTCCTCTATATCTTTCATTATATTTTCCACCTCATAAACCAAATCGGTTTTGCCGTCATTTTCGATTATGTATCGGCAATGCTGTCTGTAAAAATCAGCATCCGGCTGTGAATCTATTCTTCTTATTGCCGATTCTTCTGATATCGAATCACGGCTCATAATCCTTTTTATCCTCGTATCACGCTCCGCTACTACTCCAACCAGAAAGGAACACATATCCTCAACCGGACTTCCGATTATGACCGCACCATCAATAGCGGCAATCTGCGAGGCGGATATTAAATCCTCCTCCAGTTGTCGCTTTATATGCTTATGCGTTATTTCGTTCAATATTCCAAGCTCCTTCTCGTCCGAAAACACTTTCTCGGCAAGCTTTCTCCTTAAAAGAATTCCGTCCCCGGCGAAATATTCTTTCCCGAAATGAGCATAAAGCTCATCATATGCCCTTCCGTCCGGCATAACCACCTGTCTTGCGGTTTTATCGCAATCTATAACATCAATACCTCTTTGGCGGAAAAGGTCTGAAATATAGCTTTTACCAACACCGCTACCGCCTGTTATACCAAATATGATTTTATTTACAGTCATACCATGACCTCCCGCTCTCCATATCTGCCACAAGAGGTACACCTATCTGTACAGCATTTTCCATTTCCTCTTTGAGAATGTTTCTGACCTTCTCTTCCTCCGAAGGTATCGCTTCTACTATCAATTCGTCGTGCACCTGAAGAATGAGCTTTGATTCTAATTTCTCATCTGCAAGTCTTTTATGCACTCTTACCATCGCAAGCTTTATTATATCAGCTGCGGTGCCCTGAATAGGCGTATTAAGTGCAACTCTCTCACCGAACATTCTCATATTATAGTTACTCGACTTAAGCTCCGGAATATAACGTATTCTGTTCATAAGTGTTTTTACATATCCGTTTTTGCGCGCTTCTTCCTTGATGTTCTCCATATAGGCACGAACTCCGCTGTAATGCTCTAAATAGCCGGCAATATATTCCCTCGCCTCTTTTACCGAAATCTTTAAGTCTTTTGCTAATGAAAATTCACTGATGCCGTAAACAATGCCGAAATTAACCGCCTTTGCACTTGAGCGCTGTTCTTTTGTTACACTCTCCGCAGGAATTTTCAAAACTTGTGCCGCTGTTTCGGTATGAATGTCTGCACCGCTCAAAAATGCGTTTTTCATCGCAGCATCATCCGCAATAGCAGCAAGCACACGAAGCTCAATCTGTGAATAGTCGGCATCAACAAAAATCTTGCCATTTTCCGCAACAAACATCTTTCTTATTTCTCTGCCAAGCTCGGTTCTGGTCGGGATATTCTGCATATTGGGCTCGGTGGAGCTTATTCTGCCGGTAACTGTAACCGTCTGATTGAATACAGAGTGAATTCTGCCGGTCTTTTCCGATATAACCGCCGTCAAGCCATCGCAATAGGTGGATTTCAGTTTTGCATATTGTCTGTATTCAAGTACCATATCTATAATCGGATGCTTGTCCCTTAAGTTTTCCAAGACCTCAGCGCCGGTGGAATATCCGCTCTTTGTCTTTTTCTTTGGTGAAAGATCAAGCTTTTCAAACAGAATTTCACCAAGCTGCTTGGGTGAATTTATATTAAATTCAACACCTGCAAGGCTATAAATCTCTGTTGTAAGAGCATCAATTCTATCGCCCAACATCTTACCGAAGTCGAACAGCTTTTCCCTGTCTACATACATTCCCTCAATCTGCATATCGGCAAGTACAGTAACAAGCGGAAGCTCAATATCAAAATACAGCTTTTCCTGCTCTGCTGTCTTAAGCTTTTCTATGGTTTTATCCATAAGAGGCTTGATTAAAAGAGCCTCGGAGATTATATTATCGTCAGGGTTCTCATCATCGTCAAAAAGCGATATCTGCTTTTCGCCATGCTCGATAGGGCTTGCACCAAAATACTGAACCGAAAGCGCATCTGCGCTGTAATCGGACCTTGACGGATTTATAAGATACTCCGCAATCACAACATCATATGCAATACCCGAAAGCCTTATCTCAGGCGACATTGCAACCATCGCATCCTTAACACCAATGCAATATTTTTTTATACTACCATCAGATAGAATATCTGCCATTTCATTTACATACTCTCTGCTGTCAAGCAAAAAACCTTCCTCTGCACCAAGAGCAATTCCCATTCTGATAACCTTGCCGTTTTCAATACCAAAAACAAAGGATGCCTTACCGTTTTTACGGATTTTATCCTTTAATACATCAAGCTCATCCTTGCTCGTTATTACCGTTTTTACTGCATTTTCTATTGGGTTTTCAGCTTTGATATCCTCCGTCTTAACCTTGGAAAAATCCATTCGTTTTATAATGCTGTTAAGTCCGAGCTTTGTTAAAATATTCAAAAGCTCTGCACTTGCATCAATACCACCCTCGGCAAGAGCGAAGTCAATATCCATCGGTACATTTTTGTCGATGGTGGCAAGCTTTTTGGAAAGATACGCCGACTCTTTCCCCTCGGCAAGCTTAGTAAGCTGTGCACCCTTAAAGCCGTGGGAGTCGAAATTGTCATAGATATTTTCTATACTCTTATGCTTTGCAATCAGAGCCATAGCCGTCTTTTCGCCTATTCCGCTTACACCAGGAATATTATCCGACGCATCGCCCATAAGAGCCTTAACATCAATAAACTCGACAGGTGTAACGCCATAACGTTCAAAAACCTTGTCTGGAGTGTATTCCTCTGTTTCGGTGTTTCCGCTTCTTGTTGTGGTTAAGAGTATGCTTGTAAATTCGTCTGCAAGCTGCAAGTCGTCCTTATCACCTGTTGCAATAAGGCATTTTATACCCTTTTCGCCGCAAAGACGTGATACTGTTCCTATTATATCATCTGCCTCATAGCCCTCCTTTTCAAGACGCAGAATACCCATATTATCAACAATCTCACGTGCAATGGGCATTTGCTTTACTAAGTCTTCAGGCATAGGCTTTCTCTGTGCCTTGTAGCCGTCAAACATCTTATGACGGAATGTGGGTGCTTTTAAGTCAAATGCCGCCATTACATAGTCGGGGTTATGGTCAGAAATAAGCTTTAACAGCATCATAAGAAAGCCGTAGATGGCATTTGTAGGTGTGCCATCGGGCGCAGATAAAAAACGCACTCCGTAGTAGGCACGATTTATAAGACTGTTTGAGTCGATAATCAGTAATTTTTTCATATTTTTTACATTTGGCTCCTTTCTTAAAAGCCAAGTCTGAAAGAAATTCTTGCAGGTTGCCGCTTTTCTGAGCGACGGCGTACGGTGGTACTCCGAGCTGTAAAAAGCGGGAAGATGCGGAAATTTATTCAGACTTTTTTATAATTTATCCTTTCAAATTCTCTATTTGCCAGTCAATCTCCGGCTTGTTCATTGCTTTCAGAATAGAATTAACCTCGGCAAAGTGTCCGCAACCAAAAAATCCTCTTGATGCAGATAACGGACTTGGGTGCGGTGCTTCTAAGATAAAATGCTGAGGTGCGGTTATAATCTCGGTCTTTTTCCTTGCATTTGAGCCCCAGAGAAGAAATATGACCGGCGACTTTCTCTCGTTGAGAAGCTCTGCAATTCGGTCTGTGAACTGTTCCCAACCCTTACCCTGATGCGAGTTTGCCATATCTGCACGAACTGTTAACGCATTGTTAAGCAGAAGTACTCCCTGCTCTGCCCACTTGTTAAGACAGCCATTATCCGGTATATAGCAGCCAAGCTCATTATTAAGCTCCTTATAAATATTTAGAAGCGATGGTGGAATATCCACCTCAGGACGCACAGAAAAGGCAAGTCCGTGTGCCTGCTTTTCGCCGTGATATGGGTCCTGTCCGAAGATAACAACCCTTACGTCCTCATAAGGTGTGAGCTTCAAAGCATTAAACACATCCTCCTTTTCAGGATAAACGGTGTAATTGGCATATTCTTCTTTTAAGAATGAGCACAAATGCTGATAATATTCCTTTTCAAATTCAGCGGACAAAAGCTCGTCCCAGTCATTACCGAACATAATCTTTTCCTCTCAATAAAATCCATTTTCTTCTATTATACAATATTTTTTTACTCTTTGCATTAGTTTTTGAAAATTTTGTAAAATTATTATTGAGGACAAATATTTAACTGCAAAAAACACAGGGAAGCATATATATGCTTCCCTTCCTTATATCTTGACACATCTGCCGTACCCTACATATTATCAGGCAAAAACTCTTTCGATATTGTTTTCTTCGCATAATTTACAAGTCCCTCATACGAGAGTACATTCTTATAATAGCCTCTCACACCATGCTTTGCAGCAAGCTCGGGTGTATAGTCCTGCATAAAATACACCTTGTTCCCCCTGAAATTCGAGTTAAAATGGAATACCGTAGGATTAAACACCGCATTTTCAATATACGGCTTTTCGCCATCGGTTTTTACAATATCGAATGATATCATTCCACCGACCATATTATAGTCATAGGCTTGTTCTGCGGCAAAATTCCCAAGCGAATATACGCAAAGTGTTCTATTGCCATTTACTCCCTCTATCCATTCAACAGGCTGAATGACGTGCGGATGATGGCCTATTATAACATCCGCTCCCGAATCTGCCATAAGCTTAGCAACACGTCTTTGTTCATCACTCGGAGTCATATGCCCTTCTTCGCCCCAATGCACCGACACCGCCACAAAATCCGCTTCACTTTTCGCCGTTTCCAACTGCCTTATTATTGTTTCATCTTCGATATAGGGAATAGCAAGAGTACTGTCAAATGGCACTCTGAAACCGTTTGTGTCATAGGTGTAGGACAAAAATGCAATACTGATACCGTTTTTCTCGATTATACGCAGGGTGTTATAGTCCTCATTATTTTCATATCCGCCTATCATAAGGCAGTCCATACCCTTCCAGAACTCTATCGTTCTTGAAAGTCCTGCTGCACCCTTATCAAGCATATGGTTATTTGCAATATTTATCACGTCATAGCCCGTTTCTATCAGGTCATATCCAACATCCCTCGGACTGTTGAAGGTAGGATAATAGCTGAGCTCATAACCGTCGCCGCACATAAGTGTCTCCTGGTTTATAAACGCAATATCAGCCTCCCTGATGGTATTTACAACATTCTCGTACATAGGCTTAAAATTGTACTCCCTGCCACCATCAACCGCAAGCGACTTTGCATCCATAACGTTACCCTTATATATGATATTATCGCCACAACCAACAAAACTGACCTTTGTGGTAACAGGCTCTTCAGGCTCAGGAGTCGGAGCTTTTATGGGTTCAACTCCGCATGCACACATAACCGACAATACTGCACCTAAAAACAATATTCTTACTCTCTTTTTCATTCTATCTGTCCTTTGTTTTTTCTTTCATATTAGCAAAAATATCTGTTATCGTCAACAAAATTTCACTTTTTATATAAAATTACTTGATATTTGTGCTAAAGTATGAGAAAATATATGTTGGAATAATATGCTAAGGAGGGATTTGTTTGCATTCCACAGACAGAACAATCGGATATGTAGAGCCTGATTCGCTTGCAAGAGAGGCAGGAATCGTACCAGGCGATATACTCCTTAGTATAAACGGCGAAGCACCGCTCGATATACTCGAGTACCGCTATCTCATTGCCGAATATGAAGTAGAGCTTGAAATAAAAAAGCAAAACGGTGATATTGAGGTTATTACAATCGAAAATGATTACGAGGATTTAGGTATAGAGTTTCGTGAAGGTCTTATCGACAAGGCTCAGAGCTGTCATAACAAGTGTATATTCTGCTTTATTGACCAGCTACCCAAGGGTATGAGGGAAACTGTCTATTTCAAGGATGATGATGCAAGGCTGTCCTTTCTTCAGGGTAATTACGTTACACTTACCAATATGACAGACGATGACATTGACAGGCTTATCAGAATGAGAGTTTCGCCCATAAATATTTCGGTGCATACCACAAATCCGGAGCTTAGAGCAAAAATGCTTAACAACCGTTTTGCAGGCAACGTATTTGAGCGAATGAAGAAGTTCGCCGAGGCGGGACTTTATATGAACTGTCAGATTGTGCTTTGTCCCGGTTTTAATGACAAAGCCGAGCTTGACCGCACAATAGAGGATTTGGCATCACTTCTTCCCTACACAGTAAGTCTTTCGGTTGTACCGGTCGGGCTTACACGTTACCGTGATGGACTTTGCAAAATCGAACCCTTTGACAAGGAAAGCTCACTTGCTGTTGTAAGGCAGGTGGAAGAACACCAGAAACGCATCTTAGAAAAACACGGCACACGATTTGTGTATTTAGCAGACGAGTTCTACTTAAACGCAAAGCTTGATGTACCGAAAGCCGACTCATACGAGGGCTTCCCACAGATTGAAAACGGAGTAGGACTTATTGCATCAATGCTTGAGGAATTTGACGATGCAATAGAGCGATTACCAAAAACACACCCAAAACGCAAGGTCGCAATTGCGACAGGCGAGCTTGCATCAACATTCATACAAGGTCTTGCAGACCGCATAGCAGACAAAGCTGATATTTCAGTAACGGTTTTCCCCGTCAAGAACGAGTTTTTCGGTGGCGGTGTTGACGTGGCAGGACTTGTTGTAGCAGGTGATATTATAAAAACGGTCGGAGACCTATCCGGCTTTGACGAGCTTTTAATCCCCGACAGTATGCTTCGGGACGGCGAGGACATATTCCTCGACAACATCACCCTTGATGAGCTTTCAGCCAAGCTTAACATAAAAATCACACCCGTCCCAAATGACGGATATATATTCTGCGAGAGCATACTCGGCGCAGAGCTTGAATTTTAAGAAACGGAGAAAGAAGAATGAAACCGATAGTTGCAATAGTAGGCAGACCAAATGTGGGCAAGTCTACACTATTTAACAAGATTGCAGGACGGAGAATAAGCATTGTTGAGGACACCCCCGGTGTTACCAGAGACAGAGTTTATGCGGACGTGTCCTGGCTTGACAAGCATTTTACACTCATTGATACAGGCGGTATTGAGCCAAATTCAAAGGACGAGATACTTTCACAGATGCGCCGTCAGGCAGAGCTTGCAGTTGAGATGGCGGATGTGGTAATTCTTATGACTAACCTCCATGACGGCGTAACCGCAAACGATATGGACGTGGCATCAATGATGCTTAAGGCTCAAAAGAAAATCGTGCTTGCAGTAAACAAAGCTGACACGGTGGGCGAGCCGCCGGCAGAGTTTTATGAGTTTTATAACCTCGGCTTAGGCGACCCGATAGCCATTTCATCCACACACGGACTTGGCGTAGGCGACCTTTTGGATGCTGTATGTGAGCAGTTCCCCGAGGACAGCGATACTTCGGGCGAAGACGATTCAATCAAAATTGCTGTAATCGGCAGACCAAATGCCGGAAAATCAAGTCTTATAAACCACATTCTCGGCGAGGAGAGAGTTATTGTATCGAACATTGCAGGTACAACCCGTGATGCTATCGACTCAAGCTACGAAAAGGACGGTATAAAATACACTCTAATCGACACCGCCGGTATGAGAAAGCGTGGAAAGATTGATGAGGTTGTTGAACGATACAGTGTTGTTCGTTCTTTAGCAGCAGTTGACCGCAGCGATGTTTGTGTTATTATGCTTGATGCCGAGGAGGGTGTAACCGAACAGGATACCAAGATTGCCGGTTATGCTCACGAGCAGGGCAAAGCCGCAGTTATCGCAGTCAACAAGTGGGACTTAATCGAAAAGGACAGCAAAACAATGCAGTCTTTTACCGATCGTGTAAGAGAAGGCTTTGCGTATATGCAGTATGCCCCAATACTCTTTATTTCAGCTAAAACAGGACAGAGGATTGACAAGCTTTTCGAGGAAATAAACGAGGCAAACGCACAGCACAAGCGCAGAATTTCAACAGGTATGCTAAACGACATCCTAAACGATGCCATGGCAAGACAACAGCCACCCTCAGACAAGGGCAAGAGGCTCAAAATCTATTACGGAACACAAGCCTCGGCAGAGCCGCCTACGTTTGTACTGTTCTGCAATTCAACAGAGCTGTTCCACTATTCGTATCTCCGATATATAGAAAACCGCATCCGCGAAGCCTTCGGCTTTAGCGGCACACCAATCAGGTTTATTCTTCGCGAAAAGGGCGACAAGGATAAATAAGAATCGAACAAGGAGTAAAATTATGATTATTTTAATCGGTATAGCGGTCGCAATAGCGGCATATCTTATAGGGAGTGTAAATCCGTCAATCATACTGTCAAAGGCTTTGGCAGGTGAAGATATACGCTCATACGGCTCAGGCAATGCAGGAGCAACAAACATGCTCCGTACCTACGGTAAGAAAATGGCAATAGCAACACTCCTTTTGGATATTCTAAAAGGTGTAATCGCTGTTCTGGCAGCACATCTTGTAGATGACCTTTTACTCTGCTATATACCCACAACCAACGAATTTTCAAAGCATATAGTCGGTTCTCTTCCATATATTGCAGGCTTATTCGTGGCTTTAGGTCATAACTTCCCTGTATTTTTCGGGTTCAAAGGCGGAAAGGGTGTCGCAACAGGACTTGGTGTTTTGCTTACACTTAACTGGCAGGTAGGGTTAATCTGTCTTGTTGTTGCAGTCTCGATTATGGCAATATCAAGATACGTTTCACTCGGCTCTATAATAGGTGCCGGATTGTTCCCGATATTGCTTCTCGCTTTTAGCCTCGAAAGCGGTGAGATTGATATTTTTTCAATAATTCTCGCAATTGCTTTGGCTGTACTTATCATAGCACGTCATCATTCAAATATCGGAAGACTTATGCGTGGCGAAGAAAATAAGCTTTTCTCAAAAAAAGACTGATTAAGAGGTGCAAGAAATGAAAATATCGGTAATAGGCTCGGGTAGCTGGGGTACAGCAATCGCTGTTCTTCTGGCAAAAAAGGGCTATAATATATCACTATGGAGTTGGAAAAAGGACGAGAGTGAACGTCTTTCCAACGACAGAGAAAATAAGGAGTTTCTGCCGGGTATAGCATTTCCCGACAGTATCTCCTGCACATACGATATGGCAGAATGTGTAAAGGGCAGTCATCTTGTAGTATGTGCTTCACCGTCGGTTGCGACAAGAAACGTCGCAAAACAGCTTTCACCACATATTCCCGAAGGACAGCTAATTGTAAACATTTCAAAGGGACTTGAGGAACAGACACTTTTAAGACTGTCCGAAGTGTATAAAGAAGAAATTCCACAGGCGAAAATCGCCGTTATGAGCGGACCGTCTCACGCAGAGGAGGTAAGCATAGGCTTACCGACAACCAATGTAGTAGCGGCAGAGAACCTTGAAATCGCCAAAGAAATTCAGGATATATTTATGAACGATGTGTTCAGAGTTTACACAAGCGACGATATTGCAGGTGTCGAGCTTGGCGGTGCACTTAAAAACGTCATTGCACTTTGTGCAGGTATTTCGGACGGAATGGGCTTTGGCGATAACACCAAAGCCGCATTGATGACACGAGGTTTGGCAGAAATTACACGTCTCGGAGTTGCAATGGGCGCTCAAAGAGAAACCTTTGCCGGTCTTTCAGGCGTTGGAGATTTGATTGTAACATGCACAAGTATGCATTCAAGAAACCGTCGTGCTGGCATACTGCTCGGTAAGGGCAAATCGCTTAAAGAAACACTCGATGAAGTGCATATGGTAGTCGAAGGTGTCAATACAGCAAGCGCCGCATTCGCACTTGGCAAAAAGTATAATGTTTCAATGCCTATAACAGAAGCGGCTCACGCAGTTTTATATGACGGAAAATCGCCTCACGATGCAGTTTATGAGCTTATGAGCAGAGATAAGAAAATCGAGGTTATTTGAGGAGCGGATTTTTAAGTGGTATATTATATAAATGTAGTTATTCAGGCTTTGTTTATCGGAATCGGACTTGCAATGGATGCATTCTCTGTGTCGGTGTCCGACGGTATTCTTCTGGGTAAAGCACGGCTTCATCAGGTTATAAAAATTGCTTTCTTCTTCGGCGGATTTCAGTTTTTGATGCCTGTTCTGGGCTACCTTGCAGGCAGCACCTTCTCAGGAATTATAGAAAGCTACGACCATTGGGTAGCATTTGTGCTGTTAGGCATTCTCGGAATAAAGATGATTTATGAAGCGGTTAAGGGCGACGAGGATGAAGAACATATTGCAAACCCTCTGGCACTAAAAACACTGACAATTCTCGCTATTGCAACAAGCATTGATGCTCTTGCTGTTGGTGTAACCTTTGCCACTATTTCGGCACCGGTTATTCTTTCTTCGGCGATTATAGGTGTTGTAACCTTTATAATATGTACGGCCGGTGTCTATTTAGGCAGCTATTGCGGTAACATCTTCGGAAACAAAGCAGAAATCGCCGGCGGTGTGATTTTGATACTTATTGGTACTAAAATTCTGATTGAACATACTTTATTTGCAGCATAAAATATGCCTTCCCCATTGAGTAAACGACGATTGTTTAGAGATCGTAGGGGGCTGGCGTTCTCGACAGCCCGAAATACGGACCGTCCGGGAGGGCGGTCCCTACAAATAATAACTAATCAATATTTACTCAGCGAGGAAGGTTTTTTCGTTAAAACCATCGCAAAATATGGCATTATATGTTATACTATAATCACCACACTTTTTTAATTACGGAAGAAGGAGCCGCACATCTGTGCGGCTCCTTCTGCCATATTTTTATTTCATCAATTCAGCAAGTCTCTTATTAACTTCTACCAGGAACTCCTCTGTATCAACCTTTTTCTTATTCTCCAAGGTTGAAAGAAGTGCTAAATCGCCTGTCATAACGCCTTCTTCAATTGTCTGGATTGTGGCTTTTTCGAGATTTTCAGCAAATTTCACAAGCTTGGGCAGCTCGTCAAGCTCGCCCCTCTTTTT
This sequence comes from Eubacteriales bacterium, assembly GCA_018384175.1. Taxonomy (GTDB): domain Bacteria; phylum Bacillota; class Clostridia; order UBA1381; family UBA1381; genus HGM11525. The sequence goes on from JAHAZB010000012.1 coordinate 20,233, forward strand.
AAGTGCGCCCGACCATGCAAAGATTGTTGCAACCGAGTTGGTCGATGTCTTTTCGCCCTTTAAGTGTTTATAATAATGGCGCTGAACTGTGCCGTGAGCAGCTTCATACTCATAGATACCGTCTGGCGAAACGAGGACAGATGTCATCATAGCAAGTGAGCCGTAAGCTGTTGCCACCATATCGGACATAACGTCGCCGTCATAGTTCTTACAAGCCCAGATATAACCACCCTCAGAACGAATAACACGAGCAACTGCATCGTCGATAAGTGTATAGAAATACTCTATTCCTTCCTTTTCAAACTTCTCTTTATACTCGTTATCGTAAATCTCCTGGAAGATATCCTTAAAGCGATGGTCATACTTCTTGGAGATAGTATCCTTTGTAGCAAACCATACGTCCTGCTTCATATCAAGTGCGAAGTTAAAGCAAGCACGCGCAAAGCTTCCGATTGAGTCATCACGGTTATGAAGTCCCTGAATAATTCCGTCGCCCTTGAACTCGTGGATAAGCTCTCTTGTTTCGTTGCCGTCCTTGTCGGTGTAGACAAGCTCAGCCTTACCGCCGCCTGCAACCTGCATTTCAACGTTCTTATAAACGTCGCCGTAAGCATGACGGGCAATTGTAATCGGCTTTGTCCATGTAGGAATATACGGTGTTATACCCTTTACAAGAATAGGTGTACGGAACACTGTACCGTCAAGGATTGCACGGATTGTACCGTTAGGTGATTTCCACATTTCCTTGAGGTTGTACTCAGACATTCTTGCGGCATTTGGTGTGATTGTTGCACACTTAACCGCAACACCATACTTCTTGGTAGCCTCAGCGCTGTCGAAGGTTACCTGGTCATTTGTCTCGTTTCTGTGAACGAGTCCTAAATCATAATACTCTGTCTTAAGGTCGATATACGGTGTAAGAAGTATATCCTTTATCATCTGCCAGATAATTCTGGTCATTTCGTCGCCGTCCATTTCAACAAGCGGTGTTTTCATTAAAATCTTGTCTGACATATTGTTCTCTCCTTATCCGTTAATCTTAGTATAATTGAGTAATCCACCTGCATACAGCATATCCTTCTGTCTTTCGGAAACTGCTATATTTACATTAAAGCTCTTGCCCTTGGTCTTATTTGTAACAACAAGTGTATTTCCTGCACGGAGCTGCTTTTCTACATTTGCAATCTCAAGTACATCTGCTGCATCTATTGTATCATAATCAGCCTCGTTCTCGAATGTAAGCGGAAGAATACCAGCATTTACGAGGTTTGCCATATGAATACGTGCAAAGCTCTTGGTGATAACGGCCTTAACACCCAGATACAACGGTGCAAGCGCTGCGTGCTCTCTCGATGAGCCTTGACCGTAGTTTGAGCCGCCGATTACGATTGATTTGCCCATTTCCAATGCACGTTTCGGGAATGATTCGTCGCAAACTGCAAAGCAATGTTCGGAAATCTTGGGTATATTTGAACGAAGCGGAAGAATTTTTGCACCTGCAGGCATAATATGGTCGGTGGTGATGTTATCGCCTACCTTAAGACTTACCCCTGCCTCAATTGTCTCCGCCAAAGGCTCTGCCACAGGGAACGGCTTGATGTTCGGACCACGGAGTACTTCAACTGTGTCCATCTCGCTCTCGCTAACCGGTGGAACTATCATATTATCGTTAATTGTGAATACCTCGGGGAGCTTGAACTCCGGCATATCGCCCAAATCTCTCGGGTCGGTAAGTACACCTGCAAGAGCTGATGCCGCCGCCATTTCGGGTGATACAAGGTAAATCTGTCCGTCCTTTGTGCCTGAACGGCCCTCAAAGTTACGGTTAAATGTTCTAAGTGAAATACCCTTTGAGTTAGGCGACTGTCCCATTCCGATACACGGACCGCACGCACTCTCAAGTATTCTCGCACCCGCATCAATCATTATTGCCAATGCACCGTTCTCGGCAAGCATATTAAGTACCTGCTTGGAACCGGGAGCGATTGAAAGAGATACATCTGGATGTACTGTTTTACCCTTTAAGATGTGTGCAACCTTCATCATATCAAGGAGTGATGAGTTGGTACAGGAGCCGATACATACCTGATCTATTTTCATATTACCGATTTCGGCAACAGATTTAACATTATCCGGTGAATGAGGACAAGCTGCAAGAGGAACAAGCTCGGAAAGATTGATTTCGATTTCCTCGTCATATACCGCATCAGGGTCTGCTGAAAGCGGAGTATATGCATCCTCTCTGTCCTGTGCCTTCAAAAACTGTCTTGTGATTTCATCCGATGGGAATATTGATGTTGTAGCACCAAGCTCTGCACCCATATTTGTGATGGTTGCACGCTCGGGTACTGAAAGTGTCTTTACACCCTCGCCGCAGTATTCGATAACCTTTCCGACACCGCCTTTAACTGAAAGACGTTTCAAAACCTCAAGAATAACATCCTTTGCTGCAACCCACGGAGAAAGCTTACCTGTTAAGTTTACCTTAACAACCTTTGGGCAGGTGATATAATATGCACCGCCGCCCATTGCAACCGCAACGTCCATACCGCCTGCTCCAATAGCAATCATACCGATACCGCCACCGGTCGGAGTATGTGAGTCGGAGCCAATTAAGGTCTTACCGGGGATTCCGAATCTTTCTAAGTGCACCTGATGGCAGATACCGTTACCCGGACGTGAGAAGTAGATGCCGTGCTTTTTACAAACAGAGCCGATAAAACGGTGGTCATCTGCATTTTCAAAGCCTGACTGCAAGGTGTTATGGTCGATATATGCAACAGAACGCTCGGTCTTAACACGAGGCACACCCATAGCCTCAAATTCGAGGTATGCCATTGTACCTGTTGCGTCCTGTGTTAATGTCTGGTCAATACGTATTCCTATTTCTGTTCCCTTTTCCATCACACCATCAACAAGATGTGAGGAAAGTATTTTCTCGGTTAATGTAAGTCCCATTGTGTAACCTCCCATTTATAATCATACATAATATATTGTATAATTTTATAAGCGATTTGTCAAGAGAAAGAGCACTTCCATACCCACAAAACATGTACAATTGTCAATGATGGGTGACACTTTTCGTAAAAAATAAAAGTTATACCCCGAATTACCCTTGTCAAGGTGGAACTGCTATGCAGTCTTACCTTGACAAAACGCATATGATATAATATTTCA
>JAHAZB010000014.1 GCA_018384175.1 Eubacteriales bacterium
ATAATGTAGTATTATGTATAGAATAGCATATATATATTTTTTTTGAATGAAAGGAATGGATAAATACAAATGAAGATACTTTTATCACTTATGAAACTTGATATAGGCGGTGCGGAAACGCATGTTATTGAGCTTGCAAAGGAGCTTAAGCGCCGCAATTGGGAGGTAGTAGTGGCATCTAACGGAGGTGCTTTTGTAAAAGAGCTTGAGGATTTTGGTATTAAGCACTATTCTGTTCCTCTGCAGAATAAGAATCCCAAAAATGTTGTAAAGGCTTTTAAGCTTCTCAGACAGATTATCGAGGAAGAAAAGTTTGATATTGTTCATTCACATGCACGAATTCCGTCATTTATACTCGGAAAGCTTCATAAGAGTATGAAATTTCCGTTTGTTACAACTGCACACTGGGTATTTACTACTAAATACGGACTTAAATATATTACCGACTGGGGACAGAAGACTGTTGCTGTAAGTGAAGATATTAAGACATATCTTATGGAAAATTACAAAATTCCCGAAAGTGATATTACTGTTACTATAAACGGAATTGACACAGATAAGTTTTCGCCTGATACAGATAAAAAGCCTGTTATGGATGAGTTTGGGCTTAAAGAAGATGATAACACTATTGTTTATGTCAGCAGAATGGATGAATCACGTTCACTCGTTGCGCATCATTTGATTGAAGCGGTAAAGAAACTTGACACGATTGTTGAAAATCTGAAGGTAGTAATAGTTGGCGATGGTGATGATTTTGCGAAGGTAAAGGCGGAAGCAGAGGCTGTTAATGCAGAGCTTGGCAGAGAGGCTATTATGTTAGCCGGTGCAAGAGTTGATATAGCGGAGCTTATCGCTCCATGCAAACTATTTATTGGTGTTTCGAGAGCTGCTCTTGAGGCTATGGCTGAGTCTAAGCCGGTTATAGTTGCGGGTAACGAAGGGTATATAGGTACATTTGACGAATCAAAGCTGCAGATTGCGCTTGATACAAACTTCTGTTGCAGAGGTTGCGAAGATTCTACCGCGGATAAGCTGGCTCAGGATATTGGAGAGTTTTTCGGGATGTGGCAGGAGGACAGAGAAAAGCTTGGTGAATTTGGCAGAAATCTGATTTTACAGAATTATTCGGTCAAGAGAATGACTGATGATAACGAATCTGTTTATAAAAGTGTTCTTGGAATATAAGAAGCGATTGTCCATACTTTGAAAGAAAAAGGAGGAAATCCAGTATGAGTGATGTTGTAATCTCGGGATATTACGGTTTTCGTAATAATGGCGATGATGCGCTTCTTATGTCGATTATAAACGATTTGAAGTCTGAAAAACCTGATATTGAAATTGTGGTTCTATCTAAAAATCCGGCTGAAACGGAACGGATATATAATGTTCGTGCGGTAAACAGGCAGGATTTATTTGGCGTGGTAAAGGAAATCAAAAGAACAAGGATGTTGATTTCAGGTGGCGGTACACTTATTCAGGACGGCACAAGTACAAAGTCTCTGATGTACTATCTTTCTATTATCAGTGTGGCGCTTATGCTCGGGAAAAAGGTTATGCTTTATGCTAATGGTATAGGACCTCTCAGCTCAAAGCTGAATCGAAGAATAACCGCCGGTGTACTTAATAAGGTTAATATCATTACGTTAAGAGATGAGGTTTCTTTTTCTGAACTTAAAGAAATCGGCGTGCATAAACCCAATATAGAAATTACGGCAGATCCGGCATTTAATCTTAAGTACGATGGTAGCACGAAAAATCGTAAAGGTAAAATGCTTGTTTCTGTGCGCCCGTGGAAAAAACTGAAGGGTGATTTTTGCGAGGTTCTGGCAAAAGTATGTGATTATGCCAGTACACAATATGGTCTGGAAATTGTTTTCTTACCTATGCAACGAAGGGTAGATGAGGAAATAACAGGCAGAATACGTGATATTATGTCTGCAAAATCTGATGTTATGGACGCAGATTATGATATAAATAAGCTGTTGACAGTTTTTGAGGATATGGATTTATGTCTTGGTATGAGACTTCATACGCTTATTTACTCGGCAGTAACCTGTACTCCACTTGTCGGACTTGTCTATGACCCTAAGGTGAACGGATTTTTGGACTATATAGGAATTGGGAATCAAGTTGATGTTGAAACGATAACTTATGAACAGTTAAAAACCGCTGTCGACAAAAGTATGTCAGATACTGAAAAACAGTATAGTGAACTGCTTAAAAAACGTGAAGAACTTAAAGGGAAGGCGGACAGAAATGTACAGCTTGCGATAGAACTCCTTGACGGGGGTGAACATAGGTGAGCGCAGAAAACAAAATGCTGAAAACAGCAGGGTTTATGGCGATTGCCACCTTCCTTGCAAAAGCCTGTGGCTTGGTAAGGGAATCAATGATAACGGCGTTTTTCGGTGTAGGGAATACGGTTGACGCATATTTTGCGGCTTCACAGCTACCGACTACGCTTTTTGATATGGTAATAGGCGGTGTTATTTCGGCATCTTTCATTCCTGTTTTCAATAGTATATATGAAAAGGAAAATAAAGAGAATGCAATGACTTTTGCCAATAAGTTTATCGGAATGATTCTTTTGGCAACGGTGCTGCTCTCTGTTGTCGGAATAGTCTTTTCCGAACAACTTGTAACGGGAATAATTGCCCCTGAATTTACCGGTGAAACGGCAGCGCTGGCTGCAAAGCTTTCGTCTATTATGTTCCCGATGGTTATATTTACGGGACTTGCATTTTCCTTTGTCGGAATTTTGCAATCGTTCGGTGAGTTCAATATCCCTGCAATAATGAGTCTTGTTTCCAATGTTGCAGTAATTCTTTATTTCCCGCTGTTCGGTAAAAGATTCGGGATTTATGGACTGGCAGTTGCGATACTGTTTTCGTGGAGTTTGCAGGTGATGATACAGATTCCGTCTCTTAGAAAGATGGAATACAAATTCAGACCGTCTATTGACTTTAAGGATAAATATATCAGACAGGCGATTTCACTTGCATTACCTATGCTTATCAGCACTTGGGTACAACCGCTATACTCTCTGGTCAATACACGTATAGCATCAGGTGCTGACGGCGTTGTTTCTGTGCTTAATTGCTCTAACAGATTGTATCTGGTTATGACCGGTGTATTTTCATTTGTGGTTACTAATCTTATATTCCCAAAGCTTTCAAGAACGAATGCTGCAGAACGCACAGACGAATCGAAAAGTATAGTGGTAGGCTCACTTAAGGCGATTACTCTTGTAATAGTGCCGGTTATGGTGTGTTTTATACTTTTATCAAAGGATGTAATCGGTGTTATTTATGAGCATGGAAAATTCACTCATGATAAAACCTTAGTTACCGCAATGGCGTTGTCTTGTTATTCTGTTGGTATGATAGGTCTTGCCTATAATGAAATTATGACAAAAACCTTTTTCTCGATGAAAAACTCAAAAACACCGATGGTAAATGCACTTATATCAATGGCTGCCAATGTTGTTATGGCATATTTATTCTATGAGAGAATTGGTGTAGGCGGTCTTGCACTTGCAACGGCCGGCGGTTCGGTAGTTAATGCAGCGCTTAATTTTATTGCTTATCGTACAAAGCAGGGGAAACTTTTTGAGAGAGAAGATTTATCAGATATAGTAAAAACATTTCTGGCGGGAGTGATTATGGCAGGTATTGTATTGGCTCTGTCGACATTTACCGACAAATTGATTGTACAGAACACTGTGGGATACATAATTCACGGTGCATTGTGTGGCGGTATAGGTCTTTGTGTGTATCTGATATTGGTATATGTTATAGGTGTAAAGTGTTTCAAAAATGCCGTAGGAGGTGTACTGCGTGACAAAAAGTAAAATTATTTTATTTGTGATATCTTTGTGGAAAATGCTTGTTTTATGGTATGAAGCAAGCTTTGTGGCAGGAGCTATTGACAAATTCTGTAATTTCTTTATAAATAACGCAGACGGTTCGTTTGTGGTACGTTTGTTCAGGCACGGTGCTTTCGGCGGTGAATGGTGGAAAAATAGTATTGCTTATAAAACTATGTGTGCCTTTCTTTCCGGCAGGGAAAGCAATACGGAAAAGAAGCGTAGTAATCTGATTGATGCATTACTCAATTTTTATAATATTCCGCTCAGGTATATTGGCGCAGTAATTGCTTCTTACGCAGTTGCACTTTTTGCGTCAATACTTGCTTTTGACAATACAGCAACATTAAATATTATCATAGCAGCTGCACTTGTAGTTGTTGCGGTTGTCGCAGTAATGTTTAATAAAAGCTGTTACTCGTTGTACCTCGGAAGTCGTTTGCTTCGATTGTTGGGGGATCTGATTTATGACGGAGAGTATGTTGAGCCACAGGACAGGAAGATTTCGTGCAGAATGGTGAGTGTTATTGCGGTGGTATTAGGCATTGCCGCAGGAGCTACAAGTCCTTTGGCAGTTACGGCAGCAATATGCGCAATACTCTTTGTAGCGGTGGTGATTTCACGCTTTGAAGCAGGTGTTTTTGCAATATTGTTTTTGGCAGCGTTCTTGCCGACTGCAGTAGTTGCGGGTTTGGGAGTTTTGACTGCACTGGGTTTTGTGTACGCTTTGCTGAACGGAAGGGTAAGGAACTTAAAACCGACAGCTATTGCACCGCTTTTAGCCATTTATGTCCTTTTGGGACTATGCTCTACGGCGACAAGCTTTGATTTGTTTTCGAGTGCGTTTGTGTTTTTGGTTTATCTGGTATTTATTGTTACTTACGTTGTAATGGTAAATACCCTTACCACAAGAAACAGATGGTATGCGGCGGTGGCAACCTTTGCAATAGGCACATTCCTGATTTCTCTTTTTGGAATAGTTCAGAATTTCACTATGGATGCAACTACTCAGAGCTGGGTTGATTCCAATATGTTTTCTGATATAAAAATTCGTGTGTATGCTACATTTGATAATCCTAACGTACTTGGTCAGTATTTTATAATAACAATTCCTTTGATTTTTTCACTTTTTGTAGTTGCAAAAAAGGCGGTTAGCAAGACTATATGGCTTGGAATATTTACTGCCGGCTTCCTATGTCTTTTGTTTACATGGTCGAGAGGTGCATGGGTAGGCGTGGTTTTGGGAATTGGCATATTCCTTCTGATAAGGGACAGACGGTGGATTGTGCTTGGTGTGCTTGCTGTGTTGGTACTGCCGTTCATATTGCCGGATAGTATAATGAACAGACTTTTGAGTATAGGAAATACGAATGACAGTTCGACGGCATATAGAGTTTCGGTGTGGGTTGCATCGGCAAGAATGGCACTTGAATACTGGATGTTAGGTGTTGGCTACGGCTCAGATGCTTTTGCAAAGGTGTATAGCACATATGCCTTAAACGGAGCGGGGTATGCACTCCATGCCCATAACTTTTATATTCAGCTTGTTGTAGATGTAGGAATAGGTGGATTTATTACCTATTTGCTGATTGTTCTTACTGCTTATAAGGAGATTTCAACGGTAAAAAATAATTATGTTATAAAAACAATATCTCTGGCATTTGTGGGAATACTCGCAGGATATATGTTTCAGGGTGTGGCGGAGAGTCTTTGGTATAATATGCGAATGTCTTTGATGTTCTGGATTGTGATGGCGTTCGTTATGAGCGGAGCAAAGCTTGATAAGGAGGAACAAAGCATATGATAAAGGTTATGCAGGTAATGACCGACACTAATATAGGCGGTGCGGGCATATGGCTGTTGAATTTTTTGAATTTCTATGACCGTGAAAAACTTGATGTAACGGTTATAATCCCGAAAAACAGCGCTTTGAAAGAGAGAATTGAAGCACTTGATACTAAAATTATAGAGGCTGATAACATTGCAGACAAGTCTTTTTCGAAAGACGGTATTGCCACACTTAAGGAAATTCTTGAGGCAGAAAAGCCGGATGTTGTCCATACTCATGCAAGTCTTTCTGCGAGAATTGCTGCCAAGCTGCTGAAGATACCGGTAATAAATACCAGACATTGTATAGAACCGAAAAAAAGCGGAATTAAGAGATTGTGCTACCGTATAATTAACAGAGCTCTCAGCGACAGAGCGGTTGCAGTATCAAAGGCGGTATATAATAATCTTGTTGATGACGGTATTCCGGAGGATAAGATAACTGTCATATATAACGGTGTTCCGGACTTAAAGCTTATGACTCCAGACGAAAGAGAGGAAGTAAGGTCTGAGCTTGGATTAACTGACAGTATTGCTGTTGGTATAATAGCAAGACTGGAACCGGTCAAAAATCATTTTCTGTTTCTTGAAGCGGCAGCTGCTGCGTACGAAATCAATGATAAGTTCCGTTTTGTGATTGTCGGCGATGGTTCGATGGAAAAGGAAATAAAGGCAGAAGTTGAAAGAAAAGGCATTACTGATGCTGTAATATTTACAGGTTATGTAAAAGATACTACGGCTGTTATGAATGCAATTGATATAAATGTACTTACATCGGACAGAGAAGCACTGAGCATTTCCCTTATAGAAGGCATGAGTGTAGGTAAACCGTGTATCACAACCGATGCAGGAGGCACTCGTGAAGTGGTGGAAAATGGCAAGAGCGGTATAGTAGTACCGGTAGGTGATGCTGTAAATCTTACTGCGGCACTGTTAAGGCTTGCTTCGGATGCTGAGCTGATGACAGAGTACGGTAAAGAGGGAATGAGAATTGCAAAAGAAAAGTTCCAGCCGACGGAAATGTGTGATAAGCTGACTGTGTTATATGAAGATACTGCAGCATTGAGAAGGGGTGAATGAATCTATGAAAAAGTTTAATGTAATAGATGCAATAATACTGCTGGTAATTGTTGTAGCAGTGGCATTGGTAGGAACTGTTAAGCTGAGTGGTGTTGGTGCCGGAACAGAAGCAGACACAAAAATAATCACTCTTGAGCTTGCAGAAAAACGTGAAGACTTTGCGGAAAATGTTATTGTTGGGGACAAGGTCAGTGATAAAATTATGAACACTGTTATAGGTGAAGTTGTTGATGTTAAGACGCGTCCGTGTGAAAAGAATGGTTATAATCAGGAAACAGGAGCGGCTGTACTGGTAAAAGTTCCGGAAAGAGTAGATGTTTTTGTTACTATGGAGGTCGATGCAGATGCGGAGATCTATGTTGGTAAGAGTTTGAGTGTGCGGACAAAACATTTTGCCGGTAGCGGATATGTAGTTGATGTTTCTGAAAAAGATGCTGAGTAGGAGGTGAGACTTGATGAAGATATTTGATGATAAGGGAAGAATTGGCGGAAAACTGTCTGTTGTAGATTTGTTTGTAGTAGCATTGGTTATCGCCTGTATTGCAGCGATAGGCGTGAAGCTCGGCAAGAAGGAAACTGTAATTGGTGGAGATAAAGTGCTTGTTTACAATGTTCAGATTGAGAATATAAGAGAGATGTCCGTTGAAGCGATAAAGAAAAATCTTGAGAATATTACCGAAGCAACAACTAAAAAGGAAATTGGTGATATTGTAGGTATCGACATTAAGCCTGCACGTGTATTGGTAAAAAAAAGCAATGGTGAGTTTCAGTTTGTAGAGTATGATAATAGATATGATGTTGTATTGACAATGAAATCAAAGGTTTCGGAAACTGATGATGCATATTATACAGGATCAGGAAAACAAATTACCGTAGGAGAAACAATTAGTATCAATAATGGATATTCACAGGCATTTGGTCAGGTTATTTCTATGGGAATAGAGTGATTGGTAAAGAATCGTATATAAATAAAGGAAAGCTCCTGCATTATAGCAGGAGCTTTTATATTATTCCTTCTTTTTTGTCTTCTTTCTGTTTTTCGTACAAGGCTCTCTATAGCCGGGATAAATATGCCCGATACCAATATCGAATTTATCCTCTAATTCGGCAAGTGTATTTATGCCGAAGTCCTCGACTATTTTCATCAGAACCCTTGCACAGACATAAGCATCGTCGCAGGCATCGTGGTGTGAAAAGCAGATACCAAAGTTATCAGCCAGTGCATTAAGCTTATGGCTTTCAAGGTCGGGGTACGCTTTTTGCGAAAGCTTTACCGTACAAAGATAGTCAAAGGTCGGATATTCTATACCGAAATAGTCGAGCGAACTAAGCAGTACACTTATGTCAAAGCTTGCATTGTGCGCTATAACAAGCTTGCCGTCAAGGACAGGACGTATATACTCCCATGCATCTTTAAGCGTAGGCTTATCGAAAACCATATCAGGAGTAGTTCCGTGGATTAAGACATTGTACTCATTAAACTCAAAGGGTACAGGTCTTAAAAGCATGGAACGTCTTGCAGCAATCTTGCCATCCTTTACTTCGCATACACCGATACTGCAGGCACTTGTACGAACAGATGTTGTAGTTTCAAAATCTATTGCGACAAAGTCCATTTTTGCTCCTCGCTTATCTCAAAACTGCGCCGTTTTTGAACTCAAGATCTTTAGTAATCTTAGAAAACACCTTGCTGATTTCCTCGTTTGTAAGACTGCGGTCGGGTGCACGGAAGAAGATTGCATATGCGACACTCTTTTTGCCCTCAGGAATCTGTGCACCTTCGTAAACGTCAAAGAGCTTAATAGAGTCTAAGATGTTACCGGCAGCTTTCTTTATTGTCTTCTCAAGGTCTGCAACTGCAACTGACTTGTCAACCAAAAGTGCAATATCTCTTTGTGCTGCAGGGAAACGTGGCAACTGCTTATACTTGGTGGTATTGCCTGAGTTTTCAAATATTATAGCAAGGTCAAGCTCTGCTACATAGCAAGGCGTGTCAATTTCGTAAGTCGAAAGAACATCAGGGTGAATTTCGCCGAGTACACCCAAGTAGCTGCCACCAATTGAAAGTGCAGCACATCTTCCGGGGTGGAAAGTGGGGTTAGAAGTTTCAGAGGCAAATTCTACATCCTTTATTCCGAGTGTTGCAAATAGTTTTTCTACTATACCTTTCAAGGTAAAGAAATCACAGTCGCCGTATATTCCCATTGTAAGCTTTTCCGGCTCTTCGGGGAGAACATCGCCCTTGGGAAGATAAATCTTACCTATTTCAAACAAACGCACATTTTCATTTCTGTGGCTGAAGTTATAAGAAAGAATGTCCAGCATAGAAGCGATGGTTGTTGTTCTCATTATTGAGGTATCCTCACCTAAGGGGTTAGTGATTTTTACAGTATTACGAAGCTCGCTGTCCTCAGGAATACGAATCTTGTCAAAGCATGAGGGTGATGTAAAGGTATAGGTATAAATCTCATTCATACCTGAACCGATAAGAGAACGGTTAATTCTGTCTCTGAGCTTCTGCAAGGGAGTCTTACCGCCAACGGTAGCTTCGCCTGAAAGAAGTGTTGTCGGAATCTTGTCATAGCCGTAAAAACGTGCAACCTCCTCTGCAACATCTGCCTCTGCCTCGATGTCAGGACGGAAAGACGGTGCTGTTACAGTCATTGCCTTTTCGTCAACTGTAAAGCCAAGCTTTGTAAGAGTTGAAATCATATCGGCAGTAGGAATTTCAGTTCCTAAAAATGCGTTAATCTTTTCGGGACGGAGATTGAGTGTAACAAGCGGTTTTGTATTTCCTACAACATCAATCATGCCGCCTACAACCTCGCCACAACCAAGCATTTCGACAAGCTGACATGCACGCTCTAAGGCCGGTACAGTATTGTTTGCATCAAGTCCCTTTTCGTAACGTGAAGATGCTTCTGTACGAAGTCCTGCACGCTGAGCGGTCTGTCTTACACTTGCACCGTCAAAGGTTGCAGACTCAAATACAACACAGGTTGTATCCTCTTTAACCTCGGAATTAAATCCGCCCATAACACCTGCAATTGCAACTGCTCTTTCGCCGTCTGCAATCACAAGGTCATTTGAAGATAATACTCTGTCCTGCTCGTCTAAGGTCTTGATTTTTTCGTTGTCCTCGGCATTGCGCACAATGATTTTGTTACCCTTAAGGTCTCTTAAATCAAATGCGTGCATAGGCTGACCGTATTCCAAAAGGAGATAGTTTGTGATATCTACTATGTTATTGATTGAACGTACTCCGCATGCACGAAGTCTTGATGCAAGCCACTTGGGACTTGGACCGATTTTTACGTTCTTAACCATTCTTGCGCTGTAACGAAGACATTTGTCGGGATTTTTAACCTCAACAGAAATGTAGTCGTTGATGTTTTCGCTGTTCTCGGTAAAAGTCGGAGTTGGTACATTAAACGGCTTGTCAAATGTAACTGCAGTTTCTCTTGCAAGACCAATTACACTGAAGCAGTCAGGACGGTTTGATGTAATTTCAAACTCAACAACATCCTCATTAAGACCGAAATAATCACGCATTTCAATGCCGATTTCGGTGTCTTCGGGAAGAATAAGTATTCCGTATTCAGGCTCGTAGCCGAGGTCGGAAACGGTAATTCCCATTTCATCGTGTGAGCAGAGCATACCGTTTGACTCCACACCACGAAGCTTACCCTTTTTGATGTGAACATCACCGGGAAGTGTAGAACCATCAAGTGCAACCGGAACAATCTGTCCCTCTTTAACGTTCGGTGCGCCTGTTACAATCTGCAACACTTCGCCTCCGACATTTACCATACAAATTACAAGATGGTCAGAGTCGGGGTGAGGTGTAACACTCTCAATTTTACCAGCAACTACCTTGTCTAAATCCTTGCCAAGAAATTCGATTCCCTCAACCTTGGAGCCTGACATAGTAAGTGCGCTGTTATATTCCTTGGGCGAAATACCCTTTATGTCTGTATAATCGTTAAACCAACTCATTGGTACTTTCATCACAAAAAACCTCCTTAGAACTGCTTTAAGAACCTTGTGTCATTCTCGAAGAAAAGACGCAGGTCATCAATATCATATCTTCCCATAGCAACACGCTCAAGTCCGAAGCCAAACGCAAAGCCTGAATAAACCTCGGGGTCAATGCCGCAGGTTTTAAGTACCTTCGGGTGTACCATACCACAACCGAGAATTTCAATCCAACCCTCGCCTTTACATACTCTGCAACCCTCGCCGCCACAAACGTAGCAGGAAATGTCCATTTCTGCCGAAGGCTCTGTGAATGGGAAGTGATGCGGACGGAAACGAACTCTTGTTTCCTTGCCGTAGAGTGCCTTTATAAATGCATCCAAAGTGCCCTTAAGGTCTGCCATTGTGATGCCCTTGTCAACTACTAAGCCCTCTATCTGATGGAACACCGGTGAATGTGTTGCATCAACTGCATCAGAACGGTAAACTCTGCCCGGTGCAATAATTCTTATTGGCGGCTTTTTGTTCTCCATAACACGAATCTGCATAGGAGATGTCTGTGTTCTTAAAACCACGTTGTCGCTTACATAGAATGTGTCCTGTGTATCTCTTGCAGGGTGGTCCTTTGGAATGTTAAGAGCCTCAAAGTTGTAGTAATCAAGCTCTACTTCGGGGCCTTCTGCAATTTCAAAGCCCATACCGATTGCGATGTCCTTGATATCATCTAAAACCTGTGTCAACGGGTGAAGATTTCCTTTTGGCTGTACCTTACCCGGCATAGTAACGTCGATAACTTCCTTCTTAAGACGTTCTTCTGTTTCCTTTTTAAGAAGCTCTGCCTTTTTAGAGTCAATCTCCTGCTCTAAAAGTGAACGGATTTCGTTTGCCAAAGCACCGATTACAGGTCTTTCTTCGGCCGAGAGTCCGCCCATACCCTTTAATACGGCAGTAAGTTCTCCCTTTTTGCCAAGATATTTGATACGAATGTTTTCGAGTGCGTCAAGCTCTTTTGCTTCTGCAAGATGAGCCAAAACGTCTTCTTTGATTTGTGCAAGCTTGTTCTTCAATTTATTTTCCTCCTTGTATTTATATCATCTTATTAACAATCGGCCATGAATCGGATGGATAATACTTGTGTCCGCCGTTGCCGATTACTAAAGTACAGTTTTCCTCTTTGCCTAAATGCGAATATGCTCTATTTGAAAGCTCAAAGCTCTGTAAGCTTTGCTCTTGCTCTTTTTTGCCAGACGGAAAAATCTTCCTTTAAGTTGTATATTAGTTCGGGTGTCATTTCCTCTGTCAATTTCATTAAATAATCGTGAGCGGTCATTAAATCCCTTCTTGAAAACAAAAAAACTCCGTCCCAAAAGGGACGAAGCATAAACTCCGCGGTACCACCCAAATTCCTGCAAAGCAGGCGCTTTAGCTTGCTGACGGACTTACGCACCGCCGTTTGCGTTATCGACTACACACTTTCGCTTCACCGACACAGCTCCGAAAGGAAATTTCACAGCATATACTTTCCGCAGCGGCTCACAGCCGATGACCGCTACTCTCTTCTGGGTTGTATGCGCTACTTGCTTTCTTCATAGCCTTTGTTTCAAGTTCCGTAACATTTTACCACATTATATCAGTAATTGCAAGTGTTTTTTTCAAATTTATAGGGAAAGAATTGTACAATTGTCAATGATGGGTGACACTTTTCGTAAAAAATAAAAGTTATACCCCGAATTACCCTTGTCAAGGTGGAACTGCTATGCAGTCTTACCTTGACAAAACGCATATGATATAATATTT
>JAHAZB010000100.1 GCA_018384175.1 Eubacteriales bacterium
CCGGTAACGGAAGCAGTGCTTTATGGTCAGCGTCATAGCGTTCCAGAATCGTCTCATCATAGTGATAGTGTTCACGATCCATGTCTGCATCAGCCTCGGCAAGAAGGCTTTGATTGAAATCATACAGACTGGTGAAATGCGGGACAGGAACCAGGAAGTTTCTTCTTGAATAACCAACCTTGTTTTCAACATTTCCTTTTTCCCACCCGGATTCCGGATTCATGAACCGGTAGTTGAATCCATAGTGTTCACTGAACCGCAGGAACTTGTCCGTCAGTTCCCGACCACCGTTTTTCAGGATCCTGGTGACAATGGTTGAAGTGTTGTCGAACCAGATTTCGGTAGGAACACCGCCGACATGTTCAAAGATGGCAATCATACTTTCCATGAAACACTCTGCGTTTTCTCCATACATCAGCTGAGGATATCCGCCGTTACTGTATGGAAAAGAAAGCACAAGGTATTTGCCATCATGGCACCTGCTGTTTTCATAGAACTGTGCAGCACCAAAGTCTGCCTGACCTTCACCCGGATGATGGATAAGCGGTAAATATCCTTTTCTATTATCAAGGTGCAACTGTGACTTTTTGTAGGCCACATACTGTGCAACAAGCCTGTAAGAGCAGTCAAAGCCCTTGGCTTCCTTGCGGAGTCTGTGAAAGACTCTTTTAGCTGTATGGCGCTGCTTGCGTGGAGCTTTTCTGTCTCCGGCGAGCCATTCGTCAATCAGCGGTTTATAATTGTCCAGTTTAGGACAGATGTTCTCCGGATCCTTTACTTTAGGCTCCGGGGTATTAAAATCGGTCATGTCGATATATTTACAGATGGTTTTTCGATCATAACCGGTTTCTGCGATAATGGTAGGTATGTTTTTCCCTTGCTCATAATAGAGCTGTCTGATAGAATGTACCTTGTCCATTGTAAGCATACTCCTTTCCTCCTTAAAATGTTGTCCGCAACGACATTTCAAGGATACATAAGGTTCGGTATGCCTGCAATGGATGTTTTGATATTTCTCTAAAACTACAGTATTTACTGTGGTCTTAGAGAAATACCAACACATCTGCAATAATAGGGAAAATCCTCATGCAACTTTTGGGATTGACCTCTGCAATAGTTGGTATTTTAAGTATACAATAAACAAAAGCTTTTAAATATGCCTATACGTCGTTGATTCTGCATTTGTTATCCGATATAATATCTTCATTGGTAGCAAGGAGAATTCTATGAATCTGCAAAAAAAGAGTTTCAACGAGGAAGAACGGAAAATCTTTTTCTCTGTATTAAAAGAAATTTCCAAAAATTCTCGTTTTCATGAATGCAATAACTATATACAGCACGGCAATACAACTGTCAAACGACATTGTATCCGTGTAGCTGCAACTGCTTATTATATTGCATTAAAAGCGGGCATCAAAGTAAATGAAAGAGAATTGATCCGTGGAGCTTTACTTCATGATTATTTTTTATATGACTGGCATGAAAAACTATTGCGAAATCAAATCCATGGATTTACACATCCCAAAACGGCTTTGCAGGAAGCACTAAAAGATTTCACACTCTCAAAACGAGAAGAAAATATGATTTTACATCATATGTTTCCATTAACTCCTTGTCCTCCGAAATATAGGGAAGGCTGGCTACTCTGCCTCGCTGATAAGATCTGCGCAACCAGAGAAACCATAAATCGAAGATGATACATTTTTTACAAAATTTTCAATTTATACATCTGGATCTTGCTACTCTGATCTGTGTCCTGATGTGGTACAGTTTTTTAGGGTGGTTGTATGAGTCTACTATTTTTTCGCTTTGTGAACAGGGGCTTTTTATGAACCGTGGATATTTCATCGGTCCCTATTGTCCAATCTATGGCGTAGCCTGTATTATGAACCTTTATCTACTGGAAGGCATTACAAGTGGTTTCCGCATCATCTTATTATCCGGTCTGTCTACCTGTGCAATTGAATATATCACATCGTATACATTGGAGAAGCTGTTTGGCACCCGCTATTGGGATTATAGTTACTATCCTCTCAATATCAATGGTCGCATCAGTGTCGTATCCGGTTTTTTCTTTGGCATTGTATCCTGGGTTTTAATCAAATGGTTACATCCGCTAACTTTACATATGTTGTCACATGTTTCTATGAAATCTCGTGTAATTGCTGCAATCGGTTTTACCGTTATTTTTGTTTTCGATGCAACTTTTACAATCGTAAGTATGTGTAATCTCAACAAAAAATGTAAAGCCCTTTATGATGCATGGGATGAACATGTGGAAAACGGACTGGATATTTTAAATGCCAAAAAAGACAGTTTAAATCGATTTACCATCGTCCGAAAAGGAAAAAACATTGTGGTACGATTAAAAGGTGTAAACAGGACTTTCGTTGAACTGGAAACCAGATATCTGAAGGTATTCCCTCAATTTAAACATGTAAAATACGGCGTAGTTATCGAAAAACTTAAGGATACCATACGCCGTAATAAATAATCTATTCTCTGCCATCGTTTCTCACTCGCAATCTTTGCGGGATGGCAGCCGCCCATACAAAAAAATATCTTTGCCGCTTCATACTTCGGTTTCCGGTATTTCTATGCGGCATGCTCACAAAGTATTTATTAAATGCCCGGTTTCAAAACTCAGACTTCGTCTTCAAACAGTTGAAACCGGGCATTATTTTTGTTCGCTTATGCCGCTAAGAAATGCCAAGAAAC
>JAHAZB010000015.1 GCA_018384175.1 Eubacteriales bacterium
GGCAAACGTGTACCATCTTCCCAGAACCCACTAGTGTTTTTGTTCCCATTTCCCTCTGGAACACATATCACCATACCGGCTCTCGCGCGTGTCAATAAAACACGGTAAGCATTTAACATATACTTCATTAAATCTTGCTTACTTTCGCTTGTTGGCGTTTGTTCTACCCACTTTGTTTGACCATTAAATCTATAGAAACGCCACTTACCGTTTTCATATCGCATATCTGCGTCCCAAAGCAAACACGTGTAATCAAACTCTAACCCTTGGACTTGAATTTCCGTTGCGGCATCTTCAAGATAGTTCGATGCTCTTGTATCGATTTTATCTTCCAAGAACCAATGAACAGCATTTTCATCCCCCGACGGCAATACGTGGATTCCTAAAGGCTTAAATCTTGCCGATTCCTTTGTTATAAGAACACCTGTACGTTCCGTTCCCCTAACTTTATCGTGCAACCACCTTTTTGCCTTTTCCATATCCCTTGTAAGCACAATAGGATACTTATCCTTAATTTCCTTATATAATTCTGCGGCAGTCGGCTCAATCGCAAGTAATGCGTGAACAAACGCCGAGAGTTTTTCCGCTCTATAAGAACGCAAAGAAACCGCAAGGTGTAAGTTGTCAGAATATGTAACCTTATCATTCTTTTCAAGCAATTCGTTTACTTTACCTCCAGCGTATTCCGCCTCAGTTAATTTCGACGAAATATAAACGTTCCAATGAGGAAACTTTTCATTAAGCGCGTTAATCCACTCGGAAATACCAGCTTCGCCCGTATTGATTTCTTGTCCGCCGCCAACAAGACAAATAATTGTTGCCCAGTCCTCACGTTGGTCAAGCGACCAAATCAAAAACGCGGCCTCAGACATAGGGAAATTAGGAACTTTTAATTTATTACCGTACGTTCCGCCTCTTTTAAGATAATCGGCAAGTCTTTTATGCGTCCAAGAACGTTGCGCCTCGTCAAAAATTGCAACGTGTTCCACTTCGCCGTAGCCAGATTCTGCAAGTTTTACTGCTTTTTCAGGGTTAATCTCTAAAACTCCGTTTTCAACCGGATTCTTGATTTTTGCAAGCATATTATCACGATAACGGTGAATAATTTGAATAAACTTGCCTACCTCTCTACGTGAATCGGAGAGTTTTTTGCTTTCGCTTCTCTCACGGCATTTTTGATAATTATCTTTTGCAAGCGCTTCGGTCAAAACTGCAACCAACGGTCCGTTTCCTGAAAGGTAAACTGCGCCTTCGTCATCAATAGGCTTATCTTGTCCTTGATACGTTTGTCTGACAGCAACATCAAGTCCTACAAGCGTTTTGCCGGCGCCGGGAACACCTGTTACAAAACAAATACTTTTTTCTCGATTTGCTTTGCTCTTTTGTATTACGTCAAGAATATATGCAATCGTTGCGTCGGTAGAAACCTTATCTGCCTCGTGTCTTGTAATATCTTCTACTGAATGACTTTCATAAAGCGTTTTCGCCGCTTCAATAATCGTAGGCGTTGGCGCATACGGACTGATAATCCAATCTGAATTTACTTCAGGTTCGTTTGGATATTTCTCTAAAATTTTCGATATTAAATTTGAAAGACCAGCTTCGCCTGTAACGAGCGGATTTACTACTCTATCGTCATAAACAGACATTCTAATATCTGTGGAAGAATTTCGATAATTCGTTGCAACTAAAATCGGAACAATGAGGTTATCCTGACTAAATTTATGAAAGTTTTTAAGGTCTAACGCATAGTCAAGAACTTGGTCGATATCCGCCTCTAAAATTCTTGATTCACCGACCTTAAATTCAACGCAAAAAACGATGCCTTTGAAAAGTAAAACGACGTCAATTCTCTTTCCAAGACGTGGAATATCATACTCGAATACAACTTGTCCATTTTTATCCGCATAATTTGATAAAACGCCCTTTATTATAGATATTTCAGACTTCCACGCTTCTCTTGTAGTCGTAAGCGCATCACCGTGATAATTATCACATAATGCGCCAAATATTGAATTGTCATCAGCATTGATGAAATTTTCAAAACTGCTGTTATATAAACAACGACTCATAACAATTGTCCTTTGTCCTACTTTAATTACATCTCTGTATTGTCAGTCCACATTTCGCATTGACTCATTACGATTTCAATAGCATTTTCATATTGTTCAGGTGGATACTTATATTTCTTTAAAAGACGTTTAACCATCTTTCTCATGCCAGCTCTCGCGGTTTCTTTCTTTTGCCAGTCAATGGTTCGATTTTTACGAAGCATTTCTGTAAGCTCTCTAGTCATTGCAATAAGCTCTTCATTTTCATAAAAATCTTTTACGTTTTCAGGTTTAGTAAGCGCGTCATAAAAGGCAAGCTCTTCTTCAGAAAGCCCCAATTTCTCACCCTGTTTCCTTAAATCTGCTATTTCTTCTGCCGCCTTCAACAATTCTTTAATAACTTCTTCATTTGTAATTAAACCATTATAATAGCTATTCATCAATAAGGTTATCTTCTCAGAAAAAGTCGTCGCTTGTACAACATTTGTACGCTTATAAATAGCAATTTGTTCTGCCATAAGTTTGCGAAGAATTTCAACTACGATATTCTTCTCTTTCATCTTTGCAATTTCTTCTAAAACATTTGGATCGAACAATGAAAACTTCTCGCCCAAATGCTTGCTTTCAAACAAGTTAATAACGCCTTCACTTTGAATACTTGCTTTTAACAGTTCATTTATCTGAGAATTTATTTCCTTTAATGAAAGCGGTTTAGCTCCAGCTCCTTCCATTGAGATTTTAGTAACCGTTGCTCTCACAGATTCGAAGAATGCAGCGGCTCTGCGTTCTTCCGCATTTGTTAAGCTCGAACAAAGCGAATGTGCCTGCTTTAATAATAAGGCCTCTTTAATAAAAAGTTCTTTTCTGTTAGGAGCCTTAACATCCAAGATAAAGTTCACTCCACTAGTAATGCATTTTGCCATTAATAAAGCATTTTCACTCAAGAAATCCTTAAAATCAAAACCATGCATCAAGTCCTTACAAACTTGAAGCTTTTCTTGAAATTTAGGATAAGCAGTTTTAGCAATATCCATATCACCATAACGAGCACGGTCACGAGAAGAATATTCTTTCATTGCCTCTTTTAATGCAGAAGCAATACCCACGTAGTCAACTATCAACCCACCTTCCTTGTCTTGGAAAACACGATTAACACGTGCCACTGCCTGCATCAAATTATACCCATGCATTGGTTTATAAACATACATAGTCGCAAGAGAAGGAACGTCAAATCCCGTCAACCACATATCAACAACAATGGCTATCTTCATCGGGTCGTTATTATCCTTAAACTTACGTGCAAGCTCTTCTTTATGTGATTTCGTACCAATAACTTCTTTCCAGTCTTCAGGGTCATTATTCCCACTAGTCATGACAACCCCAACCTTTTCTTTCCAGTTGGGACGCATTTCTAATATTTTACGATAAATCTTCATCGCAATAGGACGAGAATAAGCAACTATCATTGCTTTCCCAGTCAAAAGATTTGCTCTATTCGTTTCATAGTGCGTTACTATATCCGAACACAACGATTCAATAGTAGAATCAGCGCCAAGCACACTTTCCATCTGCCCAAGCATTTTCTTGCTCTTTTCTATAGTAACAGCGTCTGCTTGTTGCTCTAATAAATCATACGTGGAATCAATCAACTGCAAGGTGTTTTGGTCTAGTTTTAAGTGAATAACACGACTTTCGTAGTAAACAGGACGCGTTGCGCCATCTTCCACCGCTTGCGTCATATCATAAACGTCTATGTAATCACCAAACACCTCTCTTGTATTGCGGTCTTTAATAGAAACAGGTGTTCCTGTAAAACCAATAAACGTCGCATTAGGAAGTGCATCACGAATAATGCGTGCGTTACCAACAACAATATGGGCTTCTTTTTCCCCTTCTTCGTTCTCAGATAATACTATTTTTTCGTCAAAACCATATTGTCCTCTATGCGCTTCGTCAGCCATAACAACAATATTTCTTCTTTCAGAAAGTGCCGTTTCACCCTTTTCAAACTTAAACATTGTTGTAAAGATAATGCCGTTAGCTGTTCTTCCTTCCAACAAACTCTTTAAATGTTCTTTGCTTTCCGCTTGAACAGGAACTTGTCTTAAGAATTTTGAACATTTAGAAAACTGCATATATAATTGGTCGTCTAAATCAATTCTGTCCGTCATTACAACGATTGTAGGGCTATCCAATACTTCTTGCAATAAATGCGCGTAGAAAACCATTGAAAGCGATTTACCGCTACCCTGGGTATGCCAAAATACACCACCTTTACCATCAGTGGCTGTCGCAACCTTAGCCTTTTCAACGGCTTTCTTAACGGCAAAATATTGATGATAGCCTGCTAAAAGTTTAATTAATTGTTGATTGCTTTCAGAGAAACAAATAAAGTTTTTAATAATATCTAACGACCTTTCTTTCTGGAAAAGTCCTTCATAGAAAGTATCAAACTGCGCATAGGCTGTATTTTCATAGCTACCGTCTTTCGTTTTCCATTCCATAAAACGGTCTT
>JAHAZB010000101.1 GCA_018384175.1 Eubacteriales bacterium
GTTTCTATATATTGAAAATAAGTATAGCTTAGACTATGAGTTGAAATTCTACAAACATCTATTAAAGACTTGTGGTATCATAAATTGACATAATTATTAAATATATACAACTCGAATTCTGTCAAAGTATAAATTTCGTGTATTTTTGTTGTAACTTTTTTTCGAAAAAAGTATGTACATACAGAAAAAAATGTGGTAAAATGTATATATTCAAAATCGAAGGAGTGTTGTAAATGAAATTAATTTATGAAGGTAAGACAAAAAACGTATACTCTCTTGAAAACGGAAACGTAATGCTTAAGTTCAAAGATGATTGTACAGGTAAAGACGGCGTTTTTGACCCAGGTGAAAACAGCGTTGGCTTAACAATTGAGGGTATCGGTAAAGCTAATCTTGAAACATCAATCCACTATTTTGAATTACTTAAAAAAGCTGGTATAAAAACACACTATGTCAGTGCAAATGTTGATGACGCAACTATGGAGGTACTTCCAGGCAAAGTATTTGGACATGGTCTTGAGGTTATCTGCAGACTTGTTGCAACAGGAAGCTTTATCCGCAGATATGGTGAATATATTGAAGATGGCACAGTTCTTGACGGCGGCTACGTTGAATGTACATTCAAAAATGACGAAAAGGGCGATCCTCTAGTTACCGGCGAAGGTTTGGCAGCTTTGGGCGTTATGACACCGGCTATGTTTGAAAGTATGAAAGAACAGACTTTGAAGATTACAAAAATTGTGGCTGATGATCTTAAATCAATCGGACTTGACCTCTGGGATATCAAGTTTGAGTTCGGCTATAACAACGATGAAGTAATTCTTATAGACGAAATAGCATCAGGTAATATGCGTGTTTACAAGGACGGAAATATTGTTGAACCTGTTGAGCTTACTAAGCTTATCCTTAACAGATAATATATTAAGCGACAGTCTTTTATGGCTGTCGCTATTTTAATAATCAGGGTGTGTTTATGAAAAAGAAAAAAATAATCGTTCTGTCAATTATACTATCTGCTATAATGATTTCATTCGCACTAGACAACGATAAGAAGCCACATTTCAAAGTCATTAGAGCAACAAACGATTCTTTCATCGTACCAATTGTAACAGAAACAAAGACAAACATAAATTCTGCAACAGTTGAAGAACTTGATGAACTTCCGGGAATTGGTCCAGTAATTGCTAATAGAATAATTGAGTACAGACAAAACAAACCTTTTTCAACTATCGAAGATATTATGAATGTAAAAGGGATTGGTGAAAAGATATTTGCTGGGATTAAGGATATAATAACTGTAAGGTGATATGTATGGTTAAGAGTATTAAACAAAAGGTATATGCAACAGTCTTGATTTTATTTGCAGTTGCCATATATTATTTAACAAACGTAAAATGTCCAATACTCGAGGTTACTGGTATTAGATGCTTAGGCTGCGGTATGACTCGTGCGATAATTTCTGCAATTAAGTTTAATTTTAAGGCTGCTTTTTCTTACCACTATATGTTTTGGTCCGTACCGTTGATATATTTGATATTCTTATTCGACGGCAGGATATTTAAGAGAAAGTGTCTAAATGTAATATTGTACATTCTTTTATTATCAGGCTTTGTTATAAATTGGATTATGCACATATAAAAGGTGAGATTATCACATAGATGATAACCTCACCTTTTAATTATTTCACTACAATATTTACAAGCTTACCCGGAACAACTATAGTCTTTATAATTGTCTTTCCGTCAACGAGCTTCTTCACAGTATCGCTTTCGGTTACAAGCTTTTCTATACCAGCCTTGTCGAGTTCGGCAGAAACCATCATTTTATCTCTGATTTTTCCGTTAATCTGTACAACAATTTCAACCTCGCTGTCAACAGTAAGAGCCTCATCATATTCAGGCCACGGTGATACGGAAAGAAGTCCGCCTTTACCGTACATCTCCCAAAGCTCCTCGGTCATATGAGGTGCAACAGGATTGAGCAATGTAATAAGAGTCAGGAACTCACCCTTAGTAACCTTTCCTGCCTTATAAAAATCATTTACAAGGCTCATAAGTGCAGCAATGCCAGTGTTGAACTTCATCTTCTCATAGTCATCGCTGACCTTTTTGATAGTCTTATGAATGTTTGAGCAAAGCTCTTTGCTGTATCCTTCTTCGTCTGTCATCATATCCTGAAGATTCCATACACGCTCCAAGAACTTGTAACAACCTTTCAAACCATCCTGAGACCATGGTGTTGACTGGTCAAATGCGCCGATGAACATTTCGAAGGTACGAACAGCATCAGCACCGTATTCATTTACAACTTCATCAGGGTTTACTACATTTCCTCTCGACTTAGACATCTTTTCCCCGTTTTCACCAAGAATCATACCGTGAGATGTTCTTTTCATATACGGTTCTTTTGTAGGAACAATACCGAGGTCAAAAAGGAACTTATGCCAGAAACGTGAATAAAGCAAGTGGAGTGTTGTATGCTCCATTCCGCCGTTGTACCAATCAA
This sequence comes from Eubacteriales bacterium, assembly GCA_018384175.1. Lineage (GTDB taxonomy): Bacteria > Bacillota > Clostridia > UBA1381 > UBA1381 > HGM11525. The sequence continues at coordinate 2,506 of JAHAZB010000101.1, forward strand.
TTGGTGTCCAGTAATCAAGTGCTTCCTTAGATGCAAGTGCATCGTTGTTGTGAGGGTCGATATATCTTAAGAAATACCAGCTTGAGCCTGCCCACTGAGGCATTGTATCTGTTTCTCTCTTAGCTGGTGCACCGCAATGTGGACAAGTAGTATTAATCCATTCTGTTGCTTTAGCAAGTGGCGATTCACCATTTTCTCCAGGCTCAAACTCGTCTATTTCGGGAAGTTCCAATGGAAGCTGTTCTTCGGGTATGGGGACCCAACCGCATTTTTCACAATAAACCAGAGGAATTGGTTCACCCCAGTAACGCTGACGCGAGAAAAGCCAGTCTCTAAGTTTATAATTTACCTTCTTCTTTCCGAGTCCCTTTTCCTCGAGCCACTTTATCATTGCAGGTATTGCTTCCTTTACAGGCATACCATCAAGGAATCCCGAATTTACCATATTACCCTTATAAACATCAGTATATGCAGCTTCCTGAACATTCTCTCCGCCTGCAACAACCTCGATGATCGGAAGGTTGAACTTCTTAGCAAAATCCCAGTCTCTTTCGTCATGAGCAGGTACCGCCATAATTGCGCCTGTTCCATATGTTACAAGTACATAATCTGAAATAAATATTGGAAGCTCTTTGCCGGTTACAGGGTTAATCGCATTAACACCCTTAAGTTGAACACCTGTCTTGTCCTTTGCAAGCTCGGTACGTTCAAATTCTGATTTCTTGCCTGCAAGTGTGATATATTCCTTTATCTCATCTACATTCTCTAATGAAGGTAAAAGCTTTTCAACAAGCTTATGTTCAGGAGCAAGAACAACATATGTTGCACCAAAGAGAGTATCAGCTCTTGTTGTATAAACAACCATTTCATCACCGGATGTGAGCTGGAATTTAACCTCAGCTCCCTCTGAACGACCAATCCAGTTCTTCTGCTGAGTCTTTACTCTTTCGATATAATCAACGTCGTCAAGGTCATTTATGAGTCTTTCAGCATACTCTGTAATTTTAAGCATCCACTGACTCTTTCTGCGCTGTACTACTTCGCTGCCGCATCTTTCGCAAACACCGTTTACAACTTCTTCATTAGAAAGACCAACTTTACAACCAGTACACCAGTTTATAGGCATCTCCTGTTTGTAAGCAAGGCCTTTTTTGAATAACTGTAAGAAAATCCACTGAGTCCACTTATAGTATTCCGGATCAGTTGTGTTTACTTCTCTTGACCAGTCAAAAGAAAAGCCAAGCATTTTTAGCTGTCTTTTAAAGTTTGCAATATTGTTTTTCGTAACAATCTTTGGATGGATTTTATTTTTAATAGCAAAGTTTTCGGTAGGAAGTCCGAATGCGTCCCAACCAATAGGATAGAGTACATTATATCCCTGCATTCTGCGCTTTCTTGACACGATATCCAAAGCTGTATAGCTTCGCGGATGGCCAACATGAAGCCCCTGACCTGACGGATAAGGGAACTCGATAAGAGCATAGAACTTAGGCTTATCACTGGCTGTTTCTGCGTGAAAGCATCCTGTCTCCTCCCATTTATTTTGCCATTTCTTCTCGATTTCAGAAAAGTTATAGCTACCCATTCATAACACCCTTTCAATATAATTATCAGTTTTCTTCTTTTATACCGGTTTCAATTCGAGGAGCATCATCCCAAAGCTTTTCCAAAGCGTAGAATTGACGTGTTTCCTCCTGCATAATGTGAATTATTATATCATTATAGTCCATAAGAACCCAACTGCCGTTGGTGTACCCCTCCTTATGAGAGCAGTTAATGCCGATTTCTTGCATTTTTTCTTCTACATTGTCGGCGCATGCACGTACCTGCGGTTCAGAGCTACAAGTGCAAATCACAAAATAATCACCAAGTGAAGTTAGTTTAGATATATCAAGTACATCAATATTTCGTGCTTTTTTATCGTCAAGAGCATTTACAATCGTATTTATTCTCTCCATGTATTCACATCCCTTCAACTTACTATAATACTACATTTTTCGTAATTTGTCTATATATATTTTCTACAAATTTGCTAAATACAATTCACGTAAATGATAAGCCATTGGATGTACATATAGTTTTCTGCCAGAGTTATATTCGATTGTCTTTTCGATGCACATTAGTACGGCTTTGTCAATATCTGCGTATGCTGTGTTTCTTATTTCGTTGACTCCGGGAAATACTCTTCCATCCTCGCACATATCAGATACAAATAATATCTTATCAAATAATGTCATGTCCGACTTACCTACCGTGTGGCATCTTATGGCTGATGTAATTTTTCCTTCGGTTATTCCAAATAGACATTTCACAAGCTCTGCCCCGAGTTTTGGATGCACAAGCGCAGGAATTGTACGTTCTATTGGGTCAATTTCTGCTTCAAGCTCATCGCACATTACAAGTGCATCATGATACGGAATACATTTTGCTGCATCGTGCAATAATCCGGCACGTTCCAACAGCTGAGCATCTTCATTGTATAATTCGCCAAGATGTTTTGCCATTTTAGCTACACCTATACTGTGTTTGAGCCTGTCCTCTGATAAAATATCAGAGAGTATTTCTATATCGCTCTTTTGTAGCTGATATAGCTTATACTTCCTGATAAAATTATACACTCTTTCAGGTACTTGTTTTCTCATAACATCAGGATTTTTACGTAAATTTGTTGATGACACATTATAGAATTCACCGTTCAGGTTTACAATTTCTGCACCATACTTGTCTTTGATAAAATCAAAGCGGTGAGCTTTGCCTCTGCCATATACAGATAGTGTAGCAAGCTTTGCAATTCTTTCTGGTTTATACCAATCCTCAAAATAATCTAGAGAATCTCCGCCCATAATAAAATATAATTTATCATCAGGGTAAACTCTTTTGAAAAATTCGAGTGTATTTACTGTATAAGAAAACTCTTTTCTGTTTACTTCAAAATCACATGCTATCAATTTTTCATTGTTCTCAACTGCCATTTTAAGCATTATATGACGAAGTTTTGCATCAGGAATCTTCAAATTCTTTTTGTGCGGCGGATTTCCACCGGTAAGCATTATAACAAAGTCGAGACCAAGAGCATCCAAAGCATATTCAGCTATTGAAATATGCGCATTGTGGACGGGGTTGAATGTTCCACCAAACAAGCCAATTTTTCGCATCTATGATACTCTCCTTTATTTAGAAGGGAATTTAATCTGATGATTTTCTTTTTTGATTGCTCGTTTGAACAATACAAATTTATTACCAATGGCTTGTACACAGTCTGCATCAAGCTGTACTGCAATATCATTGCCGCATTCCTTTGTGTCAAGAAGTGCAGTTTCAAGAATTTTTACTTTGATTAGCTCTCTTGCCTCTAAAACTAAGGCAAGCTGCTTGATTGTTTCTTCTGTTACCCCCTCTTTGCCGATAATAAATACCGGTTGTAAACTATTTGCCAGACTGCGCAAATATGCACGTTGTTTACTTGTAATCATTTGTAATATCCTCCATTGCTATAATCATTTTCTTCTTAGGACAATGTTCATACATCTGTTCATATC
>JAHAZB010000016.1 GCA_018384175.1 Eubacteriales bacterium
CCTTTTAATTTTGGAGAATATATAAGGTGTGTATTCGGTGTGATTCTAAACTCCGGATAAGCATATATCGCACCGTATTTATATATCCGAATGCCGTTCGGCGTCATATCGAAATTGTATCCGCCGCCGCATTTTTCAAGAATGTCGGAGAGTATATCGGATATACACTTGTCAATGTATATCTGCGTTATGCTTGTATTAAGTTCCGGTATGGTATCAATCGGAATGTTGAAATCAGAGCATAAGCGGATAACCGCCTTCTTTGCGTTCATATTGTTAAACTGATATGTTTCCTTGCTTTTATTCAAATACCAACCGAAATCGCATATCGTATATTTGTTTCTGTATAAATCTCCGTCATCAACCGCAATTACAATACCTCGGAAAATCTCAATATTAGTGCAAAGGTTTACAATATCACCAAGCTGAGGAGTGTATGTATTCACATAGTGCGTGTCTGACTTTGCCACCTCAAAACTCATCTTTGTTGCAAGTTCATCAATAGAGTTTTGCCAGGATAAACTGCCAATATATGCAGTAATGTCATTACCACCGACAATCAGCTTATATGTTTCATTTGCATTTGCGGAAAATTTATCACTTACAGTATTACCACCCGTACCGAAATTGTCTGACAGAGAATACTCTTTATCTGAATAAGATGCAGTTTGCGATGCAGAACTTGAACTTGATGCACTTTCGTTATACCTAAGCACCACATCCCATGGATAGTTATAGTATCCTCTTGTGTATATCTCTCTGCCTGTCTGATCTCCTGACCTTCCGCCTGTTGTCTTACCATTTTCATTTATTGATGCATTTACTATTGTTTTGCCGCCGTCCTCAACCACAAGTGCAGTATGGCTCTTTGTGTTTAAAAGCACATCACCGCGTTTCAATCCCATACCCGTTGACAGTGCTATCTTACTTGTAACATCGGAAAAACCGTATCTTAAAAACACGGATTTCATATTTCCGGTATATGTAGCACCACCGGACTTTACCTTGCACCCGGCTTGTTCAAATGCCGATATGACAAGTGAGGAACAGTCATAATTCGGGCCCCATCTGCTGTTTTGGTCATAGCCGTGAGAATTATCGTTTGCAATCTTAACCGCCCAATTAACGGCACTTTCAATTACCGAACCCATCAGATTAACTTCACCTCCGACAGCGTTATTGAATATTTCATATCACCGTCTTTGCCGATTGTGTATGTAAAATCATCAATTGTCACCGCCATATTTATCGGTGTATCGGTAATGATAAGACGGATGGGCAGTTTTCTCTCATACCATGTATCTATGGTGTAAAGATAACCAAATGCCGTATCGCTGCGGTCACGCAGAAACGGATAATCACGGACGGGAAAGAAACTTGACCACGATATAGTTTTTAGTGCCGATGTTCCGATAAGCTTAAGCTGTCCTTGCGATACAGTATCAAACACCTCGTTGTTTCTGCCCTTTGAAACCGTAAATTCCGGTGGGAGAACAGGCAGACGCAGAACCTCTGCTCTGTTATTTACACTTAAATAAATATCCATCTGCCGCCCTCCTTACATATTATCAAGTGCCAGCTTTAATTTGGGAACAAGCTCGTCCACGATTTCATCGGCACTTTTTCCGTCTGCATAAATATTGATATAGAATTTATTCTCACTCCGTTTTGAATTATCAATCGGTGATACCTTCGCACCTCGCGGAAGTGACAGCATTTCGGGACCTTTCTCACCGACAATAACAGTGCCTGCCGTTCGGATAAGTCCTCCGTTTGCAAGCATCGGAATCTGCGGTGCTGTAAAGGTAGGGATTGCCGGTATGCCGACTGCACCCATTACATTATTGATACCATTTATAAGTCCGTTTACACCGCTGACAGCACCTCGTATCATGGAATTTATAGCGGAAATAATGCTGTTGATAGCGCCTTTTATTGCACCGACAATACCATTCCAAACATTTTTTATTGCATTTCCAATTCCGGTAAATACTGAAACAGCGGCGGAGGATATTGTGTTCCATGCACCGCTTAAGAAACCGGTGATACTGTTCCATACGCCGACAGCGGTATCTTTAATTCCTGTCCATAAACCGCTGAAAAACTCGCCTATACTCGTTCCAACAGAAACAAAGAAATCTCCCACAGCTTGAAAAGCCTGTTTACACCAAGCACAGATACTGTCCCAATTCATCCACATAGCAACACCGATTGCAATTAACGCTCCGATTGCTACAATGATGATGCCGATGGGGTTTGCTGACATAGCTACGTTTAATGCCCACTGTGCTGCGGTACATACTCCTTGACAGATTGCCCATGCGTTCTGAACGAGGTTTATTGCAAGAACTGCGCCCTTGTAAACAAGTATAGCACCTGCTATGCCTGCAATGACGGGAGCAATCAGACTCCAGTTGTTCACGAAGAAATTATATACAGCCGTTGCACCGGATACAACACCGGAAAGAGCATTTACCACAAGCGGAAGTCCGGTGTCCTTTACCCAATTTAATGCCGGCTTACAGAATTCAAATGCATTAAACAGTGCGTCTTTTACACCACCGAGAACGGAGGTTATACTTCCGAACGAACCACTGTTTTGCTCAACTGCTGATTTAATGTTATTAAATGCAGACACACCATAATTTCATACTGCTTGAAATGCCGTAGAGAGCGGTGGTAACACATTATCCTTTATCCATACAAGAGGAACAGAGGCAGAATCAATAGCAGATACCACAATGTTCTGAATAGTTGGCATTACACTTGCAACATATCCAAAGAATGCAGTTACAACGGGATACAGTTTTCCGCCGATAACCTCCTGCATATCACCCCATGCGTTTTTTATCTGAACAATTTTACCTTCCGGCGTATTTGCCATAGCCTCGGCAAGTCCACCGAAGTTTTGTCCGAGAACCTCAACAAGCATTGCGGCTCTTTGTGCCTCTGTGCCGTTTTGGAGCATTTTCTTTTGGGTATCGTTAAGGGTTACACCGTACCGGGTAAGCGCGCCGACATTGCCCGTCATAACCTTACCTACAAGGTTTGCCATTGACAGCATCTGATCTCCCGATACAGACACACCGTACTGCGATATCCTAAGATATATTTGAACGGGACTGAAGCTATTAAAGATTCACATGGTACCGGCAGTGAATATGTAACTCCTCTCCGCACAAGCGGTAAAATCGGTTTGTATATCAAAAATACCGCCGTAACAATAGATAATATAAAGATTACGGGAACGGGTGATTTTCCGGATATAGCAACATATCAATCGTCCTTTAAAACAGCCGGTGCAAGATATGCATCGGTTAAAGCTGCAAAAGATGACGTTATTGTCAAGTCGTACGATTATTTGGGCAACGAGATAGGTGATGTTACATCGTCGGCAACAATAACAGGAACCGATAACGGTGACGGAACGGGAACGATCAACGTATTGTACGGTGATTACGGCGAAAGACTTTCGTTCAGCTTTACCGACAGGGTAACACGCAGCTTTGTTTACGAGGAAAACTTTGATACCATGGCGGACGGTTCACTGCCGGAGGGCTGGACGCTTTACAGAAATTCGTCGAACTATGGAAAAACAATTGCAGCGCAGGTCAAGAACGGTGCTTTGGAGATTACGGATAACAATCAGTATTCAAGGGGTTATCTTATCTTTGATATACCGGAGCTTGCGAGTGTTAACTCCCAAAACTTAACAATGGAATGTGATATAACTCTCGGCAACAGCTTAGGAATTACGGGTGATAATAAAGCTTCGGACTCTGTAGGCTTTGCATACGCTTTTGATGAGTCGAAAATAGACGCTGCAAAAATTACGGATGTAAACGGTGTAAAGGTTGTTGATAGTGGCGTTCCCTGGGAAACCGCATTCAGAGTTAGAATGTATACAAATAAAGGAGCAGATACTACCAAGCAAATGCTGTTGAGTGAAAAGTGTAATCAAGACTCTGTCAACAAAACTCTTACGGTTACATCTACTGAAAATAAGATAAACACAGCAGGAACTTCGCAGAAGATGAAGCTTAAGATAGAAGTCATAAATGTAAACTATCGGCCTAAAATATATTTGAATGGGAATGAAGTTGCAGATTCAATGGGTACCATTGTAACTTCCGACCGCACAAGCGGTAAAATCGGATTGTTTATAAACGATACTGCCGTAACGATAGATAATATCAAGATTACGGGAACAAGGACAGGCTTTGCCACGGATGCCGACTCGCTTGCAATTTCAAACGTAAAGTATGATTCGGCAACTTCAAAGCTCGGTGTTATGGCGGATGCAAGCCTTGCGGCTGCTGCCGGAAACGCAAATTCAGCAATTGTAGCCGCTGTATATGACAATAGCGACAAGCTTGTTTCGACAAAGGCTGTTGATGCGTCAAACGTTGCCGACTATCACGGAACAATAACGCTTAACGGTATATCATCGGAGCCGGCATCGGGAAAGGTCAAGCTGTTCTTCTGGGATATGACAAAGCTTAAACCGTTTACACCGGCTGCGGTAAATAAATAATCGCTTACCTTATAGCGGCAATTATTTAATATATCTATGAAATAAAATAATGAAGGAGGGGCAATAATGCTTAAGAAAGCCACAGCACTTTTGAGTGCGTTATGTCTTGCCATGTCAACAACAGCTGTTTTTGCGCAAAGCAGTGCCAGTGAGGATAGCTACAATATGGTAATCAATGAATCCGATGTTGTAAGAAACGTCCCCAGAGAGATGTTTGGCATAAATTGCGAATGGGCAGTAGGAGTAAACAACAGATTTTTGGACCAAGTGGACGGTGAAGTAATTGTAGCACCATCGTTTGCCGAAGGTTGGAAGGATACAATGGTTTTTGCGAGAATGGCAGGCGGATCGGCACAGAGATTTAAGTGGAAAGATGCTTTGGGTGATTATAAGTCGAGAGCCACTCAAAAAATTTGGGGTGTCAGTGATAAATGCTATCTCGGAATTATAGAATGGCTTAAAGCAATTCAAAGTGTTACACCTGATATAAAGATTTGCTACACATTTAATTTTGATAGCGACACTTTGGAAAATATAGCTGATGTGGTAGAGTTTTTAACGAGTGACGGTACAATAAATTACAACGGCGGCGAAAACTGGGGCGAGATAAGAAAACAGCTTGGTATCGAAAACCCGGTAAACATTTATACATGGGAGCTCGGTAACGAAATGGATTTGGAAAATTGGACTGCGGAGAAATATGTAGATTATTGCAAAAAGGTTATTCCTATAGTAAAGAGCATTGATCCAAATTCTAAGATATCAGCTCACGTTGATACTGCAGCCCACGCAAATGGTGAAGGCAGATCCGGCAGTGCAGGCAGACCGTGGGAGGAGTGGCACAGGCTGGTTTTAAGAGAAGTGGGGGATATGATAGATTTGATATCGTTCCATTACTATTACCCTGCCGGTTTCATAAGACGAGCAGATGTTCCTCTTGACAGATTGGAACAGGATATAATAGAAATAACGGGTTCTGACAGAATTAAGATATATATGTCCGAGCAAGCTCCGGCAGCGAATACTCAAACATATAAGCCGGAAACTGCGTTTGATTACTGTCTGCCTCATACGATTTGGGGTGCTACATCTCTTGCCGAATATTACTGCAGAGCAATGATGAGAGAGTCGATTGTCGCAACGACTTGTCATTCAATTGACAGTGCAACGTGGTCTATATGCTATCGAAATAAGGAAGGCGGTCATTCACTCACAGCAACAGGTGAGGTTGTAAAGAGCTTTGCAAAGTACGGTGTGGGCGATATGCTAAACACTCAGCTTGATACATTCAGCAAGGAAGATATGAAAGATATTGCCGGAACGGCGGTAAGGGATAAAGACGGAAATATAAATATTTTGTTTACAAACCGTTCAGAGACTTTACCGGCAAATGTGAATTTTACATTCCAAGACGGCAAATACAGACTCAAAACAGTAAGACGTATTCACGGTGATGTGAAAGAGGCGGATAACTATTACAGAGCAGGTATGAACTATGATAATCCAAACAAGGTGGAAATTACCGAAACTCAAGAAACCGGTATGGACGAAATAAAGTCATATACATTTGACCCACTGTCTATATATGTTCTTTGTCTTGAAAAAATCAATTGATAAGGGGGCAAAGCAATGTTAAAAAAGATTTTATCAATTTCTCTCGGAATGTGCATATTGCTGCAAACTGCGTTTTTTGCGGCGACTGCGGCTGCTGAGGATGACGGTGAGGCATTTTTGCTTGATGTGGGTATGTTGAGCGAGAAAAGACTCAAGGCTACACCGCAGCATTTTACAAAGCTTGATATTTCATCATATATGAACAGAGATATAAAGGATGATGTTGAGGGCGACCACCAAGGCGGATGGTCAGATCAGGGTGAAAACGACCTCAGAATATTCGACAAGTTCGGAGCGCAGGAGATGCTCGGTGTGCCTTTTAACTTCGTAGACCCGGCAAAGAACGGTAATAAAGGTGTTTTGGGACTCAGAGGTCAGAATGATACGGGTTTGCCGACAGAGGTAACAATTCCCATAAACAGTAAAGCGGCAGGTGCATATATCATTCATGCGTCTCCGTTTGCGTCGGGAACGTGCGGACGTTATACATGGATTTATTCTGACGGAACCAAAGCATATATAGATATAAATAAGAATGAGCAGATATGCGATTTCTGGGGATATCGTTCATATGATTTTGTACGTCCGGCATGGACGGCAAAGAAGCCGGACGGTTCTGACAGATCTCTGTATATGTTCCCTATGAGCAATCCTTATCCGGAAAAAAGTATTGCGTCTATGAAGTTTGAAACAGAGGGAAGCGGTGCGTATATCATGATTATGGCAATTACGCTTACGAATAACGGCCCATTCCTCACGTCTTCGGAAAATGCGAAATATATAAATACTACGACTGTCGGTTGGTATGATTACGAGAGATTCGATGTGGATAAATTAAAGGAGTCTCCGTTATCCGCCGCAAAGTATCTCGATAAGCCTGCCGGAAAACACGGAGCCGTAAAAGCGGACGGAGAGAGTTTAAAGTGCGAGGACGGAACAAAGATAAGGTTCTGGGGAACGGAAATAGCCGGAGCGGCAGCCTTCCCCCAAAAGGAGCAAGCTGATAAAATTGCTCTTGAAATAGCAAACTTGGGATATAATATGGTTCGTTTTTCAGACTTTGACGAGGCTGTTTTGGATGAAAATTCCGAAACGACAAGGCTTAGTAATGAAAAAATGGATAAGCTTTGCTATTTTATTTCAAAGCTTAAGGAAAACGGTGTTTATTCAAGCTTTTCAATGCTTTCAAAGCGGAAGCTTAAAAGCGGTGACGGCATAGAAGAATATGAGAAATATCCGGAAGGCTACGGTGAAGCGGCATATTTCAACGAAAGCCTGATTGAACTGCAAAGGAAGTTTAACAGCGATTTCTTCGGATATAAAAATCAGTATACGGGCAAATCACTTGGTGATGATGAGTCTGTTGTGTTTATAGAGCTTATAAACGGTCTTTCTCTGTTTGACATAAACTACGGCTACGGCAGAAACGGAGTAGGAGCGTCATCGGAGCTTGAAGCTCTTAAGGGTTTGTTTAATGATTTTCTGATTGCGAAATACAAAACAACGGATTAGCTTAAAAAGAGCTGGACGGCCGGTTATGATAAAAACGATTATGAAACGCTTGAGGACAGAACGGTAGAAATTAAGGCTAATTTCAAAAATGTTCTTGTGTCGGATAATTATAAAAAGGATTTGGCAGAATTTTATAACGGAATAATCAGTAATTACTATACCGATATGAAGGATGAGCTTGCACGATACAAGAAGCTTGTAAGTATAAACTCAAACGGAAGTGAATCGACGATTGCCGATACATATGTAAATTCCGAAACGGATTTCGTTACAAGAAAGTATAACGATGCCGGAAATTTGAATATCAGTGAGAAAATGACGGAGAATTCGATACTGGTCGATTTTAATCCGATGACGGAATCAAAAACCAACTTTATTGCGGATTTTACCCGAAATGCTGTTGCAAACAAGCCGTACTGTGCAGTTTGGGGAACGGCGGCATATAATTTGTATCAGGCTCAGCCGTCAGTGCTTATGCCGTTATTTGCTGCAAAGAACAACTGGTCGGCAATACAGCATACATATGCAAACATAAGCTATGACAGCGTTGATAAAATTGATGATTTCTATTCAGTATACAATAATCCTACAAAGTTGGCTCTTGCTCCTGTTGCAGCAGCAATATTCTACGGAACGAATGAAAACAATACTACTCTACAGAAGGTTGCTAAGGACGATGTAATGAAAAACAATGCTCAAATAGAGCAGGGTGTTGACAAAGTATTTATGAACAGCACAAGAATTGCGTTTTCGGATAGTTTTGCATATTCGCAAAACAAGTCAATGCGTAACATAATAAAGACTGATAATATATATTGGGATTTTAAAAATGGTTTTGTTGACATCAGAACATCGAAAGCAGAAGCGGTAACAGGTATTTTGGAGGAGCCGGAGGAACTTCCGACATTTAAAATAAATACAATCAATTCATATATCACAGCCGCATTGGTTTCTGTAGATGAGAATAATGTTACGTCTGCCAATCATTATATCTTTACGGCGGTCGGAACATCTCAAAATTCAGGAAGTCTTGTCAACTTAGCACGACAGAGATTTACAGCCGTAGGAGAAAACGGTATTCTCTGTGAACCGATTATGGGTACTGTAACAATAAAGAGAACCGGAAATATGCAGGTCTATGCGTTAAATTCGTCAGGCGAAAGAATAAAGCAGATTTCAGTGTCAAAGGATCGATTTGGATACGGTATATTTACACTGTCACAGTCTGACGGTGCATCAACATATGAAATTGTAATAGGTTAGGAGCTGGGGCTATGAAAAAACTTTTTATATTAACTCTCATATCAATATGCACAAGCATAGCAGTATGCAGTGCGGCTGATATTGAGGTAACAATTAATAATGAAACCGGAGAAGTCAGCGTATCGGGAAGCCCGGGTGCAGGGAATGCCGAGAAGAAAATGATGCTTTACGCATTGAAAGAGGGCGATGTACTTACGGGACTTAATCCTGATGAAACTCAAAAGGAAACGGAGATTTTTTCGGCGATAGAATACTGCGAAGCTGACATAGAGGGCAATTACACATTCCCGAATGTTCAGATGAGAAACGCAGACGACAAATACATTTTCTATGTAACTGCCGACCACTCCGACACAACATATCAATCGGACCCGTTATATGTTATTTCGGAATCTGCTGCGGAGTCGTTAAGAGATGTGTTTTTACTTAATGATGCAGCATCAATCAAAACTGCAATAACAAATAAAAGCGTAAAGCTCGATGCTCCGGTACTTAATCTTATTACCGATGACGCGACTTTGGAAATAATTGCGCAAAAGCTTGCAAATAAGACATATGACTCAAATGACGCTATTATTAAAGCGGTAAACATAGCGTCATTTGAAACGGCAATTGAAACAACCGTTCCTGCGGCTATAATGGATAGTGTGCTTTATCCGGAATGTAATGAATCAATGAAGGAATATACAGAACTCGCAAACTCCGTAAATCTTATGGCGGAGAAGTCGCATCTGTCAACCTTTAAGCAAATTAAAAAATTATCGCAGTCCGAGAGAATAAATATACTTGAGTCCGTATCCAAGACAGGATATACCGGTTCTGATGATATGTTTGACAAGATAAGCATGGCAGTAATTATGGATCAAATCAAAAACTGCTCCGGCCACGGTGATATAACAGGTATTTTATCGGATTATCAGGATGCAATAGAAAGATTTTCATATTCAAGCTACAGCTCAAACAAATACTTAAATGATTTGAACAAAACTCTTTTGATAAAGAGCTTTACAAAAACAAAGGATCTTTCAGACTACATAACAAAATATTATGCAGATAAAGCAGCCGCTTCTTCAAACATCTCAAGCGGAACAAGCAGCTCGAAAGTCCCGGACACATTACTGGTAATTGGTGAGAAAGTTGTCGTCCCACCCGTAACACCTCCTGAACCGATTTTGGCAAGTAACGAGGATAGATTTAATGATATCAGCGATGTTGACTGGGCAAAGGAAGCCATAAACTATCTTGCAGAAAAGGGAATAGTATCGGGCAGGGGTGAAAAGCAGTTTGCACCAAAGGATAATGTAAAGCGTGAAGAATTTGTTACGATGCTTGTTCGTGCATTTGATTTAAAGAATGACGGCAACAGCGATATGAACTTTTCGGATGTTAACACAGATGAGTGGTATGCTCCGTATATAAAGACAGCATACGCTTTGGGAATTGTAAAAGGTGTATCCGAGGAAGAGTTCGGCACAGGAATATATATATCAAGACAGGATATGGCGGTTATGATTACAAGAGCGAAGAATATTGAGACTGCGGATAGTATGCCGGAGAATACATTCGCCGATGAAGATCAGATTGCCGATTATGCCCGTGTAAGCGTGGCTTATCTGAAAAATGCCGGAGTGATAAACGGTTACGATGACGGAAGCTTCAGACCGTACGGTAATGCTACCAGAGCAGAAACTGCAAAGATTCTGTACGGATTGTTAAAGTAAGGAGGCGGTGCATAATATGAAAAAAGCAATAGCGTTTATTGCAGCCTGTGCAATTCTGCTGTTAAGTATAAATACTAATGTATTTGCGGCAAGCGATAGTGGCTATACATATAATGAAAAGCTATATTCGGATGCGTGCGGTCTTATAAATGCTTTGGATGTAGGCGTTTCTGTTAGCGACAGCAGTATAGATGAGGATATTACAAGGATAGAGCTTTTAAGAAACGCATATAAAATTCTCAATCGAGGCATACAGCCGGGAAGTATAAATAACGAAACATTATCGCTTACCGATGTGAATGAAGATGATAAGGGTTATTTGGAATTTGCTGCATATTGCGGTATTATAAATTATAAGGATAGATATTTCTATCCGGACAAATCGGCAGATTTTGAGTTTGCACAGAGGACAATGTTGTGCCTTGTAAGCTATTATAACGACAACACCATAAATCGGTCCTTGAAAAATGATTTAACAAAGGGACTGCGCAAAACTGCATCAAAAAGCCTTAAAGCGGGCGATGCATACGTTATGATATACAATTTGCTTATGAGCACTCAGCCGTACGGTGTTTTTATAGAAACTCCGTTATTGAAGGGATTATATAATCTTGAAAAGGCAAAGGTAAAGGTAATAGGCAACTCGCTCGGTTCATACAATGGAAAAGCAACAGCTGAAGGCAGAGTAAGGGTTGAGTTTTCAAACGGATATATAGATGATTTCAGCTATTCGGGCGATACAAAGGATATTTTGGGAAGATATGCCAATATATACTACAATGCGCAAGAGGAAAGTGTCTCCTTTATTACTCCGTATAATAATGATGATATTATAGTGGAATTTACTGAGAAGCAGTTTGTATCATTCGACTCGGACACAAGAATAATCTATTGGAAAGAACTCAAATCCTCCAACAGATGGGATTCCTCGTATATCGAGAAAGATAAGTATATTACAAAAACCACTGACATAATTTATAACGGTGTATTCATTTCAAATCAAAACAGGGTATATGATATTCTCAAAAAAAATACCGAAAATATTGATAAAATTCAGCTTATCAGTACCGATAGGTCAAAAAATATTGACCTGATAAAAATTGACGCATATACAACTGCATATGTAGATAATGTCAATTCGAGCGGATATGTTATCCGAGATAAGGCAAGCGGCAGACTTATAACTCTCGATCCGAACGAGAATATTGAGAATGTAACCGTTGAGGATACGGACGGTAATCCTATTGCTTTTGAAAGTATTGCTTCAAAGTCGGTTATATCAATTTTTGACGTACCGGCAGAGGAACAGGGATATAAATTGGTTGTAAGCAAAAACGCGATGGATGGTATGGTTTCATCGGTGAAAGAGGATGGGAACAGACTTATCATAGTTGCGGACGGAATTGAATATCAATTTGCAAACGGTCTTTCGGACTATGCTGATAAGATGCAAATAGGTTTTAGTTACATTTTGTATTCCGACCATAACGGTCTGATTGCAGGTTATGAGCACGGAAGTCTTGTACAAGAGCGTGTCGGCGGAATTATCTCGACGGATTTCAATGCAGTTGACTTATCTTTTAGCTTTAGAATATTTACAATTTTTGGCGAGATCAAGGAATTTACCACAAGCAATAATTTTAAGGTAAACGGTGCGAAAACTGAAGTGAATGATGATTTCACTGTTACAGTCAGAAATGACGAGGATGTTAACACAACTATGACAATCGGTGAGTTCAGGAGGTATATCCAGAAGAGCCTTGTTCAATATAAGCTGGACGGTGAGGGAAGGATAAGAGAACTTATCATGCCGCGTAAAAATGCGAAGGCAGGAAATATCGGCTACACAGTGGGAATGAATAATCCGGACGCTACAATATCAAACCCCACTGTGGGCAGAATGAGATATAAGAAGAACTCTCAGTTGTTTATACCACATGAGAACGCATCAATTCATAACTTTACGGCTGTAAAGCCGGATGCCAAGGTAATATACATTCCGTCAGCCGAATTCACTGACAGAGAAAACTATTTTACACTGGGAAAGTTAGCCGATTTAAGAAATGACTATTATGGAGCTGTAATGGCATATACGTTTGAAGGTGGCAAGGCGTTTACGGCTGATATAATAGCTATTGTGCAAGGCGGCACAAGTGCTCCGTCCGGCAATGTTTTTTACGTAGTAAAGAAGATAACGGACTCGATTAACAAAGAGGGCGAGATCGGAAAACTGATACGGTGCGTGAATGTTACGACAGGAGCCGATGTGGAATTTACAACGGAAACCACAGTGTTTCCTGAATACACAAGTGCGGGTTCTAAAGGAGATCCTCTCCCAATATCTGTGGGCGATATAATTCAGATAGGTACGAATGCTTACGGAGACGCATCGGCATTTAAGTTAACATACGACTGCGATGCAGGAGTAGCAAAAAACGAGAAGGAAAATGCATGGTATGCTGAGAAGCGTTTGGTTTATGCTAATGTATGTAGTGTGAGTGGTTCGTATTTCACCTATGAGACAGAAAACTTGCCCGGTCAGGTTCAGATAGGAACTTGCAAATCGGTTATTTCTGTTGAGCAAAATGGAAAGCATTGTGAGATAAAAGTCGATACTCCGTCAAGCCTGGTGGGCAAAAATGAAGATCCCGTGCATTATTCGAGAATTATCTATCTAACAATATATGGCGAACCAATAGCCTGTATTGCATACAGATAAGTAAAACATATAAATAATGCTCACTGAATAAATGCGATTTTCAATCGCATTTGAAAAAACACACAAAACCCTTGCACCCAAACAATTATGAAACGCTTGTAAGCCGCTATGCGGCTGCGTTTCATAATTGTTCAGCAGTCATTAAATAATTCTTTTGGGGCGATGCCCCTGCCGCCGTATACGCGGCGGGAATCGCCCTGTTTTTATAACAAAATAACTTTTTTGAAGAGGGGATAAACTATGTTATATCCGCAGATGAACAAATGCCGCAGTCTGTATTCGTTGGACGGCATATGGCAGTTTTATGCAGACCGTTCGGAGAATACCTTTGATAATATTTCATCATGTAATTTGCCGCAGACAAAAAATATTGCTGTTCCGGCAAGCTGGAACGACCAATATGAGGACCTGTTTCAGTTTCACGGAAAGGGGATATACAAAAAGGAATTTGACGTGCCGCAGATGTGGCACGGACAGGAGATATACATACGCTTCGGTAGCGTAAGCGGAAAAGCCAAGGTATGGATTAACGATGAATATGTGACGGAGCATATAGGAACGGCTTTGCCGTTTGAGGCGGCAATCACTCCGTATTTAAAATTCGGAGAAAAAAACACGGTTGTTGTTCTGGCGGACAGCACACTCGATCCGTGGTCACTGCCGCCTGCAACTCTTATGGAACACGAGGGACGAATGGGGTTTGCTCAGTCATATCCGGCTGTTCCGTATGATTTCTTCCCGTTCGGAGGAATACAAAGAAGCATATATCTTTATACCTCACCGAAAACAAGAATAGAGGATATTACCATTGTGTCCGAAATAAACAATAAAACCGCCGAAGTACAATTCACCGTTGAATTAAACAACAGCTTTACGGGAAGGATTGAAGCGGAGGCGGACGGTAAAGTCGTAAATATTCCCTGTAAAAATACCAATTCCGTGTCGGGTAAGATTATTCTCGATAATGTCAGACTCTGGGACATCGGAGAGCCTAATCTTTATACCCTGAAAGTGTGCCTTATAAACGATACCGTAACGGACGAATATAAAGAAACGTTCGGTGTGCGTGAAATAAAGGTTGAAAACAATAGACTTATATTAAACGGACGCGAGATATTCCTAAAGGGCTTCGGAAAACATGAGGATTTCCATATTATAGGCAAGGGCTTTAACCATGCCGTTACGGTAAAGGATTTTGCGCTTATGAAAGATATAGGAGCAAATTCGTTCAGAACATCACATTATCCGTATGATGAAAATATACTCGACATGGCGGATAAGGAGGGCATGCTTGTTATTGCCGAAACCCCGTTTGTGGGCTTGAACAACAGAAATTATACCGATGAGGTTTTGGAAAAGGCTGTGTCGGTCATAAATGAAATGATAAAACGGGACAAAAACCATCCGTCAATAATTATGTGGAGTCTTGCAAATGAACCGATGATAGAAACAGATGAGGGAGAGAATTTCTTTAAGGTTATGGCAGAAACAGCAAGAAAACTCGACAGCACAAGACCGATAACCTTTGTTGCGTTCTATGAGCCGGAAAATACAAGAGGTATGCAGTATTACGATATTTGCTGCATAAACAAGTATTACGGCTGGTACGAATGGCCGGGACAGATTGAGGAGTCGCTTGATGAATTTATTAAATGCGCGGACCGTTTTCATAAAAAATTCGGAAAAGGGATAATCCTTACCGAGTTCGGGGCGGATGCGATTGCCGGTATACATACTGAGCCGCCGCAGATGTTCAGCGAGGAATATCAGGCTAAGATGATAAAGCTGCAGTATGAGAAATTCAGAGAGCAGCCGTATGCGATTGGTACTCATGTATGGGCTTTTGCGGACTTTAAGACGGCACAGACCATTTCAAGAATCGTATTTAACCGCAAGGGCGTGTTCACAAGGGAAAGAGAGCCTAAGATGGCGGCGCATATGCTTAAAGAGTTATGGAGCGAAGAATTATAATGAACTATAAATTTAAGACAGAAACAGACTACAAAATATCTCTGCAAAAAGCGGAAGAGCGGGAGGATATTATAAAAATCAAAATCAGCATTGATTTTGGCAAGAAAAGCACGCCAAAGCCTGTTGTTATACGATGGACGCATCCGTGCAAAAACGTGTTCTCGCAGTGGAATCCGCAGCTTTGGTCGACGAGGACGCTCAATCCCAACTGGATGCCGATAAAAAACGGTTCACGGTCTGCCGAGGGAACACCTGTGCAGACACATTTGTCGCTTGACGGCATAAATGAGATTACTGTTTCTGTAAGCGATCCGCTTATTCCCATGGAAATTGCAACGGGCATAATTGAGGAAACGGCGGAAATATCATATAAGCTGACATTGTTTACAAAGCTTGTAAGCCCGATGGATAAATATGAAACGGTACTGACGATAGATACAAGAAAGCTGCCGTATGAAAAGGTTTTAGCCGATACAATCCGTTTATGGTACGAGGAAACATCAGTGCCGGAGGCGGCAAAGGAGCCGATGTATTCGACATGGTATTCATATCATCAAAATTTGAGCAGACATGAGCTTATCGCAGAATTAAAATTGGCAAAGCAGCTGGGTATGGAAACCGTAATTGTTGATGACGGATGGCAGACTCAAGACGGACAAAGAGGTTATGCGCACTGCGGCGACTGGGAGCCGGAAAGACTTTCGGATATGAAAGGCTTTGTTTCCGATGTGCATGATGTGGGTATGAAGTGTATGCTGTGGTTCGGTGTGCCGTTTGTCGGAAAATATTCAAAGTCGTGGGAGAGATTTCAGGGTAAGTTTTTAGACGCATACGATGAAAAGCATCCGTGGTGTGTACTTGACCCCAGATACCCGGAGGTAAGAGAATATCTTACGGATATTTATGAAAAAGCCGTAAAGGAATGGGATATAGACGGGCTGAAGCTTGACTTTATAAATAATATGCAGCTAACCGAGGCAAGCTCGACACCTGACAATAATATGGATTATGTATCTTTAGAGGATGCAATATGCGCCTTGCTTGCCGAAATAAAGGAACGGCTGACAGCTTTAAAAAGCGATATCTTAATAGAATTTCGCCAGCCGTATACAGGTCCGGTTATGCGCCGTTACGGAAATATGCTGCGTGTTGCGGACTGTCCGCAGGACGCTGTAAAAAACAGAGCCGGAGTTGTTGATTTAAGACTCCTTGCCCATAAAACAGCAGTTCATTCCGATATGCTTATGTGGAATTATGACGATACACCGGAGTCGGCGGCATTACAGCTTATCAATGCAATCTTCTCAGTGCCACAGGTGTCGGTGCTAATAGAAAAGCTTTGTGAAGAGCAAAGAAAAATGCTTGAATTTTATTTAAGGTTTTGGAAAGAAAACAAGCATTGTCTTATTGACGGCAAATTGTCGGCTGAAAATCCCGAATCGTGTTACAGCTTGATAACAAGTGAAATTGAAAATAAAATAATAGCGGCATCATACATTAAAAATGTTATGAATATAAAAAAAGCGTATAATGAGATTATTTTTATAAACGGCTCATGGGACGATGAGTTATTTATAAACAATAAATACGATGATATGAAATCAGAATGTACTATATATACCTGTACCGGTGAAATAAAAGAAAGCAAAGAGATTATTCTCAAAAAGGGTGTTAATGTATTTAATATACCGAAATCGGGGATGGTAAAACTTAGTATATCAGGATAATGAATGGTGTTATTGATGAGAGGCAAGGAAAAGAGGAGGTTTACCGGAATTGAGAAGCAAATTATTCGTTGAGGCAGAAAATATTTGCGATAATATTCAAAAAAATGATTACTTAAAGCATCAGCTTGCGGAAGCGGAGCATATGGCAGAAAGCATGGAGAACATTCCGTTGCTTTCGTACAGTGCATTTAACGAATATTATCTGACCGGAAACAGACAGATATATGAGCGAGTGTATTTTCAGCGAAGAAAACTTCTTAACGCATTATTTATTCTTGCAGTCGTATATGAAGATGATGAAACGTATATAAAGCGGCTTGAGGATATTATTTGGGCTATCACAGATGAGTTTACATGGGCATTGCCCGCCCATGTGGCTCATATAAAAAACGACAAGCCTGTAAAGACAAGCCTGTAAATAAATATGCGGAGTTTATAGATTTATTTTCGGCGGAAACAGGATTTGCTCTTGCGGAAATGCTGAACATTTTAGGTAATCGTCTTGATTTGAGAGTAAGAAACAGAATTAAATATGAAATAAGACGGCGAATTATCAATCCTTACCTGACCGGTGAGGAGTTTAGCTGGGAGAGAATTAAAAATAACTGGGCGGCAGTTTGCGGAGGCAGTGTCGGAGCGGTGTTTTTATATCTTGCTGCTGATGATGAAATAAAAAAGATATTGCCGAGAATAAAGAGAACTCTTAATTGTTATTTTGATGGATTTATGGATGACGGTGTATGCGTTGAGGGAATGGGTTATTGGACATACGGATTTGGCTGCTTCACTTATTTTGCAAGTCTGTTGTATCAGTATACGGACGGCAAAGAAAATCTTTTTGATGATAAAAAGATTAAAGAAATTGCAATGTTTCCACAGCGTGTAATGCTAAAAAATAACAAAGTAGTTAACTTTTCCGATTGCTCGGAAGAATATACTCATCAATATGGGTTATCCTGCTTTATTGCTGATAAATTTGAAGATGTAACAGTACCGAGCGTTGATTGTGCCGCAGATTTTGAAAAGAGTGAGGGAAGCAGCTTTGCGGCTTTTGTAAGAGATTTTGCTTGGGGAGGAAAGGCTTGTGTAAAGAGCAAAAAAAATGAATATGAATATTTTTATTTTAAGGATACTGAGTGGTATATAAAAAAGACGCCGATCTACGAGCTTGCCGCCAAGGCGGGGAATAACGGAGAATCGCATAATCACAATGATGTTGCGTGTTTTATGCTTAACGTATGCGGAGAGAGCATTATAGCAGATGCGGGACGGGAAGAATATACGAAAAAATATTTCAGCCCCGAAAGATATAAATGCTTTGCCCCTTCGGCACTTGCACACAGCGTTCCTATAATTAACAATGTGCTGCAAAAAGAGGGAAAGGAGCATAAAGGCAGAATTGTTGATGCTGATGATAAAAAGCTAATCATAGATTTTGAACAATGCTATGATGTACCTGAATTAAAAGGATTAAGACGCAGCTTTGAGTTTGGAAAGAACGAGATTAAAATGACAGATTCTTTTGTTTTCGATGAACAGCCGCAGAGTGTATGTGAGCATTTTGTGTCGGCTGTAAGACCGGAACAAACAGGAAACGGTATTATTATCGGTGATGTGTTTATGCAGTTTGATATGGATTGTTATGAATGTGATATATCATCTAAAACATTTTCAACGGGATATATGGGGGATAAGACTGTATACCTTATCAATCTTGTAGTCAAAAATCCGTGCAGGGACATGAAGATAGAATTTTGTATCAATGTGAAAGAAAAAAATGTGTTATAAGCTATACATTAAAAATATCGGGAGGATTAGATATGAACATATACGATTACAGAAAAAAGGTACAGGGATGCTGGCTTGGCAAAAACATAGGCGGTACCTTGGGTGCACCGTTTGAGGGCTACAGAGGAGTTTGCGATTTGGATTTTTATACGCAGGATATGTCAAAAGGGGCAGAACCGAACGATGACCTTGATTTACAGCTTATTTGGCTAAATGCGGCAGAGAAATTAGGCAGAGGGTTAAACTCAACTATTCTCGGCGATTACTGGCTTACATATGTAGTGGGAAACTGGTCTGAATACGGAGCCGGTAAAAACAATATGTATAACGGCATTCAGCCGCCTATATCCGGTTGGTACAACAATCATAACCGTAACAGCAACGGCGCATTCATAAGGAGTGAAATTTGGGCTTGCCTTATGCCGGGACATCCGGAATTGGCAGTGCAATATGCGTATCAAGATGCATCGGTTGACCATTTCGGAGAGGGTATATATGGAGAAATTTTTACAGCGGCGGTTGAGAGTGCGGCATTTGTTGAAAGCGACAGAGATAAACTTATCGACATAGGACTCAGTTATATACCGGAGGACAGCGATACGGCACGCGCGGTAGGGATAGTAAGAGATTGCTATAAAAACGGTCTTGACTGGAAAGAGGCAAGAAAGAAGCTGTTACAGAGTATACCGTGTGCATTCGGAACAATATGGGAGGACAAAACAAACATTCCGGACCCGGAAATTCCGGCAGGAACACCGGGCTATGACTTACCGGCTACAATAGGTATTGTAGTGTTGGCATGGATATACGGCGAGGGTGATTTTGGTAAAAGTATCTGTATTGCCGCAGGCTGTTACGAGGATGCCGACTGTACGTCAGCGACTCTCGGTGCAATCATGGGCATAATTAACGGAGTTGAGGCACTTCCGCAAAGGTGGGTTGAGCCGATAGGTGATGAGATAAAAACCATATCATTGAATCTTGCCATGGAAACCATGAAAATTATCAATGTACCTAAAACAGTGACCGAGCTTACAGACAGAGTGTGCAATATTATGCCGGTATTCCTTTCGGGATTTTATGATGTAATGAACGGTGATATCGCTATGAACAGCACAGATGACCTGGAGTGTAAAAATAAATACAGGGCGACATTTGTGCCGGAGAATTTCAAAGATATATTTGCCGGCAATACACCGACAGTAACGTATGAAAATATGTTTTTAAGGATGCTGGTTCATTGTAAAGACGGAATTAATGTGAATGAAAATCAAGTACTGGGATTTGAGCTTGAAGCTTTAAATCTTATTCCGTGTCAGCAGTGGCTGAATGTAAGAATATTTATGCCGTCCGAATGGGAATGCAGTGTGGGCAGGGAATTTGCAATAAACCTTGATCAGCCTCATGCGGGATTCGGAAAAGAGAAAGTTGCTTTAGAGATAATACCGCATAATATAACATCAGCCAAAACCGATATAGTGATAGAAATAAGCTCTGTAGGAAAGCTTGGCAAAATGTATATACCGCTCTCATTATTCCGTGCGCCGCAGGAGTTTCGGGCAATCAAAGATAAAACTTGATTAAGAGAGGAATTGCCATGAGCATAATAATGAATGAATATCTTAATAGAGACAGATTACAAGAGGCGATATGGTTTTCTCTGAAAAAAATTGATTTTGCAAAGGAAACGTTTAAGACAACATTCCCGGATCATGCGAGTGTTGATAATGTTTATCCCGAAACCGAAAATGTCAAAGGTTGGAATCAAGGCTTTTGGACGGGAATGCTGTGGATTGCCTATGAGCTGACAGGGAATGAGGAGTATAGAAAAGCTGCCGAAATGCAGATACCGACATATACCAAGAGAGTAGTGGAAGAACTGACGGTGGATCATCATGATATGGGATTTTTATACACGCCGTCATGTGTTGCGGCATACAAGCTGACGGGCAACGAGGAGGCAAAGAAAGCGGCAATGATGGCGGCGGATTTCCTGATGAGGCGCTATCATGAAAAGGGCGAATTTATTCAGGCATGGGGTAAGCTTGATGCACCAGATAATTACAGACTTATCATAGACTGTCTTTTAAATATTCCGATTTTGTATTGGGCAGCGGAGGTGAGCGGCGATAGAAAATATGATGAAACGGCATTAAAGCATTTCAACACTACTGCCGTGCATATAATGCGTGAAAACGGTTCTACATATCACACGTTTTATTTTGATCCCGAAACAGGTAAGCCGTTAAAGGGTGTTACCGCTCAGGGCGCATCGGATGATTCCTGCTGGGCAAGAGGTCAGGCGTGGGGAATATACGGTATGATGCTCACATACAAGTATCATAAAAGTGATATAGCAATGGAACGGTTCAAAAAAATAACCGATTACTATATCGGCTTGCTGCCACAGGATTATGTACCGTTTTGGGATATGATATTTGGTGACGGTTCAGGCGAACCGAGAGACAGCTCTGCGGCTGCAATTGCCGTCTGTGGACTTTTGGAGGCTGTAAAGTATATGCAAGGTGAGGAAAGGAAAAAGTATCTCACTTACGCAAATAAGATGATGGCATCTTTGGTTGACGATTATCTTTGTTGGGGAGTTGACGAGTGCAACGGCTTACTGCTTCATGCAACCTATTCCGTACCTCATAACAGCGGTGTGGATGAATGTAATATCTGGGGTGACTATTTCTTTATGGAAGCACTTATAAGGTTTGTAACGGAAAACAAGTGGGAGCTGTATTGGTAAAATCCGTTCAAAACACAAAGCTTCTAAAGCAATAATAGCGTAGAATAGGAAGGTATAAAAATATGTTACACAAAAATTTTGGCTATGAGGAAAATGTTGTGTAAGCAATATCGGACAACCTTCGACAAGGTGAAAATTACAGGTATAAGCTTAATTAAATCTGTCAATAATAACTATCGGATTTTATCCCAAGACAGGATACGACAATGCTGAAGAGCAATCAGAGCGGTCTTGTGGATTTTGCACTGAAACGGGCGGTGATTTTTCATCGCTCGTTTTGTCCGTTTTAGAGAAAAACAATGCGTTAAACTTCGGGGGTTGGGGCTGGCCCCAATTATGCAGTTTCTTGATTATGTATGATTTCTAACTGGTTAATGACAATGTCTCAGTTTTTGTACCTCTGAGTCCATTTTAATGAAATTGCAGAACATTATCGAACAGCAATTCTACCGTGCAGAGTTCGTTATCCAAAGGATAAAGCGATGGTCGAAGGCACCGTAGGTGTTATCTCGAATTTCATGCCGGCAGCATTGCGTAACCATCGTTTTTTGTCCCTTAATGAGTTGAATGAGGCAATTTTTGAACGCTTATACATATTCAACCACAAGGATTTTCAAAAGCGTGACGGAAGTCGTGCCGATGCTTTTGAAGAAGAAAAAGCTTTCCTGCTTCCGTTGCCGCCAAAACCATTTGAACTTTCGGAATGGAAAATTGCAATGGTTGCGCCTAACTATCATATATCTGTTTAAAGTATAAAAAATCTCCACCACTCCACATTGACAAGGGTAATTTGGGGCGAACTTTTTATTTTTTCAGAAAAATGTCACCCATCATTGACAATTGTACAATTAAAAATTGTGAGAAATTAAATAATTACTTGAATATAAT
>JAHAZB010000107.1 GCA_018384175.1 Eubacteriales bacterium
GTGTATACTTATTATGTTATTATTCTTAAACAGAAAGGAAGTATGGATTATGGATTGTATCCTACTTGCAGCCGGATATGCAACAAGATTGTATCCGCTGACCGAAAACAAACCGAAAGCACTTTTGATGCTCGGTTCAAAAACAATTCTCGACCGTGTGTGCGAGAAAATCGAAGATGTTCCAGATGTAAATAACATTTACATTGTAACCAACCACCGTTTTGCCGACCAGCTTACCGAATGGGCTGCCGGCTACAAAGGCAAAAAGCCTATCAAGGTACTTGATGACGGTACTACAAGCAACGACAACAGACTTGGCGCCATAGGCGATATGAAGTTTGTTATCGACAAGGAAAACATCACAGACGAAATTCTTGTTATGGCAAGTGATAATGTCTTTGATTTTTCACTTAACGATATGGTAAAGCTGTATCGCGAAAAGAATGCTGACCTCATTTCCGCTCATTATGTAGAGGATTTGGTTGATTTAAGACAGATGGGTGTTCTTGAGCTTGATGATGATAACCGTGTTATCGGATTTGTCGAAAAGCCTGCTGAGCCAAAAACTCATTGGGGGGTTCCTCCTTTTTATTTCTACAAAAAGGAAACTCTTGCCCTTATTGACCAATACTTAAAAGAGGGTAACAACCCCGATGCTCCCGGACATCTTATTCCGTGGCTCATTGAGCGTGTACCTGTCTATGCGTACACATTTGATGTAATGACTATTGACATAGGCACCCCAAAGACCTATGCAGAAGCGCAAAAATTATTTGACTGATATTACGGAGGTTTATATGTTCAACCGCAAAGTTCTTAAAGACCGTGCAAAATCGGTACTTGCCACAAGCTACTGGCCTACTTTGGCAATTGTGCTTGTTTATTATGCGGCAAGTACGATTATAGCAAACTTCTTCACACTTAATATCTCGTCCACAATTACTCTGTATTCAACATCAACTGTTATACTGTATGCCGGTATAATTCTTATAAGAATCTTAATGTCGTTTGCAGCAACAATTCTGCTTACCTATCCACTTCTTGTTGGTGTGAATAAGTATCTGCTTGAACAAGCGAAAGGTACATCACCTCAGATTTCCGAAATATTGTATGCATTCCGCAGCAACTACTCGAAAATAGTATGTACTGTACTTGCCAAACAGCTTGTTATAACACTTCTTATTCTTTTGCCGATGCTTGCATTAGGTATACTTTCCGTATACCTGTTGCTAAAAACAGGATACACTTTACCAACGGAATTTAATACAGCACAACTTGAGCGTCTGTCCGTTCATCTGACAGAATCTCCTGCATTTATGCTGCTTCCTCTTTTTACTATTCTGATTACAATTCCGGCTTTGATTAAGGTGTATGACTACTACCTTGTAGAATATATCATTGCCGAAGATTCGGATATCTCCTGGCGTGAAGCATTAAGAAAAAGCAAGAATATGATGAAGGGTAACCGTTTTGCAACTTTTGTTCTCGGTCTTTCCTTCATCGGCTGGACAATGCTTGGAGTTTTCCTTTGCGGTATAGGCTCTGTTTTTGTAATACCTTATATTTTCGCAACAGATGCACAGCTTTATCTCGAGCTTTCCGGAAAAACAACATATGAACCACGCAATGATTTTGAATTTTAATTACAAACCGCCACTCAAGTGGCGGTTTTATTGTTGACAAGTTTTCTCATCTAATGTAAAATAGACTCAATTAGGAGATGATGATTATCAAACATAAGTTTATTTTAATTGCGTTTATTGCAATTGCTGTGGCAGTTATTCTAACCGGCAGAGGAAAAACATACAACAGAGATATTTACGGAGTTTTTGATACTGTTTCAAACATTTCAATTCACTCAACCAAGGATACTACTGCCGATTACGAACAGTTATTAAAAAAGCTGGATTCTCAGCTTAACGTGTACAACGAAAACAGTATAATAAGCAAGCTAAATAATGGTGAGTTATGTGCATTACCGCCCGAACTCACCGTGTTCCTGAGCGATGCCGCATCATATTCAAGCTATCTTGGCGACTACTTTGATATTTCACTCAATCCCGTAATTTCAAGCTGGACACTTGCGGAAAAGAACTTGCTTTTACCAGACGATATCAAAGAAAAGCTTTCACTTGTAGGCATTGACGCATTATATATAGATTATGAAGCTAATACAGCTAAAATCAAAGAAGACGGTGCATCAATAAATCTCGGTGCTGTTGCAAAAGGCTACGCAGCTAATGTGCTTGCAGACAGAATGAGGGCTGATGCAATAGGCAGTGCTTTAATAAATCTCGGTGGAAATGTATATGCAGTCGGCGCAAAGCCGGATGGCAGTGATTGGAATATTGCTATCTGCGACCCTGAAAATACAGCTCAGACTGCCGTTACTGTAAAGTGCACGGACAGCGCAGTTGTTACCTCCGGTGATTATGAACGGTACTTTGAGCTTGACGGTAAAAAGTATCACCACATTATAGATCCGAAAACAGGCTATCCGTCAGATAGCGGACTTAGTTCAGTAACAATAATTGACAGAGATGCAATGCTTTGCGACGTACTCTCAACTGCAATTTTTGTCGCAGGTGCAAATAAGGCACAAGAGATTCTTAGTAAATTTGGCGGTGAAGCTATTTTAATTGAGAATAACAATATATATTATACAGACGGATTGGTAGAAAAAATCGAATTAAACTCCGATAAATATTTCCTTATCCCATTACAAAACAGATAATTTGTGAAAATTCATAGCAAATCAATATAAAAAAATTCAAATATTATCGACTTTTAGGGTTGAAATTGTCGGATTTTTCTGTTACAATGAATAAAATATATATCTGAACATAAACGGAAATGCGAAAGGAGAAAAGATATGTCTGATAAATTCGCTAAAGAGGGTTTGACTTTTGATGATGTTCTATTGATTCCTCAGGAGTCGGACGTTACACCAAATGAAATTGAATTGACAACAAAGCTTACATCAACCATTACACTTCATATTCCTTTAATGAGTGCCGCAATGGATACCGTAACCGAATCACCTATGGCTATTTCAATGGCAAGAGAAGGTGGTATTGGCATTATTCATAAGAATATGACTATTGCTGAACAGGCTCAGGAAGTAGATAAGGTAAAAAGGTCAGAAAACGGTGTTATTACAAACCCGTTCAGTCTCTCACCGGAGCACACACTTAAGGATGCAGATGAGCTTATGGGTAAATATAAGATTTCAGGTGTTCCCATATGTGATGAAGAAAAGCATCTTATTGGTATTATCACAAACAGAGACCTTCGTTTTGAGGTTGATTTCTCCAAGAAAATAAAAGAAGCTATGACAAGCGAAAACCTGATTACAGCTCCGGAGGGTACAACCCATGCCGAAGCACAGGAGCTTCTGCGTAAATATAAAATAGAAAAACTACCTATTGTTGATAGTGAAAACAGACTTAAGGGTCTTATCACAATCAAGGATATAGAAAAAGCAGTTCGTTACCCGAACGCAGCAAAGGATGCTGCCGGTAGACTTCTTTGCGGTGCGGCAATTGGTGTTACCGCAGATGCATTAGAGCGTGTTAAGGCAGTTGTAGATGCAGGTGTTGACGTTGTTTGTCTCGACTCCGCTCACGGCCATTCAAAGAATATTATCAACAAGGTTAAGGAAATCAAGGCAGCATACCCGAACCTTCCACTTATTGCAGGTAATATTGCAACAGCTGAAGCTGCAGAGGCTCTTATTAAAGCCGGTGCTGATGCAATCAAGGTTGGTATTGGACCGGGTTCTATATGTACAACTCGTGTAGTTGCCGGTATCGGTGTACCGCAGATTACAGCAGTGGCAGATGTTGCAGAAGTAGCTAAGAAGTATAATATACCTGTTATTGCTGACGGTGGTATTAAGTATTCAGGCGATATTCCCAAGGCTATCGCAGCAGGTGCAGACGTTATAATGGTTGGAAGTCTTTTGGCAGGTTGCGAAGAAAGTCCGGGCGAATTCGAGCTTTATCAAGGCAGACGCTTTAAGGTATATCGTGGTATGGGCTCACTCGCCGCTATGGAAAAGGGCTCAAAGGACAGATACTTCCAGACAGGTTCTAAGAAGCTTGTTCCGGAAGGTGTTGAGGGCCGTGTTCCTTATAAAGGCGCACTTTCCGACACAGTATTCCAGCTTTTGGGCGGACTTCGTGCAGGCATGGGCTATTGCGGCACAAAGACTATTCCTGAGCTTAAAGAAAGAGGCAAGTTTGTACGTATTACAGGTGCAGGACTTAAAGAGAGTCATCCTCATGATATCTACATCACAAAGGAAGCTCCTAACTACAGTTACAGCACACAGGCTTAAGTCAATTAACGGCTACTCTTATATAAGAGTAGCCGTTTTATAATTTCCGAAAATTATTTAATTTTTTGGCAATTTATTATTGACAAACACCCGATCGTGTAGTATAATATAGTTCGTTGGTTTAACGAGCAATCAATAGCGGGATGTGGCTCAGTTTGGTAGAGCACTACGTTCGGGACGTAGGGGCCGCAGGTTCAAATCCTGTCATCCCGACCATACCGGGGTGTAGCGCAGGTGGTAGCGCACTAGACTGGGGGTCTAGGTGCCGCAGGTTCAAGTCCTGTCACTCCGACCATGTCAGAGCAAGCTGTATATCGCTTGCTCTGATTTATTTTATAGCAAGAGGTGTTAATAATGAACGTAATAGATGCAATTAAATCAAGAAGAACAGTAAGAAAATTCAAACAAAAACCGGTAAACGAAGCTGACCTTCGTACCATAATCGACTGTGGCAGACTCGCACCAACCGGTGCTAATCTTCAGCCGCTCAAATTCACATATGTTACCGATGAAAATATCAGAAAAGAAATGTATCCTCATCTTAAGTATGCAGGCTATACTCCCGACTGGGACCCATCATTTGATGAATGTGCAACAGCTTTTATCATAATAATGAACGACACAAATATAAAGCCAACCGAAAAATCGGAATGCGACAGCGGTGCAGCTATTATGAATATGTCGCTGGCAGCAACAGAGTTAGGTCTTGATACCTGCTGGCTCGGCTCGGTAGACAGACTTAAAATCAAAGAGCTTCTCTCACTCCCCAATCACCTTGATATTACATATGTTCTTGCAGTTGGCTACGCCGACCAAAGCGGTGAATATTTTGATTCATCTGACACTATCAAATACTATTTCGATGAAAAGGATAATGTTCACGTACCAAAAAGACCTTTGGACGAAGTCATTCTTTAATCACCAAAGAACCGATAATTCTATCGGTTCTTTTTTTGTCGCATTTTAAGGTACGATTCTTTCCATTCGACAAAAGCTTCCCTTCTTTTCAAAAGGAATTTTACATTACAAAACGAATATTAAAGAGCATATTACAAAGGAGGACAAGCTATGAGCATATCAAAAACAGAAAAGAACACACTGCTTGTTGAGATAACAGGTGAGTTAGACCATCACACAGCAACTAAAATACGCACCAAAATTGATAATGCAATTTCAAAAGATTATAAGAACATAATCTTTGATTTTTCCGCATTGACATTTATGGACAGCTCAGGTATTGGAATGATTATGGGACGTTACAAGAAAATTCTCAAATATGATGGCAAAATGACAATAGTATCGCCAAAACCGCAGGTAAAAAGAATTTTGGAAATATCCGGCCTGATGAACATAGTAACCTTAGAAACAAGTATAAACAAAGCGCTAAAGAGAATGTAGAGGTATAAAATATGGAAAACAGATTTGATATGGAATTTATCGGAATATCGGAAAACGAAAGTCTGGCAAGAGCAATAACATCTGCTTTTGCTGCAATGCTTGACCCGACTGTCGAGGAGCTTTCTGAGCTTAAAACTGCTGTATCGGAAGCAGTAACGAATGCTATCGTACACGCATATCCTTACGAACCTGGTACTGTCGGACTATCAGGAAAAATCAACGGCAATACAGTATACATAACGGTAACAGACAGCGGTATCGGCATTTCAGACATAGACAAAGCAAGAGAACCGCTTTACACAGGGAAGCCGGAGGAAGAACGTTCCGGTCTCGGTTTTTCTATTATGGAAAGCTTTTGCGACAGAATAGAAGTAATGAGCGCTTTAGGAGAAGGAACTATGGTAACCCTTGTCAAAAGTTTCGGTAGCTTAAAAGGAGAGAGCTGAATAAATGGATAGAAATACAGCTCTTATTGAGCGTTCACGTCAAGGCGACAGAGATGCACTTGACACCTTTTGCCGTGAGAATATGAGGCTTGTACAAAGTCTCGCTGCACGTTTTACAGGTCGCGGCACCGAGCTTTGCGACTTAGTACAAATCGGCAGTATAGGACTTCTTAAAGCAATCGCAAGCTTTGACATTACAAGAGGTTTGAAATTTTCCACCTATGCTGTACCCGTAATCACAGGAGAGATTAAGCGATTTTTAAGAGACGACGGAATTATAAAAGTTTCCAGAACTTTGAAGGAGCGTATGAGGCTCATAGCAAACGCCGAGGAGGAATTAAGGCGACGTTTATGCCGTGAGCCTACATTGTCTGAAGTAGCATCCGAATGCAAGCTTTCCGTATGTGAACTAACAGAAGCACTTGATGCCTGTTCTGTCCCTGAATCAATTGATGCTCCGGCAACAGATAATTATGACCTGTCTGAGCGAATAGGCTTTTCTCAAGAGGATGAAATCATTGATAAAATTACCACTTCTGAACTTCTCAAATCACTTTCTGACAGAGAAAGACAGGTTATTATACTGCGTTATTTTGAAGACAAAACGCAGAAACGCACATCAGAAATTATAGGGGTATCACAAGTGCATATTTCACGAATTGAAAGAGCTGCACTCTCAAAGCTGCGTTCAATTATAAAGGAATAAGCTGTATATGGTCTGAAAACACCATCAGCTTCGCCTTTGAAAATGGAGTAACGGGTACCCAGACAACCGCCTCCTGTTTCATAAAGTTATTGTATATTTCAAGCCTTACACTCCCCGGTGTAAGCTGTTTCAAATCACTTTTATCATTTTTAGGGATATCCTGAAAAATCACACCGTCCGCTGTGCATATTGTTATGGCAGGGAAGTCGGTGTGATTTTCTGCCATAAGATAAGAATACACGGCTCTCACGCTCCTTCATTACTAAAATATGCTGTCTTTGATAAATGTGTTCAAAAGTAATTACAATCATTGAAGACTTATAAAAAAATGTTAAACAAACCAAGTGTTTAACATTTTTCATTTATTATTCTTTTTTATAAAATCACGGATTTCCTCTTCTGTTGATTCAATCTCCTCCATCAGTTCACGCGCGGTTACTCTATGCGCACCATGTCCGAAAATTATCATCTGCTCAAGGTTATCGGAGGTTGCAACTCTTACCCTATAATTTTTTATAAGCTGTTTAGTTGTCTTTTCGATATATGCGTCTGCAGTTTCTGCTTCTTTTGTATAAACGACACTTATACCGTGAACCGTTTCTACTTCACGTTTTTCGCCCTTGACCTTATATGCATCAAACACAAGTATAACACGATTTCTCCGCATCGCCTGATATCCCGCAACTTTGGATATCAAAACATCTCTTGCATCTTCCAAACTTTCTTCCGCAATTTTCTTAAGCTCATCATTTGCAAAAATAATATTGTACCCGTCAATCAACAGATACTCTTCCCTAATTACAACCGGCTTTATCTTATATTCCTTTTTCTCATTACTGCTTCTTATAATGCCATGCGATTTTCTTGTTATCTTGCCATATGTCTGCTCAAAAATCCGCAAAAGCTCGTCGTCGCTATATGACATACTGCAAGAGTTCCTGACTCTCGCCTCAGATACTGTTGTTTCTTTCTTAATTGCAGGCAGATGCATATGCTCGAATACCTTGTCCCACTTAACAACAAAACCACTTCCGTGAGAACAGAAAACTGAATCGGGAGTGTTTTCGGTATCACCTTCCGGGTTATAAGCATACTCCGCAATAACATCATCTTGTCTGCTGCAAGGTGCATAGCCGCTAAAGCTTACAGAAAGCCTTCCTCTGCCATGCGTATATTGCGTAACACTTTTGTGGTAATCTCTTATTCCGTAAATCGGTGCATTACCTGTAATAACAGTCATTTCACCGACCACATCAGGTGCATCAAAGCTTGCATCTATCTGCTGTAAATCGGTCATCGCTTTTCCTGTATTCTCAGTAGGGACTTCAAGCCTGAACGATGCATATGGTTCCAAAAGCACTACATCCGCCTGCATAAGACCTTGACGCAAAGCACGATAGGTGGCCTGTCTGAAATCTCCGCCCTCGGTATGCTTTTGATGAGCTTTTCCGTTTACAAGCGTTATTTTAATATCGGTTATCGGTGCACCGATAAGTGTTCCTATATGCACCTTTTCTTCAATGTGAGTAAGAATCAGACGTTGCCAGTTGCGGTCAAGAACATCTTCACTGCACTTGGATGCAATTTTTATACCGCTTCCTCTTTCACCAGGCTCCAAAAGTAGATGCACCTCTGCATAGTGCCTTAAAGGCTCATAGTGCCCTACACCTTCAACGGTGCTTGCAATAGTTTCCTTGTATATTATGCTTCCCTCTTCAAATTCAATATCCATACCAAATCGGTCAGAAAGTATCCTTTTCAAGACCTCCATCTGTACCTCGCCCATTACCTGAACATCAAGCTTTTGTAAGCGGTCATTCCATACCACATTAAGCTCTGTTTCCTCCTGTTCAAGCTTGCGCAATACTGCAAGAGCATTATGAACATCTGCACCTTCAGGGAGTTTAAGCGAATACGAAAATACAGGCTCAGTAACAAGAGAATGTAAATTCTTTTCAATTCCTATCCCCTGCCCTGCTACAACCTTATTAAGACCTGTTACAGCACAAGTTTCACCGGCTGATACTTCCTGTACCTGATTGAATTTAATGCCTGAGTACACTCTTATCTCATTTACCTTCTCACCGTCAATCAGTGATTTAACTTTAAGACTGCCACTTGTTATTTTGATATGGGTAAGTCTTTGTCCTCTGTTACCCTCGGTAATCTTATAAGCTATTGCACCAAGCTTATCACCTGCTGAGCGTTGTATTGTATAACGTGCTATACCGTCCATAAATTCTTCTACGCCTACACCTTTAAGAGCGGAGCCAAAGTAGCACAGATATAACCGTCTTGACATAACAGCACGAATTAAATTTTCATCTGAAAGCTTTCCCTTATTAATATATTCCTCAAGAAGATACTCCGTCTGCATAGATGCATCCTCAAAGAAATTAGTGTCATCAACATCAACACAGGCATCTCCAAGCCTATCTTTAATATCATTCATAACTCGGCTACGGTCTGCAGTTTCAATGTCCATCTTGTTGACAAACACAAAAGTTGGTACTCTGTAATGTTCCAGAAGCTTCCACAGAGTTTCAGTATGGCTCTGAACTCCGTCCGTACCGCTTATCACCAGTATTGCATAGTCAAGAACTCTTAGCGTTCTCTCAGTTTCAGCCGAGAAGTCTACATGTCCGGGAGTATCAAGCAATGATATTTGGGTGTCCTTGTACTTAATTACAGCCTGCTTTGAAAAAATCGTGATTCCTCTGTCTCGTTCTATTGCATCTGTGTCGAGAGTGGTATCGCCGTTATCCACTCTGCCCGTCTTGGCAATTTCACCGGCAGAAAAAAGCATACTCTCAGAAAGCGTAGTCTTTCCGCTGTCTACGTGTGCAAGTATTCCGACTGTTATTCTTTTCATTAAGGACACCTCCTTTCAAATTTAACAACTCCTATTATAACTTGGTGGTGCAAAAAGATGCCCCCGCCTTTTAATGTATTTTAGTGTAATTCATTAGTTAAAGACTGTATAAACTAGATGACACTCTTTTTAGCAATCGTTCATACCACGTTATACATTACAATTGAATCTTTTTCTTTCTGCCCCAAACAACAATTTCAGCAAATTCTTTATTTTGTTATCTTTAATCTTTGTACCGCATAAATATATAAGCATACAACTTGAATACCACTGAGAACAATCGGAATTTTTACCGGTAAGTGGATGAAGTTCCTGATTTGTTATCATTTGATTCTCCCCTTAGGTCAAACCCTATATAACATACCTTCATTATATCATACACAAAATCAAATTACAACAAATAAAATCCCGAAAAACACTTGACATTATGCTAAAAGGGTGGTATTATTGCATAGAATAGAAGTAGAGGCGCGGTGATTAAGAGTAACTGTTGCGGTAAGACGGCGAATGTAGCAGCAGCGAAAGGATGAACCGCCGAAGTGATGATTGGCTTGCCGTAAGCCATCTGAGCTGGGCGTAATGCGAACAGCATTGCGACTGTCATCGAAAGATGGAGTGCTACTGCTGTAAATTACATTTTGTGTGTATTTATGGGCAATAGCATATGCTATTGTTTTTTCTTTTGTAAATACCGGAAAGGATTGAAGAAAATGAAAGAGAATTACAAGGTAGGTATTATCGGCGCAACAGGTATGGTTGGACAGAGATTTATTACACTTCTCCACGACCACCCCTGGTACACAATTGAGGTGCTTGCAGCATCACCAAGAAGTGCAGGCAAAAAATATACAGAGGCTGTCGGTGCAAAATGGGCTATGGACGAAGAAATCCCTGCATCCGTTGCTGATATGGTTGTTATGGATGCAAGTGCAGATATAGAGAAAATTGCATCTATGGTTGACTTCGTATTCTGTGCAGTTGACATGAAGAAGGACGAAATCCGTGCACTTGAAGAAGCATATGCTAAGGCTGAGTGTCCCGTTGTTTCAAACAACTCCGCACACCGCCACACTCCCGACGTTCCTATGATTATTCCAGAAATCAACGCAGACCATGCCGAGATTATAAATGCACAGAAGAAGCGACTTGGTACAAAGAGAGGCTTTATCTCTGTTAAATCAAACTGCTCACTCCAGAGCTATGTACCTGCTCTCCACCCCTTGATGAAGTATGGTATCACAAAGGTACTTGCTACTACATATCAGGCAATTTCTGGTGCAGGTAAGACATTTGAGACATGGCCCGAAATGGTTGACAATATGATTCCTTACATCGGCGGCGAAGAGGAAAAATCCGAGGTTGAGCCACTCAAAATCTGGGGAAAAATTGAGGGCGACAAAATTGTTGATGCAACAGAGCCTAAGATTACTACACAGTGCTTAAGAGTTCCTGTTTCCAATGGTCATATGGCAGCAGTATTCGTAAGCTTCGACAAGAAGCCTGAAATTGACGAAATCAAAAAGGCATGGGCAGAGTTTGCAGGCGAGCCTCAGGCTCTTAATCTCCCCCACGCTCCAAAGCAGTTCCTCAATTACTTTGAAGAGGATAATCGTCCTCAGTCAAAGCTTGACAGAATGATGGAAGGCGGAATGGCTGTTTCTATCGGCAGACTCCGTCCCGACACACAGTATGATTACAAGTTCGTATGTCTTTCACACAACACCCTTCGTGGTGCTGCGGGCGGTGCTGTTCTTATGGCAGAGCTTTTGACTGCAAAGGGCTATATGGATTGAGATTCCAAACGGACCGTCGAATACACCGGTCCCTACACAAATAATTGAAAGGATTGTTTTAATATGAAGACTTTACCCTTTACCGGCTCGGCAGTTGCAATAGTAACTCCGTTTAATGGTTTAGAAGTTGATTATGATGCTCTCGGTGAGATTATCGAGATGCACATTGCAAACAAGACAGATGCAATCGTTATATGCGGAACCTCAGGCGAGGCATCAACTATGCCTAACGAGGAGCATATTGAAGTAATTGAATATGCAGTTAAAAAGGTAGCAGGCAGAATTCCTGTAATTGCAGGAACTGGCTCAAATGATACAGCACACGCAATTTATCTTACAAAGGCAGCAGCCGATGCAGGTGCAGATGCAATTTTGAGTGTTACTCCCTACTACAACAAAGCTAACCCAAGAGGCTTGGTTGAGCATTTTAAGGCAATAGCTGCTTGCTGCGACCTGCCAATTATCCTCTACAACGTTCCGTCAAGAACAGGTATGACTATTTCTCTTCCTGCTCTTAAGGAGCTTGCACAAGTGGAAAACATTGTAGCAATCAAGGAAGCAAGCGGAAATATAGGTTATGTAGCTGAAATTGCCGCAAATGTTCCTGAGCTTCACATCTATTCAGGCAACGATGATATGATTGTTCCCATTATGAGTCTTGGCGGTAAGGGTGTAATTTCAGTTGTAGCCAATATTCTCCCCGAGGAAACTCATAACATCTGCCAGAAATACTTAGATGGCGACACAGCAGGTTCTTTGAAGCTTCAGCTTGAAATGCTTGATGTTATAAACAACCTCTTTATTGAGGTAAATCCTGTTCCTGTTAAGACAGCTATGGATATTTTAGGCTACAAGGTTGGAAATTTAAGACTTCCGCTTGCACCGATGGCAGATGCAAATTACAACAAGCTCAAGGCAAGCCTTGAAGCATACGGTGTAAAGAAGCTTTAATGAAGAAGGTGTACCTATGACAAGGATTATTTTAAGTGGTTGTAACGGCAAAATGGGTCAGGTTATAACAAGACTTGTTGCAGATGACAACGATTGTGAGATTGTGGCAGGTATTGACATAAACGACTGTCTGCCCGGTACATATCCTGTGTTTACTAACCCTGCTGAGTGCAATGTTGATGCAGATGTGATTGTTGACTTTTCTCATCCGTCGGCATTTGATAGTCTTATGAGCTTTGCAAAATCACGAAAGCTCCCTGTTATTATGGCAACAACCGGACTTTCTCCCGAGCAAAGAGAGCAGTTAAAGACAGACTCTGCAGAAATTCCTGTATTCTTTTCAGCTAATATGAGTCTTGGTATAAATCTCCTGATTGCACTTGCAAAAAAAGCCGCAACAGTTCTTGCTGATAATTTTGATATTGAAATTATCGAGCAGCATCATAACCTCAAATTAGATGCTCCGTCAGGAACAGCTCTGGCAATAGCAGACGGCATCAACGAAGTATTATCCGCTCCTGCTGAATATGTATATGACCGCCATAACGTACGCAGACAGCGCAAGAAGAACGAAATCGGTCTTCACGCAATAAGAGGCGGTACGATAGTCGGAAAGCATAACGTGCTTTTCGCAGGAACAGACGAGGTTATTGAGTTAAAGCACGAAGCTTCATCGAAAGAAGTTTTTGCAGTCGGTGCGATAAAAGCCTCAAAGTATATGTCCGGTAAACCCGTCGGTTACTATTCAATGAACGATTTAATCGGCGATGTGATGTAATCAAAAAAGAGCGACTATGGTATAAACATCAACAAACAACCATAGTATGCTCTTTTTCTATTGTCCGTTTTTTAATCAAGCTTATTTACTATTACACCCATTGCAGGTTTCGGGAATACACACATCGAACGTTCGGGCATTGTCTCTCCTTCCGATACGACCGCTCTTATTTGTTCAGCTTTTACCGCATTCATACAAACCATACACTGATGAGTTCCCTTTTTGAGTTCGCCTATACCGTCAGTAATACTCTTGGTATATGTAACTCTCTCGATATAAGAATCTTCACAAATATTGAATATATCCTCAAGTATAAGCTTATTAAGCACTGTAACATCAAGGCTTCTGTAATTATCCGAAACATCCGGCATAATTTGTTTTAAGAATTCAGTATCGGTAAGTGTAAGGCGGTAGAAATAATTTTTGCCGGTATATACAGCAAAACGATTCATTTTTCTGGTTGTAGCAATCTGTTTTTTGATAGTATCAACCATTTCGCCAAGCTCTGTATCAACAATAATTTTCTCAATTTTGAAATGGTCCTGAGCGGCTGATACGAAGAAATCCTCACGGAAACCTTTCGGAAACCTCAAAAGTCTATGGAACGGCACCTGCATAAGTCCATCATCATATGCATTTGAAAGAAGTGTCATAATATAGTTATAGCTCTCATCGCCTGTATGGCCTAGATTTTCCTTCTTCCTTTTTTCAGCATAATCAAGCGCAATATCATATCTCGTCTGACCGTCTATAAGGAAAAATATATGGTCTTTCAATAGCTCAAGAATATAATCAATCTCTTTTTCGCCGTCAATAACCCATAATCTCTGTTCTGTTCCGTCATCAATCGTACAGACGGTATCCGGCTTGCGTTCCGATATATCCTCCATGAGGTTTGTAATATACTTTTCACTCTCAATATACATACAGTTAATCATACTTACATTTGCATCAACTGCACTGATTAGCTTAGAGCGTTCCGTAATATTCTTTACGGTAGATTTCTCACATGGTATAACCTTTTTCTCATCAGGTGTACAAAGCTTCATCTCGACAACAAAGCCACGGTTAGAGTAGTTTGAATGGTTATATTCTATTCTCTGCTCGTACATATATATTGCTTTCTTTTTATCACGCACAAGAATTTCATCTCTAAGCCACTCCGAGAGATGTGTCTTTGCACGGGTATAGCAGTTGTTGTCTTCTGTATCATCATCATAGACCAAGCCATTTACAACTCTTACCACA
The DNA here is from genome assembly GCA_018384175.1 of Eubacteriales bacterium. GTDB lineage: Bacteria > Bacillota > Clostridia > UBA1381 > UBA1381 > HGM11525. The sequence goes on from JAHAZB010000107.1 coordinate 14,532, forward strand.
TTATATTTGTCAAGGTCATACAGCTTATGACGTTCATTATCCCCTATTGAGTCGTACGGCGGTGTCATAACCTTGCCTACATCTTCTATTTTTTCTTCATTATATCTGTAACCGCAAAACGGTCTTATCAATGTCATCAATATCCCTCCCGATGTTATATTATTATATAATGATACATTATATCTTAACACAACGCAATTCGCATTTTGTAAAAATATTAAAAATATTTTTTATACATATGCCTAAAATCACAAAATCGTGGCAGAATAACATTAGCCTTAAAAGGTTATTTTATACTTGTAAGGAGGTATTACAAAATGTGCACATCAGGTTTTATCAAAGGAATGGCTGCAGGTCTTATTTTAGGCGCAGCGGCCACAATGCTTGTTGACCCTGTATCCGACAGACAACGACACAAGCTGATGAAGAAAACAGAAGGCGTTTTTAAGTCAATCGGCGGAGTAATTGATACAGCAGTAAGTATGTTTTCTTAAATACAAAAAAATGCAGAACGCTCGTTCTGCATTTTTTGTATTACACAATTGTAAGCTTTTTCTTTGTTTCCTCTACCAGACGAACACTCTGTGCTGAGCTTTCAGGGAGAGACATCAGAGGCTTTTTACCATTTTTGATGCAATCCATAAAATACATAATCTCACAAGCATAACCATCAACATTTGAAAGGTTTATTCCTGTTTCACCAACAACACCCGAAACATCAAGGTTTATCTCCTCACCATTATCACATACCTTGCCGTTATCCAAAACAACATAACCGTTTTCAAAAACAGCTGTTACTCCCATATCAAATTTGACCGAAGCATTATAGAAGGTCGCAATAATAGATACTGTAAAATCGTCATAAATATAATTTGCCTGTGCATAGTTGTTATTTTCTGTCAAAGGACGGTAAATGCCGCTAATATCCTTAGGATTTCCCAGAATACTTTGCATATAGTCAATATCGTGAATCATAAGGTCAAGCATTACAAGGCCACTTCTCTTTTCATCACGCATCCAGTCCTCCCAGCTCCACCTTGGAATACCGCTTATTCTTTTCATGTCCATATGTACAAGCTTGCCGTACTTTTCGCTCTTTATAACATCACGAAGGTACGCATAAGCCTGCATAAAACGTACTACCTGTGCAATCATCAATAGCTTGCCCGATTTTTCCGATGCTTCAATCATCCTCTTTGTATCCTCGCTCGAAATCGCCATCGGCTTTTCGCAAAGAACGTGGGCGCCACTCTCCAAAGCTGCAATAACAGGTTCTGCGTGCAGATATGTCGGTGTGCATACATCTACAAGCTCAGGCTTTTCTTTTTCGAGCATTTCTCTGTAATCGGTATAAAGCCTTACATTGTCGCCCTCTGTTTTTTCTTTTAGCATATCAAGTCTTACATCACATACAGCAACAACTTCTGCATCTTTAATATTCTTATATTCGCCGTAATGGACACCACCCATTCCGCCGACACCAATCATTGCAACCTTCATATTTAGTTCAACTCCTTATCGATTTTCTTCAAAAGCTCAATTGCGTGCTTAATTCCCTCATACCATTCGTCGCCTTCAACCTCACGTTCTATAATATACGGACCCTTGTAACCGCAATCCTTAAGACCTTTAACTAACGCAGGATAATTAACCTTACCCTCACCTAAAATAACCTCTTTACCAAGCTCTCTGCCGTCTGTCGGATAAAGTCCGTCCTTTAAGTGTGTATTATAGATAAATTCGCCGAATGTATCAATAGCATCAACAGGGTTAGCCTTTCCGTAAAGAATGAGATTTGCAGGGTCGAAGTTGATACCGCAGTTTCCTGTTCCAACATCTTCGATAAGTCTTCTTAATGTTACCGGTGTTTCCTGACCGGTCTCAAATAAAAATCTCTGGTCATTCTTCTTCATATACCCTGCTATATCCTTGACAGCACAAACAACCTGAAAATATTCGGTAGTTGTCGGAACCTCAGGAATAAAGCCAAGGTGAGTAATAATATCTCTTACACCAATCATCTTAGCAAAATCTGCTCCGTGTTTTAATTCTCTTACTCTGATTTCTCTGTGTCTTTCAGGTACGATACCGATTGTGTGAGGTCCTTCTGTAAAGTTCCATCTGCATTCGCCTGTGTATCCGCACCAGAGTGCTGTTACCTCAACACTGTACTTTTTGCTCGCTTCTTTTACAAGTTCAGCATTTTCTTCTGTCATAATGTCGTGTTTCCACCAGTTAAGCTGGCAATGGAAAAGTCCCATTTCGCTTAAACTTTTGAATTTTTCAGTAATCTCTGCCCCGCCGTCTCTGATAATTATAAGTGCACCAATGTTCATATTTGTTCCCTCCAGTCTATTGACTTTTTATTGTTTGTATTATAAAATATCTTTGTGATATTTTCTATAATTATTGTGTTTAGTTATAGCACTAATTTGTGGTGATTTTATGAATGATATAAAACTATACGAAAAAATACCATATGACGAATACCAGATACGAATTCTTAAGCCGGGAGATTCATCACTTGTGCCGCTCCACTGGCACGAGCATACTGAAATTCATTTTATGGTAGGCGGAACTTTTAAGATGCGGTGCGGAGATAAAATTCTTAATCTCAAGAAAAATGACTGCGCAGTTATTAACTCCAACGAGCTTCACGAAGGTCTTGGCGGAAAAAACTGTATGAGCTTTAGGATAATTCTTCCACCGTCTTTTTTCGAAAATCACTATGCGATTTTTGAAAGCTTTATTCAGGATGACATGGTTACCGAAATTTTCAATAAAATTCTTAAGTGTTCAGAGTCAAAAGAGGCAAGCGAACGATTTATGTTAAAGGGATATACCTATCTCCTGATATCTCATCTTTGTAAATATCACACAGAGCGGTCATTGAGCGAATACAACTATCAAATATACAACGATAAACTCAATAAAATTAACACAGCTGTAAAATACATATCAAACCACTATGCCGAAGATATTTCAACAGAAACACTTTTCAAAATCGTACATCTCAGCCAGTCGCACTTTTGCCATATATTTAAGGATGTATTCGGAATGTCTGCAAAAGAATATCTTCTGACAATCAGAATACAAAAGGCTTGTGAGCTTTTGAAAACCAGCTCTATGAGTATTACCGATATTGCCTTTAACTGCGGCTTTACCGATGCAAACTATTTTGCACGTGCTTTCAGGAAGCTAAAAGGCAAATCACCAAGCGAATACAAAAAATCCCACGGAGGCGAAAAATGATAATTATCACAGAACAGATACTACTGTTGTTTATATTTATGCTGATAGGCTACACATTAGGTAAAACAGGACTTATCGACAGAAAGGAAAGCCGAGTTCTTTCTACTCTTTTGGTCTATCTCTTCTTCCCTTGTACAATATTCAAGGCATTCTACACAAATTTCAACATAGCCAATCTCTCCGTCTACTACCCTCTTACACTTTCCGGCATAGTAATTCTCGGAATAATCATTGTGTTTGCAAGTATAATGTCAAAGTATTTAGGTAAAGACGAATACGAAAAAAAGATATATAAATACACACTTATTATCGCAAACTTTGGATATATGGGATATGCTGTTGCAGAAGGCTTATTTGGAACAGATGGACTTCTTAATATGATATTGTTTGCAATGCCATTTTCCTGCTTTACATATACTGCCGGCTATTGTATGCTGACCAAAAGAGAGCTTTCATTAAAGCGTCTTATAAACCCTGTAATGATTGCAATATTCTTAGGCGCTGTATTTGGTCTTACCGGCATAAAGATACCAAAGCTCGCTAAAACTGCAGTTTTGAAATCATCCTCATGTATGGCACCGATAAGTATGCTTCTGGCAGGAATCACAATATCCGAATACAAGATAAAGGAGCTTATAACCGACAAAAATGTGTATATCGCCTGTGCATTTAGATTGATTATTATTCCTGTAACACTGCTTTTGGTTTTAAGGCAATTTGCACCGGAAAACATTGTCCGTTCGGCAGTTCTTTTAACTGCAATGCCATGCGGACTTAACACGATAATCTTCCCGAGGCTTATCGGTGAAAACTGTAAAACAGGTGCAAAGCTCGCATTTGTATCAAACATACTTGCTCTTGCTACCATACCGCTTATAATAAATGCAATATAAAAGAGACGCCCCCGATTTGTACAGACAGTACAGATTGGGGGTATTTTGCATTAAAAGTCATGTTTTTATGTTTCGTCATAAAGAACGCCAGCATATTATATAATAGGGAAATTCTTTCCCCATAAAATATGCGAAAGGACTGATATTATGTCTCAGATTTATGCAGTCATCGGTCCGATTACAACTGCTGTACGTCTTTCAAAGGAGCTTGCTAAACGCCGTATTCCGTCAAAAGTAGTTCATACGCCCGGTAATAACGGTGGCTGCTCCTATTCTGTGATGACTGACGAGAGCAGATATGAGCTTCTTGTAAGCTTATCCGAAAGATACAGAATAAAACAAATTTTGAAATCGGACAGTGATTTGTAATATGATATATCTTGATAATGCTGCAACATCCCTTATTAAACCGCCGTCAGTTATCAGGTCAATGAACGAGAACACACTAAGAAACAGTGTGAACGCAGGACGTGGCGGACACATTTTCAGTCGCAGAGGTGCCGCAATAATTGCTGAAACAGCCGATGCTTTGGCACATCTTTTTAATATCAGCAACCCGGAGAGGATTGCTTTTACCTCAAATGCAACTCTTGCACTTAATATGGCAATATTAGGCACAGGTGCAGGCGGAGGTCATATTATAGTTACATCAATGGAGCATAACAGTGTCTTAAGACCTGTAAATCTTCTTGGTAACTATACCATGGTTCAGGCAGACAGCGAAGGCTTTATTGACCCTGACGACCTAAAAAAAGCCATTAAGCCAGATACGGTGCTTATTATATGTACCCACGCATCAAACGTCTCAGGAAGCATTGAGCCAATAGCCGAAATAGGCAAAATCGCACGAGAGCACAATCTACTCTTTCTTGTAGATGCAGCTCAGTCTGCCGGTGTCCTCGACATTGATACAGAGTCTATGATGATTGACTTACTTGCCTTCTCCGGACACAAGGGGCTTTTAGGTCCATTAGGAACAGGCGGTCTCTATGTTGGAGAACGTGCGAGGCTTACTCCGTTTATAACCGGCGGCACTGGTTCAAGCTCCGAACGTCTTGTACAACCGGATTATATGCCTGATATGCTTCATTCAGGGACATTGAACACTCCGGCAATTGCGGCACTTGGAACTGCTGTAAAGTTTATTAAAAAAACCGGCACAGACCGCATACACCATGAGGAGCTTTCCTTAGCAAAAGAACTGATATCACATATAGAAAAAATAGAGGGTGTTCAAATAATCGGAACAAAGGATATGAAAAAACGAAACGGAACAGTTTCGTTTACTATTGACGGAATGGACTCACAAGCTGTGGCAGAGCTACTTTCCGACAAGTACGGTATAGCAGTAAGAGGCGGTTGGCACTGTGCATATCAGGCACATAAAACTCTGGGTACCGCCGAAGCCGGAGTTGTGAGAGCAAGCTTTGGAATATTCAACAAAAAATCCGATGCAATAAGCTTGGCAAATGCCGTCAGAGAAATAACATTATACAAAAAAGGGGCAGTTCAATGAACTGCCCCCTTATATATTAATTTTACTTAATCATCACAGCTAAAAAGACATCTGATAAGACAAGCAGTAACTGTCAGTATCAGAGACAGAAACAGTATAAGTGCTCCTGTTATAATAGCACCTACAATACTTGTAGCCGCAAAGGTTATTGCAAGAAGTATCACAGCCGTCAAAGCAGCACCGAGAATACCTGTCAGCAATATCGGCAAAACCTGACATATGCAACCATTGCCTCCAGCACCTCTTGCAAGGGCAGAAGTAACAAGTATTACGCCAAGATACACAACCGCAATACCGAGAGCAACCCACAAAAATGCCGGTGTAACTGTAATAACAGCAGTAATTCTTAAGAACGCTGCAACAACACCCAGAATAATACTTGCAAGGATTGCAAGCGCTGTACAGTTGTTATTGCATCCGCAACCAAATCTGTTCATATATTTTCACCTCCATTATATATTATGCAAATTTCAGATAAGAGGTGAATTAACAATCCAGATTTCAAATAACGATTTATTAGAAAACAAAAGGGCAGTTTATTCAACCACCCTTCATTGATTTTATGACAGTTTTACATTTTCTGCGCTTGTAACAGGCTGCATCGGATCATCCCACGCAAAGACCTTTGCAGTAGTAAAAGCCTTGTCAGTAGTAAAAATGACGTCACTGCCCGAATAGGTATCCATTTGCTCATCTACAAGCATATCACCGTTGTATAAAGCAAGAATAACATCACATTCTCCATTAAAGCAATCCATTGTTACTGTGAATTTCCCATTTTTATAGTCTGTATCAGTTGATGCTTTTACAATCTTTGCTTCATCCACAGGATTCATACCCTCAAGGCTGTTCCATATCATAATCGTAACTGTATCATATTCCGCATCTGAGTTAAATATAACATCTTCGCCTGTATATACTTTCTTTTGCGTGTCTGTAAGTCTATCATTTCTGTACAGTGCAAAAATCACATCCACATCTGTCTTGTAGTTGACAGGCGTTACAGTAAAGGAATTTCTGCTTATTGAGATAACGATATCCTTCCCCAACTCATATGCTACATAAAATACGGAATGTTCGGTTATAGGAGCATTTTTGTCAGCCTTATACATATGCTCTGAATCTCCGTAAACATTAGTTTCCAAGCCTTCCCTGACGTATCCCGAATCCTCAAAATCGAAAACCTCACCAAGCAGCACAAAATATTTTTTGTAACTGTTATCTGCATCATATATTTCAACTTTTCTTAAATATATTTTCTCGCTTGCATTATAAAGAACGCTCGAAATTTCCTTAAGTCTTGCCTCTGTTCCTGCAAACTCTACCGTCTGTATATTGTTACAGTTATAAAAAGCATTGGATGCGATTGAAGTATTCTCATTTAACAAAGTAACCTTTTTAAGTCCGGTACAAAACATAAATGCACCCGAAGAAATATATTTTAAGCTTTCCGGAATTGATAAGTATTCAATATTGCTGAATCTATAAAAACAACTGCTATTAATTCTTTGTGTACCTTCAGGGAATATAAGCTCTTTTGCCTCCTTGCCTTTTATGTAGAGCTTAGCTTCCTTTCTTACAGGATAAGAATACGTATCATTATAAAATTCTATTGCATTATAAGCTGCTACATCGGCTATATCCAGTTTCGCAATTTTATTGGCACCATAAAATGCTCTGTAACCGATTTTCTCCAAGGTAGATGGTATGGTGAGTTCTGCAAGATTAGTGCAATTTAAGAATGCACTATTACTAATTTCTTTAACTCCCTCGCCCAACACCACCTTTGTGAGTGCCTTACAACCCGAAAAAGAATTATAGTTTATGGTTTCAATTTTATCCGAATTTACCGTTACACTTGTAAGATTAGAGCATTCTAAAAACATAGATTTACCAATCATATTGGCATTACCAGAAAATACAACACTCTTTAAGCCTTTGCAACCTGCAAAGCTCGGATTTGAGCGCGAAATCTCAAAATCAATTGTGATGTTTTCTACAAGCTTCCCGTTCAAATACAAATTAGCTCCATTATAAAGCGGATTAGCCTTATAAAAATCGGACCATGTGCTGGTATAATGTATATTACACCATGCCTGAAGGTCGCTGATATACACATTTTTTAATAAGCTATTATCAGCAAAAGCACCATCATCCAATTCCTTCAAGCTTTCGGGGATAGTAACGCTTTCCAAAGAGACATTGTCCCAGAACGCACGCTTTCCTACCTCCTCTACACCCTCAGAAATTACAATATTTCTAATGTTTTTTGCACGATTGAATGCATAATCATTTACTTTTTTTACATCCGAAGGGATAACAAGCGTTTCCGCAGGTTTATTATTAACATACAAGTCATAATTAGTATAAATAATATCGTTCGGAAAATCCACACTACACCACGCTGCAACATCGGTAATATTTATTATTTTGAAATTCGAACAATTTGCAAGGATACCTGAATCTGTAGTCTTCAGACTTTTCGGGAAGGTAATTGACTCAAGAGCTGAGCAGTACGCAAACGCTCTATACCCTATAGTTTCCAAACCCTCATTAAGTACAATATCTTTAAGTCCTGTACAATAACAGAAAGAATTATTCTTTATCGCCTTTAACGTAGAAGGAAATTGTATTGAAGTCATATTTTCATAATATACAAATGCAAAACTTCCAATTTCAGTAACTCCCTCCGGAATAACAACATCTGTTATTGCCTTTGAGTCTACATAAAGAATTGCTTTTCCATTTTGAAGCGGATTTGCATAAATATTGGCAAAATTTATCATTGCCCATGCACCGATATCTTCAATGTTTATTGTTGTCAATGCATTGCAATATCGGAAAGCATTATTACCTACTCCCTTTAGTGTTTTTGGAACATTCAGAGTTACAAGATTATTTGCTCCCGAAAAAATCTCTCCGGCTACAACTGTTGTACCGCTCGCAATTGTATACTCTGTAATAGTACTAACGTTTTCAAGGCTCATAAGCGCCGCATATTTACTCGTAGCATTTCCCAGATATGATGCTCCGTTTAATGTGTTGTAAACAAGATTTGTACATCCCTCAAAAGAGTTTTTATTGATGATATCAAGCTTTTCAGGAATAAGAATTGTTGTTAAGTTCACTGCATCCTCAAAAGCATATTGCTCAATTCTTACAACATAAGATGGTACGGTAAAGCTTGTATCAGTTTTTCCGATAGCATATTTATACAGTATTGTTTTGTCCTTGTTATAAAGATTTCCGTCCACTGCCGAAAAATCCGGATTTTCCGCCGAAACAGTGATATCTTTAAGATTTATACAGTCTGCAAGCTTTTGAAGATAATCAGGGCTATAGCTATATACGTTACTGCCTTCAGGAATTAGCGTTCTGAGTTCTAAATTAGTAACTGATTTTCCTATATGAAAATTTTCAAGTGCAGTACATTTCGAAAAGACATTATCTCCGATTTTCTTTACATTATCCGACAGAATTATTGTTTTAAGACTTGTACAGCCGGAAAATGCAGCATTTGGAATCTCTGTTACCTTTTCAGGCACCGTTATGCTTGTCAGACTTTCACATCCCATAAATGCACCATCATAAAAATGAGATACACAATCAGGAAGTTCAATAGTTTTCAGAGAGGAACAATACGAAAATTCAACTTTCATACTCGTAAGGTTTTGTGGCAGTTCCAATTCTTCAAGAGAAGAACAACCCGAAAAACCACAATTTAATGACTTAAGACTTTGCGGGAAGGTTATTCTTTTCAGCGATGAACAGTTGAAAAACGCACCTGAATCCACCTTTTCTACGCCTTCCTCGAGTACAACCTCAGTTAATCCTGTACAATACGAAAAAGCACAATAGCTAACTGTTTTTACACCACTTGGAATCGTTATAGTCGATAACGCCTTACAATTCGAAAAAACATATTCTCCAATCAATTTAAGTGAAGACGGAAGTGTTATTTTTCTCAGATTTTCGCAGTTTGCAAAAGCAGCTTCTCCTATATCTGTTATATTCTCATTCAAAACCACCTCAGTAAGAGCAGTATTACCGCTAAAGGCAAATTCCCTTATGCTTTTTACACTTTCAGGAATTTTAACAATTTCCGGTGTTGAGCCGTGAGCAATAGTTATAAACTCGGTTTTATCCTTGTTGTAAACAATATTATCCACAGCGCACAAATCTTCGTTAGCATCAGAAACAGTGATGGTTCTGAGCACTTCATTTCCTCCTATCGCATCACCGGAAAACCATTTAGTTGTATCGCTTAAATGAAGTGTTTCAAGCTTTGGGAAGGCGGACAAATCATTAGAATATAAATCCGTACCTTATGAAACTATTATTTCGGTTACATTTACACAATCGGTAAATGCATCCGACAAATCCCAATCCGGACTTGCTTCGGGCATACCGGACAGGCTTGCATTAAATGTGATTTTCTTAAGGTTTGGAAGGTTAAAAACATCAGTACCCATTTCCAGAAAAGCAGTGGTAGCATCCATTGATTTTCCAAAAGTTAGTGTTTCAGCATATTTGCTCGAAATTGTTGTACCATTAGCTATTCGCATAATCGGATAGTATCCACCGACATTTGATGAATAACCCATAACAGGAACAACCAAATCTTTATGATTTCCACTGTATCCGGTTATTACACCCATACCTTCCCGATATGTAACCGTAAATCCGTTTATCGTTTGTGTAAACGTCATTTCCATGGCATGTGTCGGCATAAACCCCAGCATCATAAATAACACCGGAACCAAACTTAGTAATTTTATAACACTTCTCTTCATCTAAATTCTCCTTCATATAGAAAACTCATACAAGCATTTTAACATATTTTCTACAATTTGTAAATACTTGAAATTTATTGTATATTATTATTTATTAGAAGTCCAAATTCCAATTTTGTTGTGATACAATTGATGGGTGACAAATCAAAAGGAAAA
>JAHAZB010000113.1 GCA_018384175.1 Eubacteriales bacterium
CTTTCATAGTATTACTGTGAGAGAGCTTTTCTTAATTTACTGATTTGGAGGATTGAAGAAAAATGGAAGTGGTAAAAGAGAGGGTTAAAGCATCGTCGAGAATTTTGGAAAAGAGCATAAAATCAAGTAGTGAGACGAATGTGATAGTTCCGGACAGGAATCCTGATATATTAAAAATTCTGCATGTTGATGCTACTTGTTCCATAGTAAAAAAAACACTAGCAAACGGCAGATTGTCGTTTGAAGGTAAAATATTTGCTGATGTGATATACTTGCCAGAAAGTGAGAGTGCAGGAATTAAGACATTACCGGTTGTGTTTGAGTTTAATGATATTCTTGATTGTCCGGATATCAGTGAAGATGTTTATGCTAATCTGTCCTGCGAAATAGAGCAGCTTGATATAAACCTAATCAATTCAAGAAAAATAACACTCAGAGCTGTGGTAATAACAGATGTACGGTTGACGGCTGATAAAGAGCTTGAGTATATTTCAGAACTAAAATCAAACAATGTTGCATACAAATGTGAAGATATAAATTTATATCGGATACTTGCGAATGATGAATGTGAATTTCTTATAAAAGAGCAGATTGATATACCGAGAAGTGAAGCTTCGGAAATCTTAAAGTGCGACGTATCGGTTGCGGATAAGGAAGTACGGCTTGCCGGAAATAAGGTTATAGTAAAGGGGGCAGTTTGTGTAACAGCGCTTTACAGTAATTGTGATGGCGGGATTGAAAACGTCGATTCAAGATTTCCGTTTACTGAAGTTTTCGAGGTTGGAGATATATGTGATACAGACACGATCGAAGCAGAATGTACTGTTGTAGAGAAGAAGTGCTATCCGGGAAATTCTGCTGAAGGAAAATGTCAGGTGGTCAATGTTGAATTGATGATAAGAGTAGGAATTACAGCAAGACGTGATGAGAGTATCTGCTGTATGTCAGACTGTTATTGCTTTGGTTGCGAAACGGAATGTAATACAAATGAAGTGGAAACCGAAAGAATTGTATCACTTCCAGGCAACGTGAAAAGTATAAGAGAGGTAATAACTATTGATAGTCGTATGCCACAGATATCTACGGTGTATAACGTAGTGGCGAAGCCACAAATTATATCAACAGAAAAGAATGGTGATATTGTTACAGCAAACGGAAAGCTGGAAGTTTCGATACTTTATCTTTCTGACAATGGTGAAAATCCAATTTGCTGTCATAAAGCTGAAATACCAATTGTACATACCTTTGAGGCAACAACTCCCGGTGAGATTGAGATAACGGCGGAGTGTGAGCACATCAGCTATAATCTTGCGTCAGGCGGCGATGTTGAAATCAGGGCAGCTGTTGATGTTGGCGTGTCAAACAGAATATGCACTAAGAATAAGATGATTACAGACGTTTCTGAAGGAGAAAAGAACGGTAAAAATGAGATAGTAATGTTCTTTGCGCAAGGCGGGGAAAGCTTGTGGGATGTTGCTAAAAAATACAGAGCAGACCCTGCAGTTGTGGCAGAACTCAATAGAATTGATGAAGGAACGTTGATAGAAAAGGGAACAAGGCTTATAATACCTGGTATGTAAAGACAACAAAAAGGCAGAACAATAAAGTTCTGCCTTTTTGTTATAAAAGCTATGTACTATTATCCGGTGGTACTTAAGATATAATACCTATCCCAATCTCACATCAAAGCAGGGATATTACTTGTGGTTTTCAAAGCACTCACTGCAGTAAACAGGCTTGTCATTCTTGGGTAAGAACGGAACCTTGTCAACCTTTCCGCAATCAGCGCAAACAATTTCATAAAATTCTCTTTGTCTTTGTGAGTTCTTGCGAGCCTGACGGCAATCCTTACAACGCATCGGTTCATTCTGGAACCCTTTCTCTGCATAGAACTCCTGTTCGCCTGCTGTAAAGACAAATTCGCTACCGCAGTCTTTACAAACAAGTGTCTTATCTTCGTACATATTTTTCCCTCACTTTGATTTATTTATAATATTTTAATTTCTGTCTGATGGGACTTGCACCCATATCGTACCACCTGCTTTACTTAAGCTACAGACAGATTTATTCGTCATCCTTACAAAGAAGGAATAACAGCTTCTTTTTAATTCTCGAAATTGCATTGTCAACGGATTTGGTATCCTTGCCGATAACGCTTGCAATATCGTTATAACTCATACCTTCTAAATAGCAATATAAAACCTTAAGCTCAAGCTTGCTGAGCTTTTTACTTATTTTAACGGAAACTCGGTTTCTGTATTCCTTGTCGAGTATAACAGATAATGGTTCGTTGATTTCGGGTGCAGCGCTTTCATGTTCCGATTCTTTGTCGGAAAGAGAAATGTACGAGTTAAGGGGTAGGTGTTTTTTGCGCGTAGAAGCCTTTACGGCAGAAATAATCTGTCTTTTGATACAGGTTGCCGCAAAAACAGAAAATGAGCACGATAGCTCTGAATTGAAATCGCGGATAGCTTTGTAAAGACCAATCATACCCTCCTGAATGATATCCTCTTTTTCACCGCCGTTTACGAAATAAGAGGACGCACATTTATATACATAATTACGATAACGTGCTATGAGGTGATTTGCTGCAGATTCATTTCCATGTGCGGCAAGTATGGCAACTTCTTCGTCTGAAAGTTTGCATAGCGCTTGTTCGTTAAGCTTATCCATTATGTGTCTCCAAAATAAGTATAGTAAATGTTAGCATAAAATAATAATATCATTGATGCTTTGATTTGTCAATACTGCAATAAGCAAATTCCACAAAAACAACAGTACATCCTGTCGTATTTTGTGGAATTTAACGAATATCACTTGTCCAAAATCTTCAAATTCAGCTCCTGAGGTGATTTTGGAGTGGTATATATTGTGTTGTAGTTGTCGTAGATAACCATTCCCGGCTTTGCGCCGCTTGGTTTTTTGACATTTTTAACCGGTGCATAGTCTACCGGTACCTGACTTGATTCCCTTGCTTTAGAATAATATGCGGCAAGCTGAGCTGCCTCGGTGATTGTTCTTTTTGGCACATCCTTATTAAGACCGAGTTTTATTACTGTATGCGAGCCGTGTATCTTCTTTGTATGAAACCAGATATCCTGAGTGTTGGCAAATTTTAGTGTAAGAATATCGTTTTGCAGGTTATTTTTGCCTACATAGATATCAAACCCGTCGCTTGAAATAAAATGATGCGGCAGAGATGATAGCTCCTTAGACTTCCTTTTTGTATTTTGACTAGACTTGATGTAGCCTTGTTCTGTGAGTTCTGCTCTTATGGCATTTATATCAGAAAGTGAGGTGCAGTTTTCTACAAATGAAAGAGTGCTTTCTAAATATTCAGTTTCTGCCAGAGTGCTTTCTAACTGCTTTTTTACTTCTGTTTCAGCGTTTTTTGCTTTTGTGTATTTTTTATAGTACTTTTGTGCGTTTTCGGCAGGTGTAAGCTGAGGAGAAAGCGGAATTGTAACGTTTGGTGTGTCGGGCTCAAAATAATCCGGCACAGTTAATTCCGTCATTCCCGGCTTAATCATATATATTGACGAGGTTATAAGGTCGCCAAATCGACGCAGCTTATCCTTGTTTTCCGCATCTTTTAGTGTTCGTTGCTGTATTACAAGCTTCTTTGAAAGGCGTTCAAGGTTAGATGTAATAAGCTTTAATATATCTGCAGAACGCTGTTTTAATCTTTCTTTTGAGGCTCTTACAAGATAAAAGCTTCCGATTGCTTCTGACATTGTTGGGAATGAAGTTAATGTGCATATATTCTCGTACTGAGCAATTTCAAAAGGAGAAAAATCAATAATTCTGTCTGTTTCTGTCTCTGTAATAAGTACAGGCGAAAAATCGCCGTTAAGTGCCCTTAATCTGTATTGGTTAAGAAGAGTGGTTATTCGTGCTTTGTCTGCGTCTGAAAGTGTTGATGACATTGTATCGGTACGGCTGGTGGCACGATATACGATTTCTCTTGCAAATATCGGGCTTATACCGGAAATTTCAGACATAATAGCAGACTGTGCCGTTTTGGTTATATCATCAAAGCGAATGTCAAAGTCTTTGCTTGCATCAAGGAATGGTATTTTATCCTGCGGAGGAGGAGACTGATAAGTAAGTCCGGGAAGAATTTGTCTTACAGAACTTTGAGTAAAATCTATATGTCTTGCCGCTTCGATAATTCTGCTGTTCTCGTCGGTCAGAATTATATTTGCGTTTCTGCCGGTAAGTTCTGTAATCAAGTGCCTAAATACAATATCCCCCAGCTCATTTCTTGTTTGTACGGTAATGTCAATGATGCGCTCAAAATCTGGTTGTGTAACAGCTATTATTTTGCCGCCTTGTATATGCTTTCTGAGTAGCATACAAAACATTGGTGCAGTTTTGGGGTTTTCCTTTCCTGCGTCTGTAAAATGGACACGTGCATTTGAGGGACTTGCACTTATTACAAGCTTAAAGCTGTCAGAAAAAGTGCGCACAGAAACAGTAAGCTCATCACGCTCCGGCTGATGAATTTTGTCAATTCTGCCGTCGGTGAGAGCTGTGCTTAGTTCCTTTATAAGAGCTGAAACAGCAATACTGTCAAGTGCCATTATTTAATTCTCCTTTTCAACACAGATATAGCCGCAGACGTTTGTACCGACGTGCGCACCTATTGTTGCGCCAATGTTTACAATTCTGTCTTCAGGGATTTCGTAACCTTTATCATTAAGATGTTTGACTAAAATATCTGCATTCTTTCTGTTGTGTGAATAGACAACGTATATAGGGTATGAGGTATCAAGATTGATTTTAGAGAAAGTGTCGCAAATACTGCGTATACCTTGACGTATACTGAGTGCCTTTGAGCAAACCTCAACCTTTCCTTTGTCTGATACTTTGATTACAGGCTTTATATTAACCATAGAGCCGACTGTGTAAGCGGCTTTGGAAAGTCTGCCGCCCTTGTAAAGATACTCAAGAGTATCTACAAATGCCATAAGCCTGATTCTGCCCTTTAATTCTTCTAAATAATTTGCAATTTCTTGTGCTGATTTACCCTCGTCTCTCAGCTTTACTGCGTGCTCTACAAGCATACGCTGACCTGCAGTTGCGTTAAGACTGTCTATAACGTAACATGAATCGTATTCTACCATATCCTTCAATAGAAGAATAGCTTGATAAGTTCCGCTTAATGCCGAAGAAATTGTTATAATAACACATTCATCGCCTTCTGCTTTGAATTTGTTTAAGTGTTCTTCAAATTCTGACGGTGAAGGCTGTGATGTTTTAGGGAACTCCTCGTTTGACTTCAATAGCTCATAAAACTCAGATTTAGTTATATTTTCGTTTTCTCGGTAATTTTTATCGCCAAATATAATATTCATAGGAATACAAAATATATTTAGTTTTTCAAGCTCGTGCGGTTCAAAATCTGCTGCTGAATCTGTTATAATCTGTACCATTGTTTTCCTGCCTTGCTTATATTTGGTAAACATATCTTCTCCATATTCTATAATTATATTATCAAAAACTTGTAATATTGTCAACTTTTTGGTAAAACATCTTGCAAATGAAATTTTCAGGAGTTATAATATTTGCATAAGTGTTATAAAGGAGAACTAATTATGAAAAACTGCCTTAACAATGCAGTTGTGTAGGAGATTTATCCTCAACGTTTTATGATACCAATAATGATGGTATCGGTGATTTAAGAGGTATTATTGAAAAGCTTGATTACATATAAGATTTAGGATTTACTGCAATTCGGCTCAATCCCATAAATCCGAGCTTGTTTCGGGATGCAGGCTATGATGTAACGGATTTTTACGATGTTGATAAGCGTTATGGAATGAAATAAGAGCACATATGGAAAAGAGAAATCCGGATTGTCTTTTAGTCTCCGAGTGGGGACTTCCTGCTACTGCTATAAACTCCGGTTTTCATCTTGATTTTCTTCTTTATTCTGCGTGCGGTGAGTACACATCACTTTTCAAACACGAAGAAGGCAGAAATACTACTAAGCTGATATAATGGAAGAATAAACTAAAGGAGTATATAGCTTTGGAAAAATGGGTATTTTTTCTTGATATTGACGGAACCACTGCGGTTAATGGTATAATTCCTGATGAGAACATAACTGCAATAAACGAAGCGGTTAAAAATGGGCATTATGTGTTTTTATGCACCGGAAGACCATATTCCACTTCAAAGCAATTGCTTGTCGCTGCAAACTTTAGTGGTCTTATAAGCTCTATGGGTGCTGAAATTATAATTAATGGCGAGTTTGTAAGAAGAGAAGCAGTTTCGGGAAAGTTTGCAAAAGATGCTGCTGAAAAACTGCTAAAAACAGATTTCTGGGCTTCTATGGGCAATGGCGAAAATCTTCTTGTTGTAAATGTTAACGACGATTCTCCTTATGTGAAAATTAGAACTATGCAGGATTTTGAAAAGTATTATTCCGGTATTACAAAAATAGATATGTCGGCGGATATTACTGATGACATTAAGGCTTTATTAGAACGTGAAATGGATATTATCTGCCATCCGGGGTATGCAGAGGCTTCGATTAAAGGAATCTCAAAATCAGAGGGAATAGGATTTGTACTGAATAAGCTGGGTCTTGACAGAAAATTCTCTGTTGCGGTAGGGGATAGTCTTAACGATATTGATATGATACAGTATGCAGGAATTGGTGTAGCTATGGGTAATGCTATTGATGAGGTTAAAGCTATTGCTGACATGACAACTGATAGCTGTGAGAATAATGGTGTTGCGAAAATAATCAGAGAAATTACAGGTGTTCATAGGTAATATAAAATTAGTACTTGCAAAATGTAAAATTATGTATTATAATGTGTCAGGTGAGCAGGTATCTTTCCACAGACACACAATTGATATTTACTCACAAACAAAACCCATTGGACTGTTTCGGATAACCCACCCCGAAACAGTCCGTTTTTGTTAATTTAATGTAAACAAAGAGTGAACTCTATTGATTTATTCTGATTAGTCATATAAAATATCATCAAAGTCAACTAAGGAGAAATAATTTATGCTAAACAGATTTCAAAGATTTATGATAGGCAGATATGGCTTTGATAAGCTCGGTCAGGCGCTTGCAATAGCATCTGCAGTTCTTATGATACTTAGTGGTTTTTTGGGTAGTGTATGTGTTGCACTTTCATATACGTTGCTGATTTTGTGTATATTCAGAATTTTATCAAAGAATACGGTTTACAGAATGAACGAAAACAGAAAGTATATGGAGCTTTCGAACAAAGTGAAAGCGTATCTTAAGAGGGACAGAAAATACTACCGTTATTTTAAGTGTCCTAACTGCAGAAAGATTACTAAAGTACCAAAGCATAAAGGTAAGATAGCTATTACCTGCCCGCATTGCAGGTACGAGTTTGTTAAAAAGACCTGATTATGTTCGGGTGGAGGAAAGAGAAATGGATAACGATTTGAATATGATAATTCCTGCTCGCAATTTGCCGCGGGAGGGTATAGGTATGTTTGAGAAGGTTAAGATGTTTGAACAGCTTATGACTATGTATAATTGTGCGATACGAGAGGTTCAGACAAAATTCGAGGTCTTAAATGATGACCTTAGTGTCAGAAATCGCCGAAACCCTATTGAAATGATTAAAACCAGAATAAAAAGCCCTGAAAGTATAGCAGAGAAGCTTAGAAGAAGAGGCTTAGAGGTTACGATAGATAATATTGTGAATAATCTTAATGACGTTGCAGGCGTGAGAATTGTATGTGCATTTGTCGATGATATTTATGCCGTTGCTGATATGTTTACACGTCAGGATGACATTAAGCTTGTTGAGGTTAAGGATTATATAAAAAATCCTAAGCCTAATGGATACAGAAGCTATCATATGATAATAGAAGTGCCGGTCTTCTTTGCTGACAGAAAGCAGATGATGCGTGTTGAGGTACAGTTTCGTACCATTGCTATGGATTTTTGGGCGAGTCTTGAACATAGTATTAAGTATAAGAAAAATGTACAGAATTCAGAAATGATATATGATGAACTGAAAGTTTGTTCGGACACGATTGCGGAAACCGACTTAAAAATGATGAATATCAGAAAGATGTCTCTTGAGGAGGATTGATTAAGTAAATCAATTCTCTTTTTGTATAAATTCACCTTGAAGGGTAAAAATAGTAAATGAGGTGAAGAACGATGAGTAGTAGAAAGGGAAAGCAAACGATTGTGTTTGACAAAAGACCTGCGATAACATCATATGCATCGATTGCAGGCAAAAAGGAAAGTGAAGGTCCACTTGGAAAACAGTTTGACATTACTTTGAACGATGATCGCTGGGGGGAAAAGAGCTGGGAAAAAAGTGAGAGCAAGCTGCAAAAGGAATGTGTAAGGTTGGTAATTGATAAACGAGGTATATGCGAGAGTGATATTAACTGTATTTTTGCAGGTGATTTGCTAAATCAGTGTGTAGGTGCACATTACGGACTGCGTGATATGAGAGTGCCGTTCTTTGGACTGTTTGGAGCGTGCTCGACCTTTTGTGAGGGTATGATTTTGGCTGCAATGTCGGTTGATTCCGGCTGCAGTGAAAGAAGTATATTTGTAACGTCGAGCCACTATTGCTCAGCAGAAAAGCAGTTCAGACTTCCGCTTGACTATGGTGGTCAGCGTTCACCAACAGCGCAGTGGACTGTTACTGCGTCGGGTGCGTGCCTTGTTGAGGAGGGCGATGGTGTAAGAATTTTGGGAGCAACACCGGGCAGAATTGTGGATATGGGAATATCCGATGCGTCTAATATGGGTACTGCTATGGCACCTGCAGCAGCAGATACTCTAACTGCTTTATTTAAGGATACAGGAACAGTGCCGGATGATTATGACCTCATTTTGACTGGGGATTTAGGTGTTGTAGGCTCAGATATTCTTTGTGGTATGATGGCGGATAACGGATTTGATATAAGACAAAAACATAATGACTGCGGATGTATGATATATAATATTAAGGAACAGGACGTTCATGCAGGAGGAAGCGGTTGCGGATGTATTGCAAGTGTGTTCTGCGCTGATACGATTAAAAAGCTACAATCAGGGAAAATTAAGAAGATGATTTTAATGGCGACAGGAGCACTTATGAATACGCAGGCTATAAACCAGGGAGAAACAATTCCCTCTGTTGCACATGCGCTTATATTGGAGGGGGTAAGGTAGTATGGATTTCGTAAAAGCATTTATAGTGGGTGGTTTGATATGTGTGATAGGACAGATTTTGGTGGACAAGACAAAGCTTACACCTGCAAGAATACTTGTATGCTATGTAGTAGCAGGCGTATTTTTAGAGCTGTTTGGGATTTATGAGTATATAGTTGATTTTGCTGGTGCAGGAGCAACTGTTCCGCTTACTGGCTTTGGATATAATCTCTGTAAGGGTGTATTCAGAGCAGTATCCGATAAAGGCTTGATAGGAGTGCTTTGTGGTGGTTTTGAAGCATGCGGAACCGGACTTGGAGCGGCAGTAATTTTGGGACTTTTGTCAGCGATAGTGTTTAAGCCAAAAGCGAGAAGTTGAATATAAAAAGTTGAAAGACCTTTGACAAAAAATAGTGTCAGAGGTCTTTTGGTGTATTTGCAATTTCAAATTGTTTTATTATGTTTGACACCGCTACAACCTGCTCGTCAGTCAGTTTCGACGCATCAAGTGAACGGAATTTATCCATACCGAGTAGATATTCAATAGAAACATTAAACTCCAGAGAAATCTTTATCAAAACAGCTATTGAAGGTAATCTTTCCTGGTTTTCGTATGCGGAAATGATTGACTTGTTTAACCTTAATCGTGATGCTAACTGCCCTTGCGTAAGGTTTTTACTCTGTCGCAATGCCTTGAGATTTTGCGAAAATTCCATTTTCATTATATCACCTACTTTTGTATAATGTATATAATTATTTTACACTGTTGGTGGAATTGATATTGACAATTGTGGAAATCAGTGTTATTATATT
>JAHAZB010000114.1 GCA_018384175.1 Eubacteriales bacterium
GAGAAATATTGTATAATTTATATAATAATAAAAATACACTCCAAAGGAGATGAAAAAATGAAACTCAGCGAGGTCAAGGAAATTCTTGATGCAAAGGTACTTGCGGGAGAGGATTTGCTCGAACACGAGGTTAATTCTGCTTGTGGCTCTGATTTGATGAGCGATGTGCTTGCTTTTGTCAAGGACAGGGCATTGCTTTTGACAGGCCTTATGAATCCGCAGGTAATACGTACTGCAGAAATGATGGATATAACAGCCATTGTGTTTGTGCGCGGAAAAGAGCCGGATGAGGCGCTTATCAATATGGCGGCGGCGAAGGATATGGTTCTTATGTCAACAGAATATCCCTTATATATTGCTGCCGGTGAGCTATACATAAACGGTCTTGTGGGCAAGAAAAGAGGTACTCAAAATGGCTGATGGACTGAAACTGCATTTTGACGTGGACGGCACGGATTTTACCGTTGCAGGTGAGTGCTCGTCAAAGGTTAAGAAAACCCTTAAGCAGTTAGGCTTTGACCCTGAGCTTATAAGAAGGGTTGCCATTGCGATGTACGAGGGTGAGATAAATATGGTAATTCACGCTAACGGTGGTACGATTGACGTAGAAATTTCGCCGGAGAGCGTTGTTGTAATATTAAAGGATACCGGCCCTGGAATACCTGATTTAGATAAGGCGATGCAGGAGGGATTTTCTACTGCGTCCAATACTGTCAGAGAGCTTGGCTTTGGCGCAGGTATGGGTCTGCCGAATATGAAAAAGTATACCGATAAAATGGAGGTTGATACTGTTCCGGGAGTTGGAACGACGGTAACGTTATCGGTGATAGTATAGCAGAAAGTGAGGGTAATACTGATGGGCGAAAAGAAAGAGTGGCATTCGGTAACACTTGACCAGGATATATGTAAAGGTTGTACCAATTGCCTGAAGAACTGTCCCACTCAGGCTATTCGCATACAAAACTCTAAGGCGAAAATATTAAAGGAACGCTGTATCGACTGCGGTGTGTGCATAAGGGTGTGTCCGTATCACGCGAAAAAGGCAGTAACAGACAGCCTTGATATACCCGATACATACAAATATAAAGTGGCTCTTATTGCGCCTGCTTTTTACGGACAGTTTTCACGTGCGGAAAATATCGGAATGATACTTTCGGCGGTTAGAAAAATGGGTTTTGATGACGTGTTTGAGGTTGCAAGAGGTGCTCAGGCTATAAGTGAGCGCACACGTGAGCTTTTAGAGTCCGGCGAGCTTCTCAAACCGACAATATCATCTGCTTGTCCGGCTGTGGTTAAGCTTATTACAATTCGTTTCCCGAATCTTATCAGCCATATAATTCCGCTAAAAGCACCTATGGAAATTGCTGCGGCTATGGCAAGACGTGAAGCTGTAAAGAAGACAGGACTTAAGCCGGAGGAAATTGCGATAATCTTTGTAAGCCCATGTGCGGCTAAAGCTACCGAGGTGCGTCTTGCAAAAACTGACGGCAAATCGGATGTTGATTTTGTGGTGTCCATGAAAGAGGTTTATCTAAAAATGGCACAGCAGATAGGCAAGATGACGGAGGAGGATATCGACAGAGGAAGTGTTTCCGGTAAGGAAAGTATTCTCTGGGCAGTTTCGGGCGGCGAGGCAAATGCGACACATACCGAACGCAATATTTCGGTTGACGGCATTGATAATGTCATCAGAGTTCTGGAGGATATGGACGACGAAAAGCTTAAGGATATAGATTATATCGAGGCACTTGCATGCCCAGGTGGTTGTGTGGGTGGTCCGCTTACTGCAGAGAATAACTTTGTTGCAAGGTCGAGACTGAGTGCTTTGGTTAAATCTATTGCAGATGTCGGAGAGAGTGTAGACAGTGATATTGGAGCGGCTTGGGACAGACCGATAGTTTACAGACCGGTTATGAAGCTGAACACTGATATGAAGCGTGCGATGGAAATGATAATGAAAATAGATGAGTTCTGCGAGAATTTGCCGGGACTTGACTGTGGCTCGTGCGGTTCGCCAAGCTGTCGTTGCTTTGCGGAAGATGTTGTTAAGGGTTATGCAAATCCCGACGATTGTGTATTCCGTTTGAAGGAACGAATGCTTGACTTTAAGGAAAAATATGAAAAGCTTATGGAGGAAAGGAGCGAACAAGATGAAGGTTAAGGACATAATTGATGCGCTGAATTTGAAAGTTTCGGCAGGTGCAACGGGGGTTGACGGTGAGGTTAGCGGCTGCTACATAGGAGACCTTTTAAGCCTTGCAATGAGCAGTCTTAAAGAGAACAATGTGTGGGTAACTATACAGACTAATGTAAATATTGTTGCTGTATCGGTGCTTGTTGAGGGTGCGTGCGTTATACTCTGTGATGGGCAGGAGCCTGATGATGCGGCTAAGAAGAAGGCAGACAATGAAGGCGTGCCAATCCTTTCTACCGAAAAAACTGCATATGAGGTTGCGGCAGAGCTGAGCAGGCTCGGTGTATAGGGGGCGAAGAGGATAAAACTTTACTATGATATGCATATCCACTCGGCTCTCTCGCCATGCGGTGATAATGATATGACACCTAACAATATTGTGAATATGTCTATTATCAAGGGGCTTGATATGATTGCTGTAACCGACCATAATTCCTGCGGTAATGTAGCGGCTGTTATGGCGGCGGCAGGTGAAAATCTGCTTGTTGTACCGGGAATGGAGGTAGAAACCTCAGAGGAAGTACATATTGTATGTTATTTTCCGACACTTGAGCAGGCAATCAGAATGGAGGAGGTTATAAAAAACAGTATGACTCCTGTACAAAATCGACCTGAAATATTCGGAAGGCAGTTCTATATAAACGAATTGGATGAGATTATTGGCGAGGAGGAAAATCTTCTTGTGAGTGCATCCGGACTGGATATCTATGAGGTTGTGGCATATGCTGAAAAATTTGGCGGAGTGGCAGTTCCTGCGCATATCGACCGCACGAGCTATTCCGTTTTGTCAAATCTTGGTTTTATGCCACCTGATTTGCGTGTGTCGGCACTTGAAATTACTGCCAAAAACCGTGCAAGATTTGAAAATGACTACAAGAATTTTCAAATTCTTACAAATTCCGATGCACATTATCTCGAAAATATAGCGGAAAGGGAGTATAGTGTCGAATTAGAGGGCAAAAATGCACAATCATTCATTGAGTTTTTGTGCAAAAACAACCAAATTTGATTGTTTAAAAAAAATGATAGAAATTTCACAAATAGTATGATATAATATTTTAGATATAGTTATGTAATAAAATACATAAGTAATGACAGGAGGTCTATAAATGGAAAAAACTGCAACATTGCCATTTAAGGGCACAAAGGAGCAGGAGGCAAAGCTGATGGAGGTTATTGCCGAACACAAGGGTCAGAAGGGCGCAACAATTCCCGTGCTTCATAAGGCACAGGAAATCTACGGCTATCTTCCCATTGAGGTTCAGACCATGATTGCAGAGGGACTTGATGTACCCCTTGCAGAGATTTATGGCGTTGTAACCTTTTACACACAGTTCTCTCTTAATCCGAAGGGTGAGTATCAGATTGGCGTATGCCTTGGAACTGCTTGCTATGTTAAGGGCTCGGGAGATATTCTCGAGGAGATTAAGGAAATTTTGAAGATTGATGTTGGTGAGTGCACACCGGACGGTAAGTTCTCTTTGGAGGCTACCCGTTGTGTAGGTGCGTGCGGTCTTGCTCCAGTTGTAACCATCAATGATGATGTTTACGGTCGTCTTAACAAGGGCGAAATCGGCGCAATTTTAGCTAAGTATTGATATGGAAGAGCTGTCGCTGCATATTCTTGACATAGTGCAGAATTCCGTTGCGGCAAAGGCTGAGCTTATTGAGGTAGAAATAGTTGAGGACATTGAGGCGGACACATTAACCATTACCATTACCGACAACGGATGCGGAATGTCGGAGGAAATGGTTAAAAAGGTAGTAGACCCGTTTACTACCGGCAGAAAAACACGCCGTGTCGGACTTGGAATACCGCTATTTAAGCTTGCAGCTGAGCTGACAGGGGGAGATTTTGAAATAGAGTCGGAGTTGGGAAAGGGAACACGCATTTTGGCAAGGTTCGGACATTCTCATATCGACCGTCAGCCTCTTGGGGATATTGCGTCAACTATGCATCAGCTTATAGTAATGAACGAGAATACGGATTTTCTCTATGTTCACAAGGTAAATGGAAACGAATTCAAGCTTGATACCAGAGAAGTAAAAGAAATCCTCGGCGGTGTATCTCTTGCAGAATACGAGGTTATGGTATGGCTTTTGGAATATCTTAAGGAAAATGAAGATTCGCTCTATAAAACAGTCGGAAAGGAATGATTAAGTAATGAAGAGTCTTGCTGAATTGCAGGAAATCAGAAACAGAACAATTGGCAATCTCACAATGCGTAAAGAGGAAGATGACGCAGTAAGAGTAGTAGTTGGTATGGCTACTTGCGGTATTGCTGCAGGCGCACGTCCTGTTATGAGCGCTTTTGTTGAGGAGATTGCAAAACGTAACCTGGCAAATGTTACAGTTGCTCAGACAGGTTGTATCGGTGTTTGCCGCTTAGAACCGATTGTTGAGGTTACACTCCCGGGTCAGGATAAGGTTACTTATGTAAAGATGTCTCCTGAAAAGGTTGCCAGAGTTGTGGCAGAGCACATTGTAAACAAGCAGGTTGTTACCGAGTACACTATCGGCGCAGCCGAATAATCTAATATAAATTAAAGAAAGGACAGCATTTACAATGGATATGGTAAGAGCTCACGTCCTTTGCTGCGGCGGTACAGGTTGTACTTCTTCAGGTTGTGAAGCCATCATCAAAGAGATGGAAACACAGCTCGCTGCAAACGGACTTGAAAAGGAAATCAAAGTTATCAAAACAGGTTGTTTCGGTCTTTGTGCACTTGGCCCTGTTATGATTGTTTACCCCGAAGGTTGCTTCTACAGCAGAGTTCAGGTTGGGGATGTTAAGGAAATCGTAGAGGAGCATCTTTTGAAGGGACGTATTGTAAAACGTCTTCTTTATCAGGAAACTATCGAAGAGGACAACATTAAGAGTCTTAACGAGGTTGACTTCTATAAAAAGCAGATGCGTATAGCACTTCGTAACTGTGGTGTTATTGACCCTGAAAATATTGATGAATACATAGCTTTTGATGGCTATAAAGCTCTTGGTAAGTGTCTTACTGAGATGACAAGTGAGGAAGTTATCGAGGAGATTAAAAAATCAGGACTTCGTGGCCGTGGAGGCGGCGGATTCCCGACAGGTCTTAAGTGGCAGTTCGCTGCTGCTCAGGTTAATGAGCAGAAGTACGTCTGCTGTAACGCCGACGAGGGCGACCCCGGTGCGTTCATGGACCGTTCAATTCTTGAGGGCGACCCCCATGCAGTAATCGAGGCAATGGCTATTGCAGGGTATGCAATTGGTGCTAATCAGGGTTATGTATATATCCGTGCTGAGTACCCGATTGCTGTTAAGAGATTGCAGATTGCTATTGATCAGGCTAAAGAATACGGTTTGCTCGGTAATAATATTTTCGGTACAGACTTCAGCTTCGACCTCGAAATCCGTCTTGGTGCGGGTGCGTTTGTCTGTGGTGAGGAAACAGCACTTATGACATCTATCGAGGGTAAGAGAGGCGAGCCCAGACCCCGTCCGCCGTTCCCGGCAGTTAAGGGACTTTGGGAAAGACCGACAATCCTTAATAACGTAGAAACCTATGCAAATATTCCGCAGATTATCAATAACGGTGCTGACTGGTTCACAACTATCGGTACAGAGAAATCAAAGGGAACAAAGGTATTTGCTCTTGGCGGTAAGATTAACAATACAGGTCTTGTTGAGGTTCCGATGGGAACAACACTTCGTGAGATTGTAGAGGAAATCGGTGGCGGTATCCCGAACGGCAAGAAGTTCAAGGCTGCTCAGACAGGTGGTCCTTCAGGTGGTTGTATCCCTGCACATCTTATGGATACTCCGATTGATTACGATTCGCTTATGGCAATCGGCTCAATGATGGGTTCTGGCGGACTTATCGTTATGGACGAGGACAACTGTATGGTTGACATCGCTAAGTTCTTCCTTGAGTTCACTGTTGATGAGTCATGCGGTAAATGTACACCATGCCGTATCGGTACAAGAAGACTTCTTGAGCTTCTTACAAAGATTACCGACGGTAAGGGCACAATGGAAGATATTGACAAGCTTGAAGAGCTTTGCTACTCAATTAAAGAGTCATCACTTTGCGGTCTCGGACAGACAGCTCCGAACCCCGTACTTTCAACACTTAAGTACTTCCGTGAGGAGTACGAGGCACACGTACGCGATAAGGTCTGTCCTGCAGGTGTATGTAAGGCTTTGTCAAAGTACATTATCGATCCCGAGAAGTGTAAGGGTTGTAGCCTTTGTGCAAGACAGTGTCCTGTTAATGCAATTTCAGGTGAAATTCGTTCACCGTTTGTCATCGACCAGGATAAGTGTATCAAGTGTGGCGCTTGTATGAGCGGTTGTAAGTTCGGTGCTATTTATAAGAAGTAAAGGGAGGCTTAAGCAAGATGGTAAATTTGAAGATAAACGGCATGGACGTATCTGTACCTGAGGGTTACACGGTACTCCAGGCAGCAAGAGAAGCCGGAATTGATATTCCTACCCTTTGCTATTTGAAGGACGTATCACAAACCGGCTCATGCAGAATGTGTGTAGTTGAAATCAAGGGTGCAAGAGCACTTCAGGCAGCGTGTGTATATCCCGTTGCAGAAGGTATTGAGGTTCTGACACATTCTCCGAGAGTTAAAAAGGCAAGAAAGGCTACGTTGGAGCTGATTTTGTCCAACCACGACAGAAAGTGCTTGACTTGTACAAGAAATCAGAAATGTGAGCTTCAGACACTTTGTGATGAGCTCGGAGTTAATGATATTCCGTACCTCGGTGTAAGAAATGAATATGACATTGACGACCTTTCAACGTCAATCGTTCGTGATAATAATAAGTGCGTACTTTGCCGCCGTTGTGTAAGCGCATGTAAGAACGTACAGACTGTTTCAGTTATTGATACAATGGAACGTGGATTTATCACAAAGGTTGGCTGTGCTTTTGATAAGTCGCTTTCATCAACTGCTTGTGTAAACTGTGGACAGTGTATCGTAGCTTGTCCTGTTGGTGCACTTCGCGAGAAGGAATCAACAGACGTGGTTTGGGACGCAATCGCAGACGAGGATAAGTATGTAATAGTCCAGACGGCTCCTGCAGTAAGAGCGGCTTTGGGCGAGGAGTTCGGCTATGAAATCGGTACACCTGTAACAGGTAAGATGGTAGCCGCACTCAAGAGACTCGGCTTTGATAAGGCATTTGACACCGATACAGGTGCAGATTTTACAATTATGGAAGAGGGAACAGAGCTTTTAGACCGTTTGCAGAACGGCGGTAAGCTTCCGCTTATCACGTCTTGCTCACCCGGTTGGATTAAGTTCTGTGAGCATAATTTCCCTGATTTCCTTGACAATCTTTCAAGCTGTAAATCACCGCATCAGATGTTCGGTGCAATTTTGAAGAGCTACTATGCTAAGAAGGAGGGCATTGACCCGAAGAAGATGTTTGTCGTTTCGGTTATGCCTTGCGTGGCTAAGAAGTTCGAGTCTTCAAGAGAAGAGATGGAGGCAGATGGTATTCGTGATGTTGATGCAGTTATCACTACAAGAGAGCTTGCTAAGATGATTAAGCAGTCAGGTATCAAGTTTACAGAGCTTCCTGATGAGGAATTTGACAATCCATTTGAAGAAGCAACAGGTGCAGGTGTAATCTTCGGTACAACAGGCGGTGTTACCGAGGCAGCTCTCAGAACTGTATATGAACTTGTTGAGAATAAGACCTTGGACAAGGTTGAATTTGAGGCAGTTCGCGGTACAGAGGGTATTAAGGAAGCAACTGTTACACTCGGCGGTAAAGATGTCAGGGTTGCAATCGCTCACGGACTTGGTAATGCAAGAAAGCTTCTCGATTCGATAAGAAGCGGTGAGAAGAACTACGAATTCATCGAGGTTATGGCCTGTCCTGGTGGCTGTGTAACAGGCGGTGGTCAGCCGATTTGCTCGGCTAAGACACATATGGATATAGATGTTAAGGCGACAAGAGCAAAGGCACTTTATAGCGAGGATGAACGTCTTACAATCCGTAAGAGCCACGAGAACCCCGACGTTAAGAAGATCTATGATGAGTTCCTTGAAAAGCCGGGTTCACACATTGCTCACGAGTTGTTGCACACTCATTATAAAGCACGTCCTAAATATTGATTTTAATTCTACAATCCGCAAGATAGATTCTATCTTGCGGATTTTTATGCCATTGTTTTAATAATAGACAAAAAAGTACCTTGACTACATAGATTAAACTTGGTAAAACAAGTTATATAAATTTGATTTGCCGGGGTGGAAAAATGAATTTTAAGAATGTACCAAAAAAATACAGACCAATACCATTCTGGTCATGGAATGAAAAGATGAATACAGAAGAAACTAAGTGGCAGATAGAAAAGATGGACGAGCAGGGAATAGGCGGCTTTTTATGCATGCAAGAGGTGGCTTGCAGACCGAGTATATGGGCGAAGAATGGTGCTTTGCAGAAGTATCGGTTAAGTAAACAAAAAAGTGTGTGTTTCGTTTGAACACACACTTTTATTCGTTATCAATGTTTCGGAACATCAAAGGAGACATACCAACCAATCTCTTAAATGTTTTACAGAAATGATTGCTTGAACGGAATCCACATTCAAATGCGATTGCCTCTACCGTAGAGCTTGAGCTTTTTAATAGCTGAGTGGCTTTTGTAATTCTTAATTTAAGCAGATATTCCTTGAAGGTAAATCCAAAGTTTTTCTTAAAAAGTGAAGATATATAAACAGGATTCATATTAACCTGTTCGGCGAGTGAAGCTAACGTAATATCCTCTGCATAGTGCGTATTTATATACGAAATTAAAAGGTTTAGGCTGTAGCTTGTATTGTCCTCTGAACCTGATTGATTGCCTTTGCTGTCTCTCGTATTGCGCTCGTACATTCTTTTAAGATGTACCAACAAAGAAAGCAGTAACCCCTTGATTACTTCACCTGACATAGCTGCTTCTTCTGTAAAATACTCCTCGAGCAAAAGGTTTGAAAACTTTCTGAATAACTTGACATCTCGTGTGGTAGTTCTAATAACTCTGTAATGGTGATAAAAGTCAGATAATTCCTTGTTGTCCTTCAAGCAATCCTCGAGATAATGCGGAATAATCCAAAATAACAAACGTTTGTGCCGCTCGGTATTATTTGGCTGAGTTTTGTGGTCAATGTATGGAGGAATCCATACTATATCCCCTTCTTCGATTTCATATGGGTTATTCTCAATTATATATTTTGTACTGCCTGAAAATAGAAAATACAACTCATATCCATTATGAAAATGAGGATCGGAACTTGGCGGATAAACAGGCCATTTTGTGTAGTTGGTAATTTGTGCATCAAACTCTTTTTCAAACTTATCGAATATAGACATAGTAGTGCACCTCCTTACTAAAACTTATTATATTTATTCATCTTAAAAATGTCAAGAGAAATAATAAACTTCTTAGGGAAAAAAAGTGCCTCAAATCTAAAGAAATGAATATACATATAAAAAGTTCTAAAGTTATGCACTTGTCAAAAAATATAAGGTAAAGTAAAATATGATTGAATAGAGGTATTTTCGACTAAATAAAAGGTGGTGTCTTATGAAAAGGAGATTATTAGCATTGCTTGCTGCACTTTCTATGGTATCTATACCGGGGATGGTAATAGCAGAAGATGTCTACGAAACAACGTACATAACGAACGGTGATTTTGATCAAGGACTTTCCGGATGGAACTCTACATGGCAATCGGGAAAGGGTACTATGACAGTTGTTAAGCACGATGGTGAAAATGTTGTGCATATGAAGACCGACACGGGCAGATGTTATCTTAGTCAGGATATTCAGAATATTACTGAGGGAGATAAGCTTACGCTCTCATTCAGACTCAAGGTAGTAAGTCTTGCAGAAGGCGGTATGGCGAGTATAACCTTTGGTTTCCGTGATAAAGCAGGAGGATATATAACACAAAGCGGTTGGAACACTCAAATAGTAACCGGGGATAAGTGGACTTATAAAGGAATAGACTTTATTGTACCACCGGGTACAGGCTCTATGTATCTTCTGATTCGTCTATATAACGGCGGTGAGCTTTACTATGATGATGTTGATATCACAGATTTTGAGAATCAGACACATCTAACTATTACAAACAAGGAAATGGAACTTCACACTTTGCCGGACGGACTTGACGAGGTAACTGCTAATCTTCACTATGTGCCAGAATATGTTGGAGAAAGCGGAAGTGTTGTTTTTGCTGCATACGAGGGTGAAAAGCTTGTTGCAACGAAAATCAAACCATTTACTGCACAAAAAACTACATATGTTAAGTCAACAATGAAGCTTCCGGAAAAATCAAAAGACATTACAGTTAAGGCGTATGTATGGAAGAATGGACAGACTTCTGACCCGATAGTAAAGAGTGTTGAACTTCCAAAGAAGGAAAGAAGCGAGGTTTTTGACATCTTTGTTAAGGACAAGATGCGCGGTGTATATGATTCTGTAGGTCTGTTTTATGATACAGCACGACAGAAGAAGCTTGAAGATATGGGAGTAAATACTTTCATATATAACATAATCGGCAACTTCAAGGGTGGAGATATAAATAAGAGTCCTCAGGCGCTTGATGAGGTTTGTGAGGATATGGAAAAGTACGTTGAAGAAACAGGAATACGTATTTTTATGAAGGCAAGCTATGGTGCTGATTCGGTTGTCGGCAACACCTCATGTGGTGAATATCATCCGGGTAAGGAAAATTCGCTTGATTTGCCTTGTCCGCTTTCTCAGGAGTATTGGGAAAAGGAAATGATGAGCAGACTAGAGGTTGTTGCAAAGCATCCCAAGATTGTCGGTGTAGTATTCGATATGGAGATGTACTCCGGCGGAAGCACGTACTATCCCGGCAAATGCCTTTGTGATAGCTGTGTTGAAAAATACTATAGCGAGCATAAAGATGATATGGCTATAAAGCTCAGCAACACAGATATTAACGAAAGAGCAGCGTTCCTCATTGAAAATGATTTATTTGATGATTATAACAAATGGTTTGAAGAAAAGGTTGCAGAGGTTACATCAATAATGCGTGAAAGACTTCATGCAATAAATCCTAATCTCATAATCGGTGTTATGCCGCAGCTGGAATGGCCGGGAGGAATATCCAAAGGTCTCGGAACAGAGGAAATGCCGCTCGTGGTATTTGAGGAAAGGACTTATAAAGGTATAATAGGAATCAAGGATACTGCAAAGGCAGAAGCAGAACTTAATGATGACCCTGTAATCTTTGCAGTAGGTTTGTGGCCGAATATGGAATCTGCAATCAAAATAATTAACTTCGCATTTAAGATTAAAGAAGCATATCCAAAGGATTTGGGCTACTGGATTTATTCAGGTGATCAGCTTGAAAACGAACCTAAGTATTATACCGAGCTTGAAAAGGCGAATAATGAGATACTTGGCAGATAACAAACGTAAGCTTTCAATCGTTTCAGATTGATGAACATAGAAAGGAGAAACACACTATGAAAACAAAAATACTAAGCTTGATTTTGGCAGCGTCAACAGCACTTGCAGGACTGGCAATGCCTGTATCGGCAGAGAAATTTTCCGATATTTCGGGCAGCCCTTATGAAGAAGCAGTAAATTCGCTTGCAGAACAGGATATCGTAAGCGGCAGAGGAGATGGAAGGTACGCACCTGATGAGGAGCTTTCAAGAGCGGAAATGGTTTCAATAATCTTAAGAGCATACGGTTCAAGAGAGATTGAGGATATTGAGAAGTTTATTGACGTACCGACTACACACTGGGCATATATGCAGGTAGAAACTGCATATCAGATGGGAATTATTGCAGGTACAACAGAAGTAACATTCGAGCCTGACGCAAAGGTTACATTTGAACAGGCAGTAAAGATGCTTGTTTGTGCAATGAAAAAGGAAAGCAAAGCTAAAAAGCTTGGCGGCTGGCCTGATGGTTACATTGCAGTAGCTGAGGAGGAAGAGGTTTTAGGTGGAGTAAACAGTTCAAAGGGCAACACCATCAACCGTGGTTCAATGGCACAGCTTGTGTATAACTGTCTTTCTAAAGACTCCAAGGACGGTTATATGATTGACTGGGATGGCATAGCAGATCATTATGACTGGATAAGAGATGAGAAAATCCGTGGCGCATACGGCTCAATAAACTATTATGATAAGGCGGACTCGGCGGATAATATACTCAACAAGCTTGAATCGACAGGTGTTAATACTATTATTATGAATCTTTTGGGCGGTCCGGAAGGCGAACCCTATGATGACAGCACATGGGAAGGCCAAGTACAGATGATGGATTTTGCTGCTAAGTGGGATAATGAATGGGATTACCACACTTTTATAAAGATTAACTTTGGTGATAATGGCTTGGTAGATAATACCAAATACGGACAGTTCCATCCTGGTATCCCCTTGGATAGCTACTTCACAATTCCCTGTACACTTTCTGACGAGTATTGGGAAGAACAGCTTATAAAGCGTTCAGAAATGATTGCAGGCTATGATTTTGTTGAGGGTATCGTACTTGACTTTGAGATGTATTCGGGCGGTAAATCACAGTACACATCAAAGTGTATGTGCGACCGTTGCTGGAACAAGTATCTTACAGAAAAGAAATTGAAGGGCGAATGGGAAACAATCGCTCCTGAAAATCGTAATGCATATCTTATTAACAATGGCAAGATTGACGAGTATAATAAATGGTTTGAGGGTAAGGTTACAGAAAGATTTACCGAGATTCGTGAAAGAATCCATGCTGTAAATCCTGAAATGCTGATTGCCTATTTCCCTGCATACGAGTGGATTCCAGGTATGACAAAGGGTCTCGGAACACCTGAAAAGCCTGTAATCGTATTCTCAGAGAATGAGTATTGGGGTTCATTGGCAGACACAGCTTCAAGAATGCAGGAGATTAAGGAAAATGATATTCCGGCAATATACTGTCCGGGACTTTACCCAGGAGCAGGTGCTTTAAGTCCTGAATTAACAACACTCAAAATCAGTCAGGCTGCACCAACTACAACAGGATTCTGGATGTATTCAATGGAGCATATAAACCAGAATGATGCATACTATGGTGCTATTACCGAGGGTATCAAGAGCCTCGATGAAGACCTTGCATCAGGCCAGCTTACTCCGCTCCCAGAGTATGAGATTAACACCTACACAGCATCAAAGATTAAGGGTGATACTCCGACAGAAGAAGAGTGGGAAACGGCTCCTTTCACAAGTGATTTCGTGCAGTATCAGACAGGTGAACCGGTAGAACCTAAGACACAGTGTAAGGTTCTTTACAGTGATGATAACTTCTTTGTAAAGATTATAGCATATGACGATATGAGTAACGTATCTATGGGTGAGCTTCAGCAAAGAGATGCTAACCCGTGGGCAGGAGACTGTGTTGAGTTCTTCTGGGGATTTGACGGTGCATCAGACTGTGCACAGCTTGTTTCCGACCTTAACGGCTCAATCTGGGATGCATACTCAACAGGTGCAGGCTCAAAGAACACAGTTGTAGACTTTGAAGGCTTTACAACAGAAACAAGCTTCTATGACGACAGATGGGAAATGAGTCTCACAGTTCCAGGAACACTCGACGGTATCACCAAGATAAAGAAGGGTGATGTACTCCGCCTTGAAATCGGAAGATATCATAGGAATAACGGAACAAATATGTGCTGGGCACCGACCTACGGTTCATATCTTGGTGCTAAATCACTCTTTGGTTATGTAACACTTAAATAACTGGTATAGCGTAATACTACGATAATAACTTGTGTCAGGGGTGGATTATCCATGCCTGACACTTGTAAATTATCGGTGTAAGAATATTTATGCAAAGTAGTCAGGTAGGTATTACTTATACAAGTATAGCCTGCATTTGTGTGAATAGGATAAAGAAAGGGACATATAAATGAAAAAACTTATAGTATCGGTAGTATTATGTTTGATTTCACTTACTTTAACAGCTTCGGCAGATTTTAATGATGCTGCTGGAAGAGTGGCTGAAATAGCAGCGGAGGTTTCGTCTTCGGAGAATATTGAAATGCTGACAGGTGAAGCAGCAATTATAATGATAGAAAATGATGTTTTGAAAGCTCTTGAGAGTAAAGGACAGACTGCAACAATGACATCATTAAAGGAAAAAGCAGATGAGGCTATTAAAATATCAGCTTATGATGATATTGATAATGCCCGTAAATCTGCAACAGAATTTTTGGCAGAGCTTCAAAATGCGTTTGCGGTTTTGGGTGGAAATGCAGAGATTGCAATTTTTTCGGATATAAAGACAAATGCATGGTACTATAAGGCGGTAAAATATACTGCTGAAAACGGAATATTTGCAGGAACGGGCAATAATCGTTTTGAGCCTGAAATGGAGATAACAAGGTCCATGTTCCTTGCGCTTATGGGCAGAATGTATATTGATACAAATGCAGGAGCACCTGTAGCCTTTACAGATGTCCCCGAAAACAGCTACTATGCGGCAGCAGTAAATGCTGCGGCAGCAAAGGGAATACTTACATTTATCGATGGCGATAAGTTCTATCCTGATAAGCCAATTACAAGAGAAGAGCTTGTAACAGTGCTTAAGGGAAGTATGGCACAAAACGG
The DNA here is from genome assembly GCA_018384175.1 of Eubacteriales bacterium. Lineage (GTDB taxonomy): Bacteria > Bacillota > Clostridia > UBA1381 > UBA1381 > HGM11525. Next base: position 14,802 of record JAHAZB010000114.1, read on the forward strand.
CATAGATACGTCATTTACAGCTTCGTCAGCATTTATAGATAATGATACTATTTCTTCTTGGGCAAATGATGCAGTTTCGTGGGCAGCAGAGAAAAAGATTGTAGCAGGAATGGGCGACGGTTCATTCGCACCGCAAAATACTGCGACACGTTCACAGGTAGCACAGATTCTTTATGGTGTTTGCAAATAAAAAGGTGGATAGCAATGTGAAAACTGATAAAGCATAACGGAAGTATGGCAATCAGCCATAACGGCAAAATCTACCCGCCGATGATGGCAACAATAGCTAATGTCAGTAACGGAAAGTATCGGATTGACAGAAGAATAGTTCTTAATTCACTCAGCTGTCTTGACTGGGAAATAGGTAATTATGAACCGGGCTATCTTGCACCGAGTTTTTCGGCAAAAGAGGGCGATGGCGAGGTTGTAGGCAGATTTGGTGAAACGGGAAAGCCTGCAATAGCGGTAAAGAAGCTTGATGGCTATACATCTGTATTCTAAAGAAGAACTACGGCGAGAATACCGATGTAATCAAATGTAAAATGCGTTTTGGAGAAACCAAGATGTTCAGATTGAAGTAGCAGATAAAAAGGAGACGAAAACAATGGGAAAACTTGTAAAGCATAATGGAAGTATGGCGATCAGCCACGGCGATAAGATTTATCCGCCGATGATGGCAACAATCGCAAATGTTGATAATGGAAAATATAAGATTGACCGTGATTATTTAAGAAATCTTGGCGCAAACGGAATAAAGATATATTTCTTAATCTGTGATACCGAATGGATAAGACCTGATGCCTTTGATAAGCTTGACGAAGAGGTTAAAATCCTTCTTGAGGAAGTGCCCGACGCACTTATCATGCTCAGAATCGGACTCCATCCGTCAAATGAGTGGGTAATGGAGAATTTGGATGAGTGCCTTACAATGCAGGACGGCTCACATCCGGGTGCATATCTTGCAACAGAATCGTATTATAAGGATATGCCTGCTTGTTATACGCTATATTCAGACAAATGGCGCAAAAAAGCCGGTGAGTACTTGAAGGATACATATGACCGACTGATGCAAAAGCCGTATGCTGATAGAATTACCGGTGTGTTTATTGCAGCAGGTAATACATCAGAGTGGCGACAGTTAGGGCCTATAACAGACCCATTAAACGGTGTTTACGGCGACTTCTCCGAGGCATTAAGACGTGAATATTCACTCTATCTTCGTGAAAAATACGGTACAGAGGAAAATCTCAGAAAGGCATGGGACGACCCTGAGGCAACATTTGATAATCCGAGAATACCGAATATGGAAGAGCGCTACTATGCTATGGATGCAAGATATGACTTGGCGGGCATAGACTATGATGTAAATAAAAGATGGAAGAATCCGAACCACGAGGTATTGCCATCCTTCTATGAGGACGATACACATATCGGCTCGTTCCTGAATGTTGATAAGTATATGTCTGTATATGACTTCTACCGCGCGCGTTCAAACGGAGCGGCACGTTCGTTGATTTATTTCGGTGAGCTGGTAAAAGAAATGTCTGATAACAATTTGCTTGTCGGTGCATTTTACGGTAACTACGGAGCGTGTCATTTTACACAGTACGTTTCTATTTCATGTGTTTACGATGTGCTTAAATCAGGCGTTGTGGATATCTTCTCAGCGCCCGGTACATATCAGAACAGACAGCGTGGCGGCTTTGAGGGTCAGAGATGTATGTATGACTCAATGCGCATAAACGGCTCGATGTTCGTAGTTGAGGACGACACAAGAACCCATGCCGACCCAACCGAATACTGCCATGTGTATGACCTGTTCGGTATTGAGGACGACATAGATGTACTAAAGAGAAACTTCGGCAGAAATATCTGCGACGACTTGCAGGGCTGGTGGTTTGACCAGCTATGGGGCGGCGGAAGATATAAGTTTGACGAAACATATGCATTATTTAATGAGCAGTCAAAGATAGCGGAGGAAGCATATTCCTTAGACCGAGCTAAAAAGCACGAGATTGCGTTTATCTATGACGAGGAAAGTGTGCATATGATAGCACCGAAATCACTCCACGATACAGTAGAGTATATGCGTAACTATGAGGTTGCAAGAATCGGCGCAGGTGTAGACCAGTATTATCATAATGATATGTCAAACCCTGATATGCCTGATTATAAGCTGTATGTGTTCTTTAACGTTTATTCGCTAAGTAACGAGGAACGTGAGGCTATCAAGGCAAAGCTCAGAAAAAATAACGCAACAGCAATGTTTATGTACGGTAACGGCGTAATAAATTTTGATGCAGAACAAAGATTCTCAACAGCGAATATGACCGACCTTATGGGTATGGAAATAGAGATGGAGAATAACGTGAGAGTGCCGCTTTTTAGAAAGGAAGGCGACCACGAGGCTGCAAAGGATATGGAAAAGGGCAGAAGCTACGGCGATTTGGACCGCCATATCCGCCTGTCCGCAGTTGGTATGAATGACTGGGAAATCGGAAACTACGAAAGAGGCTACTTAGCACCATGCTTCTCTACCAAAGAGGGCGAAGGCGAGGTTATTGCAAGATTCAGAGAAACCGGTAAGCCTGCTATGACCATAAACGAATGTGATGGATATAAAGCGGTATTCTGCGGTACAAAGGTAGTAAGAGCGGCAGTAATACGTTCAATTGCACGTTATGCAGGATGTCATATCTGGGAGGATGGTGATGATGTATTGTTCCAGAACGATAACTACGTAACAATCCATGCATCAAGTGCAGGAGAGAAGACAATCCATCTTCCGAGAAAATGCACACCGTATGAAGTGTATGAGAAGAAGAACTACGGCGAGAATACAGACACAATTAAGGTTGATATGTATTTCGGCGAGACAAAGATGTTCAGATTAAAGTAAATCAATGAAACAGACTGTTGGGGATGTCGTATAGCGCTAATCAATCGTAGGGGCCGGCGTCCCCGACGGTCCGTAATCAAATAAGGAGAATACTAATGGACAGAGAAATTTGTAAATACAAAAAATTTGAATACATATTAAAGAAACCGCAAAAATTTTCGCCGGATGAGAAATATCCTTTGATAATACTTCTGCACGGAGCAGGGGCGAGAGGAAATGATATATCGCTGCATATGAACTATCCGCTCTTCAAGCTTGGTGAGCCGTATATCAGAAATGCAGTAGTGGTAATGCCACAATGCTTTGCAGACTCGTGGTTTGAGATATTCGAACAGCTCAAGGACTTTATAAACTATGCTATAGATAACCTTTGGGCAGATAAAACGAGAGTGTATGTAATGGGTGCAAGTATGGGTGCATATGCCACATGGCAGGTGGGGATGAGTATGCCGGAAAAATTAGCGGCAATGGTTCCCATTTGCGGCGGTGGAATGTACTGGAACGCATTAAGACTTAAGGATGTGCCGATTTGGGCAGTGCATGGCGCTGATGATCCGATAGTTTTCTGTGAGGAAAGTAAGAAAATGACCGAGGCGGTTAATAATAAGGGCGGAAACGCAAAGCTTACGATATTAAAAGGTGTAGGACATAATGCGTGGGATTACGCATATGCAGATAAAGAGCTATTTGACTGGATGTTTTCGCAGAGTAAAGAGGGGATGTAATTTTACATCCCCTCTTTACTGTAGGGGCCGTCGTCCCCGACGGTCTGCAAATAACAACAAAACTGACGGACTGTGCGGGATGCCGGTCCCTACAAAATCAATTAGACAACACCTTTGCTGGTGCATACCCATATCTCGCCACAAAATGTGTCCTCGACGTTCCGTTTTTATTGCCATATTTATAAAAATTAGACCATAAATTTCATAAAAAGTATAAAATTTATCCAAAAAAACTTAAAAAAAGAATATAAACCCTTAAACCTCTAAAGAAAACCTATGGTACAGCAATGTTACAAATGTTATAATAGTGTTACAATGATAAGTGTGCAGATGGCATACTAAAAATAAATTAAATGGAGGTACAATTTTATGAAAACCCTATTTTCGTTAAAAGTGAAAATCGGCGCGATTTTCACAGCTGCAGCGCTTGTGTCAACAGCATTGCCAATGACAGGTTTTGCAGCAACAGCATCAACAGCTCCCGAGCTTTTGGTAAACGGAGCATTCAGTAGTTGTACAAACGAAGCATTTACAGTTGGCGAAGTACATAAGGTATCAATCGGAGCAAATACTATCCCAGATAACTGGGAGCTTCACTACAACGAGGCAGAGTACGATACAACAAGCGGTACATCTCAAACATTTGTATTTACAGGTAAGACGGTGTTGGCTATGTGTGGTGATGCATTCTCTTTCACACAGAAGGTAAAGAACATTGAGCCTCTTACAAGATACACACTTTCATTCGGTGCGAAAACATTTCAGTATGCGGTTGCAAAAGTAAACTTCCTTAACTATGATGCGACTACAGATACATATAAGACGATTGGTGAGTATGTAGCTGACTATAACGCTGCAAATGAAGACCAGATTTCACTTGTATCAGCTTGTATTGATGCTGTTTCTTCAGCGAAAGACTATACGGGTGTTGAGGTATACATACATGGCGGTTCTATGCCAAACAATGTGCCTCAAGAAAGAAGATTAAACTTCATCACACCGCCTTATACTAATGCGGTAGAGGTTGTGCTTGCAGCAGATGGTGACAATGCTCATCCTAACCAGATTATATACTATGATAATATTTCACTTAAGCGTTCTGCTGAGGTTGTAAATAATGGTAAATTTGAAGACCTTCAGAATAGTGGGTATGATACAGGTTGGAGCAAGATTCATCAATCTGAAACACTTGCAGACGGAACTCAAAACGGCTTGTTTGTAGTAGAAGGCCCGGGTTCTACCATTTATCCGCAGAATCAGCTCTTAAAAGTTGGACAGAGATACAGAGTAACATTCAAGTATAAGCATACATTAGGCGAGACAATCGCTAACAAAGATCCGAATTTTGCTATTGTAGGCGCAGGTGCTGATTATACTGGTATTCCATTTGATCCTGTAGCTATCGGAACAGACGGCGACTGGACAATTTACGAGGGTTACTTCACAGCTCCTGAAGGTAAGGCTAACCCTGGTTCAGGTCTCTTTAACCTCAATATGCTCTGCCGTTCAAGAACACTTGAAGCAGGTGAAGTTTGGACAACTGGAGACGGACAGACAATGTGCTATGACAATATTTCAATCGTAGAAGCGCCTGAAATGGGTGTTACATCAGCAGGTGGTGCAGAGATTGTTTATTCACCTGCATATGACGGCGAAACAGTTGAGCTTATCGTAGCAAAGTATGAGCCGGGAACAACAAACCTTGTTGACATCGACCGTGAAACAATCGGCGCAGATGCAAAGGCAGGCTATGTTACTAAATATGTTGCATCATTGGCTGCATCATACGATGTAAAGGCATTCCTTTGGGATGGTCTTGGTACAATGAGACCTATAACTTCAACCATAACACGTGAATCTTTGGTAAGAGAAGTTCCTTACAGCAACGATTTCAGTTCGGCTGATGACGTAGCACGTGTTTCATACCAGGATATTTCTATCAGAGAAATTGGTGGAAGCGTTGACAGTAACGCATTCAGAACAGGTACTATAGGTATCGAGGATGGCATGCTTGTTCAGAGAAATGTAACCGGTTACTGGTTCCCGACAACTCCGGCATTCCCACAATATCTCCCCAGAAGTGTTTGTGGTAATGGTCAGCTTACAATAGACTTTGAGCCACAGAGCACAGGTACACTTGTTCTTGAAGTATACAGAGGTTATACAGCAGACGTTGCTCAAGACAATAGAAACATGAGTGGATATGATGGTGTGTTTGGTGTTTATGCTTCTGACGGCACAAGAATTGCTGATATTCAGGCAGATGGTCGAGGAGACTTCGGTTCACCATGGGAAAAGACCGGTTGGGTTGCTGGTACACTCGATGGTAACAACTGGATGTATGCAAGAACAATCAAATACGAGATTGACTTTACTGCAAAGAAGTATAAGGTATTCTTCGATGACGTACAGAAGACGGCAGGTACACAGACTGAGTTTGAATTTACTCAGAGTGATGCGTCAAAACTTGTTTACAACTTCTCACAGAACGGCGAAGCAATAGACAACATCAGAATCTACAAGAAGATTACAGCTGAGCAGGCTGCCACAGCTTTCGAGCTTAAAGTTGGTGAAACAGCAACAGCTGCTATCACATACACACCGGCAACAGAGTCTATGCCAGATATGACCTTCACATCAAGCAGTCCTGCAGTTGCTGACGTTACAGCTAACGGACTTATCACTGCAAGACGTGCAGGTACAGCTACTATTACAGCTACAAGTGCTCTTTATGGCAAAACTCTTACATGGACTGTAACAGTAATAGACGGCAGAGTTGTTACTCCGGTAGCGCTTCCTTATGACAGTGCAAATGCTTTTGCAACAGACGGTAAGGAAATTGCTGATTTGGAAGGTTGGTCAGTACTCAATCGTTTAGGTTCTGCAGTGCTTGAAACAGCAGGCGGCAAGCTTGTAGCATCAGGTGTTACAGAAAAGAATGGTGCGACAGGCGCTGTTCAGGCTAAGCTTGCATTTGAGCCGGTGCCGGTTGTTAGCGGTAAGCTTGTAATCGAGGTTGATTATAACGGCTTAACCCGTGATTCAAACGGTTATACAATAGACGGTGTAGCTGCTTCAGAGGGTATTTTGAACTTGTATTCAGAAGCCGGTGTAAAAATGGCAGGTATCAGAGCTAACGGCAGAGGCGACTTCAGTGTATATGACAGCGGTAAAGATTTGGTAGCCTTTGGCGGTATGGGATGGCAGCATGGTGCTTCTTTGAAACTTGTTCTTGACATGGAAGCAGCTACATACAAGGTATACAGAAACGGCTCAGAGGTTGTATATGAGAAAGGCGACTTCTTCATAGGCTCTGGTGATGATATCTCAAGTCTTGAGTTTACCTTCACTAATAGTAATGACTTTATTGAAAAAGTAAAGGTTTACGTTCCCGAAGAAAACCCAATAGCATAATTTATGAAATCCCTTTTTAACAAATTGTAATTACACACCTTTATGCAGCAGGCGGCTTTGCGCCGGCTGCTGCATAGGTCTTTTATAGGGAAAAGAGTTTTGGCAATAAACTCCATGTAATGTAGGGACCGGCATCCCGGACGGTCCGTTGTCGTACATTATCACAAATAAAACGGGACGTTCGTGAACGTCCCATACAACGTAGGGAACGACCTATGTGTCGTTCCGCAAATAAACCGAAAGGCGGAAAACTATGAAATTCAAAAAGATTCTTGCAACAGCATTGGCATCAATAATGGCAGTATCACTTGCAGCTTGCGGCGGCAACGGTGATGTGGATGGTAAGGTAACACTTAAAATTGGTGTTCCCAACGGTGATACACTTACACCGTTTTCAATTATTGAAGAATTTAAGGCGGCTAACCCCGACATTAACGTAGAGCTTGACGAAGCACCATGGGGCGACTTTGCAACCAAGCTTACAACACAGATTGCAGGTGGCACAGCTCCTGATGTATTCATCCACGATTCAGGTGCGACAGCATCCTTCGGCGCAAACGGTGCAGCGATGGATTTATCAGAGAAGATTGCAGCAGATATAAATGCTGACGACTACATCAGTGCACTTTATGCTGCAAAGGATGCAGATGGTAAGGTTTGGGGTGTTCCTCACGGACTTAACGTTGTAGGTCTTTACTACAATGAAACACTCTTTGACGAAGCTGGTCTTTCATACCCTGACGAAACATGGACTATGCAGGATGTGTTAGATGCTGCTAAAAAGCTTACACCTCCGGCGGATGCAACAGGTGCATCACCTGTTTACGGCTTTGGTCTTCAGTATTCAATCACAGTAGGCTGGTTGCCATTCATTATGTCAACAGGCGGCGCTCCGCTTAATGAAGCAAAAACTGAGTCTAACTTCAATGACCCGAAGGTATTAGAGGGTGTTAAGCTTATGAACGAGTTTGTTGAGGCTGGTGTTACACCTCCTGTTGCTTGGTACTCAACACAGGGCGGTCTTGAGTCTGCATTCGCCAATGGTAAAATTGCTATGGCATTTATGAACAGCGCTGCTATGAAGGTTATTAATACAAACGGTGGTGATGCTCTTAAGTACAATGTAACTGCAATGCCTTTGGGCGCAGACGGTAGCAGAGATACGGTTTACGTTCCTAACTGCTGGATTATCAACAAGGCATCAGCTCCTGAAAAACAGGAAGCTGCTTGGAAGTGGCTCAAGTTCTACTTAAGCGAAGAAACACAGCTTAAGCTTGCAGAGGAAATCAGAGGTGGTTTCCCGATTCACAAGAAGGCAATTGAAGCTTGCCAGAAGGTTGAAACAAAGCCTGCTGACAGAGCTTTGATGCTCAAGTATCTCGACACAACAGGTACAACTCTTTGGGAGAACCCGTCGTGGTCAGAGTGGAGAGAAAAGATGGATAAGGCTTGCTTGGAAATGGTAGAAGGCAGAATGGAGCCTGAACAGGTTGTTGAAACAGTACACAAAGAGGTATCTGAGGTATTGGCAGACTAATAGAGTTTAGCTAATCATTCCGATAAGACCCAAATCCGTAGGGACCTGCCTCCCGGACGGTCCGCAAGTAATACTAAAACGGACTGTCGAGGACGCCGGTCCCTACGAATAAGCTTTATAGTAAACCATTGTGGGGGACGGTCTCCGTGCCGCTCCGAAAATAATAATTGTGTTTCAAATGTATTATAAAAAAGCCTCCCTTGTGTAAAGGGAGGTGCCCCGATGGGGCGGAGGGATTGTTAATAAACGCTATTTAATTTGCAAACCCCTCAGTCATTGCTGCGCAATGCCGGCTCCATTGCACAGGGGAGCCTAATAACATTTATAAATTGCCCAATGGTGGAATGGAGGAGAAGCTCTTGCTTAAGAGAGACAGAAAATGGGGCTGGCTGTTTGTTAGCCCATATATACTGGGACTATTGATGTTCTTCTTAGTGCCAGTAGTAACATCATTCTATTACTCATTCACAGAGTATAATATGATAAGTGCTCCAAAGTGGGTCGGACTTAAAAACTACATAGATGTATTTACCGAACCTGACATATTGGAGGCTTACAGAAACACCTTCGCATTTGTAATAGCATACCTTCCGATAGAAATATTCTTATCGTGTGTGCTTGCAGTTGCGCTAAATCAGAAAATGAAGAGTATAGCCCTTTTCAGAGGCATATACTTTGTACCGGTCGTTGCTCCGATGGTTGCAGTAGTAGCTATCTGGGTAATGCTATATAACCCGTTCGGCGGTATCTTTAACCAATTCTTCGGACTGTTCGGAATGGGTCCCTTTAAGTACGTATTCAGTGATAAATGGTATGTAATAATAATTTGTATTGCAGTACTGTGTATCTGGAAGGGCGTAGGCTCACAGGCGATTTATCTTCTTGCCGCACTTCAGGGTGTAAGCGAAGATATATACGAAGCTGCAGACATTGACGGTGCAGGTACGGTTACTAGATTCTTCAAAATTACAATGCCGATGCTTTCACCGACAATCTTCTATCTTGTAATGACAGAAATGATTGGTACATTCAACTCCTTCGAGATATTCAAAATGATGACGCAAGAGGGAGCAGATTTACCTGTTATTGCAACATATGTTTACTCTGCAGCATTCGGAACAACAGCTAAGATAGGAATAGCGACTGCAATTGGTTGGGTAACCTTCGTAATAGTAGGCTTGCTCACAATTGCGCAGAAAAAGGCAGAAAAGAGGTGGGTATATTATGAGTAATACAAGCAAGAAAATGCGTGTAGTACAGTACGTAATATTTATCCTTGTAGCAATAACGATGATAGCCCCCTTTATATACGCATTGGCAATATCCTTGCAGGGACCGGGTCTTGCATATAAATCACCCCCGGTATTATTTAAGCCGCCATTTATGTGGAGTAACTACACAACGATACTTACTAAATATGACTTTGTAAGATATTTTGGTAATACATTGCTTATAACTGCAATTTGTATGATTGGTGGAGTAATATCCAACTCAATGATTGGATTTGGTTTTGCAAAGTACGACAGTTCAAAGGGAATAAATGCACTCTTTAATATCGGACTTTGCACAATGTATGTACCGAGTGTTGCAATGATGATTCCGATGTATGTAATCTGGGCAAAGGTAGGAGCACTTGATACATATATCCCACTTACATTAGCTGCATATTTCGGTGCAATAAGCTGGATATTCTTAATCAGACAGAACTACAAGAATCTGCCTAACTCATTCTTTGAGGCAGCGTACATAGACGGAGCGAATCCGTTTTATATCTGGTGGAAAATATATATGCCGCTTATAAAACCGATAATCGCGACGGTAATGCTAAGAATCTTTATGCAGGAGTGGAATAACTTGCAGGCTCCGCTTTTGTATATTACAACAAAGAGTAAATACACTGTTTCACTTGCAATGGCTGCAATTTCGGGAGACGCAGTAGGCAGACCGGAGATACAGATGGCAGGTGCGGTAATTATGATAATCCCTGTTATAATCGTATATATGTTTGCACAAAGACAGTTTATTGGCGGTCTCGCTGCAGGCGGAGACAAGGGTTAATGGAAAGAAAGGAAGGTTTTATGATGAAGTTTACTAAAATTTTGTCCGGTATGCTTGCAGCAACACTTGTAGCATCCGCATTCGGTGGATTGACCGTTGCAAATGCAGCAGTTAATACCACATTGCCTTACACTAATGATTTCAGTACGGCAGCAGATGCTTCGCGTGTTTTTTATCAGGATATTTCCACGAAAAGAAAAGCTGCAGATGGCACTGTTGAAGAGGTTGGATCGGCTGCGGCTACAGGTACGGTTTCGATTGAGGAGGGTATGCTTGTTCAGAGAAATGTAACAGGCTGGGCATCTCCGTCGGCTTTTCCGTCAAGAGCAAAGGGTAACGGTTTGCTTACCTTTGAGTTTGCTCCGGTTAATTCTGGTATTCTTGTTGTTGAGCTTAGAAGAGCGTTTGCGTCGGAGGTTGTCGATGCAGATAGAAATATTACCGGCTTTGATGGAACATTGAGAGTGTTCGCATCAAACGGTACAAAGATTGCAGATATTCAGGCTGATGGTCGTGGTGATTTCGGAAAACCATGGGTAAATACGGCTTTTATTTCAGATGTACTCGATGGTAACAACTGGATGTACGCCAGAACAATTAAATATGAAATTAACTTTGACACCGATAAGTATAAGATATACTTTGACAATGTGCTTAAAACAGCAGGAACAGGAGCAACAGCAAAGAATGAATTCGAGTTCTCTGCGTCTAATGTCGCAAAGGTTGAGTATCAGTATTCACAGAACGGAGAAGCTGTTGACGATATCAAAATCTACAAAAAGGTTGCAGCTACTCAGACTGTATCGGAAATTGATATGTTCGTAAACGACAGACTTGCTCTTCCGTCAAATGGACTCAATATTACGGCAGGTAATGTCAGAGATTTCACATTTGAATCTGACAATACATCGGTTGCTACTGTTGCAGCAAACGGACTGATTAGAGCGAGAGCTGTTGGTACCGCAAATATTACCGTTAAGAACGAAATTAGTGGCATTAATTTCAAATATAAGGTAAATGTTTGTACAGAAGCTACTTCTATTACTATTGACGGAGATTCGCACAATGTTGTAATCGGTACAACAAAGACTCTTACATATACAACTCCTGAAGGTACAGCAGCAGATGCTGTTGTTTGGTCAAGCAGCAACCCGAGTATCGTCTCGGTAAATTCTGCTACCGGCGAGGTTACAGGTATTGCAAAGGGTACTGCAACAATCACTGCTTCGTGCTTTGGCGGTACTGTTTCCGATACATGCACAGTTAATGTTGTTGTTCCTGTTTCGGGTCTTACGATTACGGGAACTACTGATACACTCGAGGATGGTGAGAGTACTGTACTCGGATATGCTGTTACACCTTTTGATGCAAATATTACTGATATGAAATGGAGAAGCGGAAACCATTATGTCGCAACTGTAAACAACAGCGGTGTTGTTACTGCAGTTGGTGTAGGTCATACTGAAATTTATCTCTCAATGGGTAATCTTTTTGCAAGTTATCCGATTACTGTAAATGGTACAGAAAGCGAACGCAGAACACCGCTTATCTCATTTGCAGATGTAAAGGGCAGCTTCTCGGATATCGCTGATATTTCATGGGCACAGTCTGCTATTCAGAGTGTTGCAGCAAGCGGCATTATGACTCCTGACAGCGAATATGTTTTTGGTGCTAAGAGAAATATTACCAGAGACGAGCTTGTAAGTGTTGTTATCAAAACTCTTGCTCTTGAAAACGAAACTGCTGATGAGCCTGTTGAAAAGACATTTGATGACGTAGACGAGAGTAATCCATACTATGCTGAGATTATGAAGGCAGTTGAACTTGGTATTATTGCGGGTATCAACGAAACAAGCTTTGCTCCTAAGGATGATATTACACGTCAGGATTTGGCACTGGTTGTTTTCAAAGCACTTGAAGTTGCAGATGTTGATACTGTCGAGGGAAGACTTGATTTTAACGACAAGGATTCTATTGCAACATATGCTCAGAAGGCTGTACGTGTTCTTTCTAAGATGAACGTTATGGTTGGTAAGAATAACAGTAACTTTGACCCGTTTGCAAACACTACACGTGCAGAAGTGGCTGTTATCTCTGAGAAGATTACAGCAATTCGCTAAGAGATAGGAGGAGATAAATAATGAAAAATACTAAAAGGCTTATTGTAACGCTTCTTGCGTTAGTGCTCCTTTCCCTTAATATTACAGGTTTTGCTTACTATACAGGCGATGTAGCAGAAAGTGAATATCCTGCTAAGTTTGAAACGGCAGTACAGACACTTTATGATTTGGGAATTCTTCCGGGGAATGGTACTTCTGGATATGAAAACACAGTTTCGCGTGAAGCTTTTGCAGGCTTTGTAAATGCTTTTGGTGGTACACAGGTTACAGCACCAACACCTGTTGAAGAAGACGTAACAATGGGTGAGGCTATCAGAATGCTTGTTGAAATGAGTGATAACGTTACTCTTGCTGAGTATTATGGCGAATATCCGACAGGATATTTTGTAATCGGCGACCGAATGGGTATTACTCACGGCTTGGCAGCTGTACAGGAATATGACAAGATTACATATGCGATGGCTGTTCAGATGCTTTACAATGCTTTGCGTATCACACCGGGTATTGTAAACACAGTAACATCAGGCGGTAAGATGGAATATGAGTATGATGCAAGCTGCACCGTACTTACAGAATATCTTGATGTAACATTAAAGCAGGGCTTTGTTACAGCAGACGGCTTCTGGAGCCTAAACCCTGTAACACTTCCCGGCGACGATGGTATTATAATTGATGGTCAGGTTTACAGACTTAAGAATGATTTGACAGACGATTATGTCGGCTTCGAAGTAAACTACTATTATCATGCTGAGGATGACCTTGTTGTTGCAATTGAAAAGACAAATAAGGCTAATAAGGTAGTTTTAAGAGGCTCAAATATCACTAAATTTACTTCGGACACTTATTTCTATGAGGTAGATGGCAAAGAAACAAAGTATCAGCTTGATGAAAACGTATATGTTGTTTCTAACTATCAGGCTAATATGGCAATTGGCATTGATATGTGGCCTGCCAATGCGGACGTAGTTCTGGTTGACTCTGATGGTAACAAGAAGTATGAAACTGTTTTAATTAAAACATATACAGAAATCGAAGTTCAGGTATTTGATGTTGAAAAAGAACAGTTGGTTTCAAAATCAGGTGCTATCTATAATGTACCGGAAGATGTGCCTGTAAGAATATATTCTGACGGCGAGCTTGTTGAAGCGGTAAATGTAAAATCAGGTAGCTATGCTACTATCGTAGTAGATGCAAATAATGACGTTCGTGAAATATATCTTTCTACAACTAAGATTAAAGGCGCTGTAACCACTTATGCTTCTGACACAAGAATAAGTACTGTTTCAGTTGATGGAGTAGAGTATAGAGTTTCAAACTCTATGGCAAACAGAAGTAATTTGGGAGTTGGTGTTTCGGGCACATTTGTTTTGAACTTCAAGGGTGAGATTGCAAACCTTGTTATCGGTGATGTTAAGACACCAGGCTCAATAAGCACACAGCTTGGATACCTTATCAAGATGCGTAAGGTTATGGGCGATACAGGCGATGTTTATAAAGCTAAAATTCTTACTACTAAGGGTACAATTGAAAATATCGAGCTTATTGAAACGGTTAAGGTTAATAAGGCGCGTGTTATAGGCGATGTTAGAGCATTGTTTGGTGCAACACTTTCAAACCCGGTAACAGGCGACTACACCAATGTAAAAAGACAGGTTATTGAGTATACAACCAATGAAGAAGGTAAGATTACCAAGATTGGTACTGCACTTGTGTACGATACACAAAACAATAGAATTTCTTCACAGGTACAGTACGGCGATTACAAACTCCATGAAAGTATGGTAGGTTCGGTGCTGTATGGCGGCGGTTCATTCAATCAGCAGCTTCTTATTGGTGCTAATACGATTGTATTCTGCGTCCCGGCTGATGAGACAAATGAGGACGAATATAACTTTGCTATTAACAGAGGCTTGGAAAATCAAGCAACTAACGACATTATTGCATACAACTATGAACGTAACGCACCTATAGCAGATGCTGTTGTTGTTAAGCAAGCGAGAGCAAGCGGTGTTACAGGTATGTGTGGCGGTCCTGGAGGCTCAGTTGATACAGCTAATGACCCGATGATGATGGTAACAAAGGTTACTCATGAGTATCATGAGGACTATGGTGTTGGCTTTGATGTGATTGAATATGTAAATATCAAGACAGGTGCTGTTTCTAAGAAAATTCTTGCAGATAATGCTGATTGGGTTGTATCAAGTGGTAAATTAGGAAGCTTTACGCCAGGTAAGGGTTCTAAAGACCTTAAACCTGGAGACCTCTTCCATATGTCAGAGAACGGACTTGGTGAAATAGGTACGGTTATGAAACATTATGATGCATCAGATGATTGTCTGGTAGAGGGAACAAATACTTCTGGCGCTGCATTCCATGGTAATGGTGCTGTGGGTTCTGTTGCACCTAATTTCTACTCGAGTGGAAAGTTGTTTGAGGGTTATCCTATGTCTACTGCGGCTGATAATATTATAATTTCAAGCTTGGCAACTGATACATTTGTAACTGCAGACAGAGCAAACCTGAAATATTTTAAGAAGCATGATTCTCATACGGTGGTTTATAAGATTAAGGTAAACGGTAATACATCTGAGTACGAAAAGAGTACACTTGATGCTATTGCTCCGTCAGTAAACGGTAGCAGTAAAGCAGTTATCTACACTTCATGGGTACAGCTAATGGCAGTAATAGTATACGAACGGTAAGTATTGACATTATAAGCAGACGGTGCGAAAAAAGCACCGTCTGCAAAGTGCTTATATAAAAAGGATGGAGACAATTATGATAGACACAAATAACAAGGCAGAGAATGTCAAAATTGCATATATCGGCGGAGGTTCAAGAGGCTGGGCGTGGAAGCTTATGAGCGACCTTGCAAGAGAGGAACAGTTATCCGGCGAAATAAGACTGTATGATATTGACTTTGACGCTGCAAAAAAGAATGAAATAGTATGGCAAAAGGTAGAAAAGCTTGATGATTGCAAAGCGAAGTGGAGCTGTAAGGCAGTTGAAACATTAAAGGAAGCCTTGACAGACGTAAACTTTGTAGTAATATCAATTCTTCCGGGAACATTCGATGAGATGGAAAGTGATGTACATCTTCCTGAGAAGTATGGTATATATCAGTCTGTTGGTGATACAACAGGCCCTGGAGGAATAGTAAGAGCACTGCGTACAATGCCGATGTTTGAGGAGATAGCCCTTGCGGTTAAGGAATATTCACCTGATGCATGGGTAATCAACTATACAAACCCGATGGCACTTTGCTTAAAGGCTCTTTATATGACATTCCCCAAGATTAAAGCTTATGGTTGCTGCCATGAGGTATTCGGAACACAGAAGCTATTGAGTAAAGCATTAGCTGATATAGAGGGAATAAAGGATGTACACTTTAAGGATGTAAAGGTAAATGTAGTTGGAGTAAACCACTTCACATGGCTAACCGAAGCATACTATAAGGATATGGATTTGTTCCCGGTATATAGACGTTTCTGTAATAAGTATGGAGAAACAGGCTTTGAGCTTAAGGATGATGAGAACTGGATGAATAAGTTCTTCCAGACAGGCGAAAGAGTCAAGATGGATTTGTTCAAACGTTTTGGTTATATAGCAGCAGCGGGAGACAGACACTTAGCAGAGTTCTGTCCATCCTACTGGTACATATCTGACCCTGACAGAGTAGAGGAGTGGGGCTTCGGCTTAACACCGGTATCGTGGAGAAAGGACAATCAGAAGAAGCTCTTGGATGAGAGTGAGAGATTGGTAAGCGGAGAGCAGGAGTTTGAGATAAAGGATTCAGGCGAAGAAGGAGTAAAGCAGATGAAAGCCCTTCTTGGACTTGGAGACTTTACAACAAACGTAAATATGCCAAACGTAGGACAGATACCGAATCTTCCATTAGGAACGATAGTTGAGACAAATGCATCGCTTACATCAGGAATGATGAAGCCGGTATTTGCAGGCGAGATACCGGAGGAGATACTGCCATTGATAAGCAGAGTAGCAGCAGAACAAGAAACAGTTGCAAAGGCAGTAAAGGAGAGAAATCTTGACCTTGCATTTGATGCATTCGTAAGCGATCCGCTTGTTACAATTCCGCAGGAGCAGGCGAAGGAGCTCTTTGATGATATGATAGATAATACTAAAAAATATCTTTCGATGTACAATCTGTAATAAAGCATCTGCGGAGAAGACGGTTGTCGTCTTCTCCGTTTTGCAATATTTATGAAAGGATATAGTTGTTTATGAAACATATATCGAAATTTATATCTGTTCTGATTTCTATGATACTCATAGTATCAGCATTTTCAGGACTTTGTGTAAATGCCGCAGCGACAGCACAGAGTACCCCTTACTTCAATGATTTTGATACAGAAGGTTATAAACCTTTAGAATCGGACGGTTTTACTGTAACAGGCCTTGCAGAAGGAGCTACTGTTGCTGTATCCGACGGAAAGCTTGCAGTGTCCGGCATAGCTGACGTAACTAACCCAGATGGCACAACTACAAATGGATTGGTCCAAAATCAGTTTGCAGAGCTTTCTGTGAACCCCGTGAGTACAGGTTTTATTGTTATTGAAGCAGAACTTCATGTAACAAATACTACTAGTGTTAATCCGAATTTTAATGCATCCAATGGTTTGATTAATGTTCTTGACTCAAATGGGAATATGGTAGCAAACACATATCTGAGCGGTCGAGGAGCAACAAGACTTACTTCAAATGGTGGAGCTGTTGATGTAACATCGACTTGGTCGGGGACAGCACGCTCGTGGGGACATGAAGCGAGTACATACGGCATAAAGTATGAAATTGATTTTTCGACCAGGAAGTGGAAGGGATATCGTGCTTCAGGTGGAGTTACAGGCACATATATGCAGTATACCACAACTGATGGGGTTAATGAATTTTCATTTGCAAACGCTAATGCTACTGATATTGCAAAAATACAGTTTTTGCTCGGCGTAAACGGAATGAGTGTTGACAAAATCAAAGTATACAGTATCGTAGAAGCTGTACAGACTGAATCGGGTTATAATATGACAGTCGGAAGCACACAGCAAGCAGGAATTTCCTACACACCATCTACAGAAACAATGGGCGATATGGTATGGACAAGCACTAATACAAATGTTGCAACTGTAAGTAATACAGGCCTTATTTCTGCGGTTGGTTATGGAAAGAGTGTTATTTCTGCGAAGAGTGCTTTCTATGGCATTGACTTCGAATATGCAGTATGTGTAGATTCTTCGACGGTTACAGCACAGGCGCTACCGTATATCAATTATTTTGATGATGAAACAAAATTTCCTGCCGGATACAGACCGATGAAAAAGGATGGTTTCACTACATCGAATATGGTTTCCGGAGCATACATAGAGTCTGATGGTACAAGACTTGTTATGCACAGTGATTCGGAAATGGGCAGTACAGGAATGGGTAGAATAGAACTTGAATTTTCGCCTATTTCATCTGGAATATATGCAGTTGAGCTAAATTATGGGAATGTAAGTGGCGAAGTTGATGCTACTGCCGGAGATCAAGGTATGTTCGGAATTTATTCCTCTGACGGAACCAGAGTTGCTGATATCCGTGCAGCCGGACGAGGCCCCAATGGCGACCAGATGCTGGTGAACGGTCAATGGCAAAATGTTGTAGATAATAACAACTGGATGTATGGTGGAACAATCAGATACGAGATAGACTTTACAAGCAAAACTTACAGAATATATCAACAGGGAAGACTACTTTCAGATACGAGCACCGGACAAACTGATTTTGCATTTACCGGGAATAATATATCGAAGCTAATTTTTGTTCTTTCAAATGACGGCGACTTTGTTGATAATATCAAGGTTATGAAATGTGTGTCAGCAACTCAGCTTAAGACAGAATACAAGCTACAGCCGGGAGAAAGAACAGCGCTGACAAGCGATGGTATGAAAATTACCGCAGGCTCAGTTCGTGATTTTACCTTTGTATCCAGCAATCCGAGTGTTGCTACAGTTGCGAGTAACGGAAGAGTATTAGCAGTTGATTACGGAACAGCGATAATTACAGTAACTAATGAAATCAATAGAATAAGATTTGTGTTTGTAGTTACTGTTGAAGCTCCGGCAACAGAGATTACTATTGACCAGTCGGACAGAGTTATATACACAGGCGAAAGCTTCCGTCTTACATATACTGTGCCTGTATCTCAGGATGAGGGTACTGTAACGTGGTCAAGTAGTAACAAGAATGTTGCCACAGTCGGAGCAGATGGTGTCATAAATGGTATAAGTTCCGGAACTGCGGTTATTACTGTAACGAGTGAGAATGGTGTATCAGCAGACTATGTTATTGAAGTAGTAGATTTTGATGACAGCGCACCGGCAATAGAAATCAATAATGCAGATTTTGAAAAATCGCTTAGTCGTTGGGTATACGATTCCTATAATACCGCAAAGGCGGTATGGTCATCGGGCGGTGCAAATAATTCTTCGGGTTGTGCTAAGTTTACAGAACAATCTTATATATCCCAATCTTTTACAAACCCAGAGCCTGGGGCAATCTATACAATTAGCTTTATGCTGAAGATAGTATCACTTGAAGAAGATTCATATGCATCAGTAGAGGTTGAAAGCTACGGTTATGATAATGTTGCGGGTGCGAGCTATTCAAAGGTAACTAATGGTTGGGAAAAGAAATATATAGAATTTGTGGCACCAAAGGGATGTGTAGGTCCTGTGATTCTTTTAAGATTTGACGGCAATGGCGAAGCATATTTCGACGAAGTAAGAATTACAAGACAAAAGGATGCGACAGAGGTTAGACTCTTCAGTGATGGTCTTGCACTTAATTCTCTTGTTAAAAATGCACCGCTTACGACAGCCGAGGTGTATTATGTTCCCAAAACAAGTGGAACATCTGAAATCATATCAGCGGTATATGAGAACGGTGAATATAAAACAAAGACAAGCAAGCCAGTTTCTTCTGATAACGGAATTCAAAGAATAGATGATTTAATTGACATAGATGCGCTTAATGAAAATTCAACAGTAAGCATTATGAACTGGAATGCTACCGAAGAAATGAAAGCACTTGATACAAAAAAGACATTCCTTGAAAAAACACAAAGAAGCGATGTATATAATTTCTTTGAAATTAACAGAATGCGCGGTGTTTACGGTGGAATTGGAGATATTTATAATCCTGAAATCAAAAAGCTGATAACTGAAAAGGGAATCAATACATTGATTCTGAATATAATCGGTACATATCATAATGGAGATGTTTGCCGTGATATGTATGCACTAAGCAAGGTGATGGATGATGCCCAAGCACTTTCAGAAGAAACCGGAGTTAAAATCATTCCGAAAATTTCATATGGTGCAAATGCAACTGTATCAAATACTGCATATGGTGAGTTTCATTCAGGCGGTATTATGAAGAATGGAGCAGGTGTTGTAGTTGCAAGCTCCAATGCTCCGTGTCCGAGGTCAAGAGAATACTGGAAGAAACAGGTAACAGACGTTCTTTCTACTGTTGCATTACACAAGGGAATTTATGGCGGAGTAGTCGATTTGGAGATGTATAGCAGTTACCGCACAAGCTATGGCGACACCTGTAAGTGCGACACTTGTGCTGCTGATTTTGACAGTGCGTATGGTACAAAGGTTGCTCAGCAGGAAATTACTACCAGACATAAGTATCTGGCGGATAATAATATGCTGACAACATATAATGCATGGCAAAAAAACGAAATTATCGACATTACAGATGAGGTAAGAGAAGCAATACAGACAGTAAATCCTGATTTTGTGCTTGGATATATGCCTCAGCTTGAGTGGATTGCCGGTATAACAGAAGGTCTCGGTACACATAAAATGCCGGTTATGGTATTTAACGAACAGGAGTACAAGGGCAATCTTGGTGCAATGTATATGAATCAGGGTAGAATAAAGTATAACGATTTGCCGGCTGTTTATGCAACAGGCTTGTGGTCGACAAAAAATACAGGCACCTATTCATATCTGGCATCTGACGTGTTTGCCTCTAAAGCTGTTGAGGCAGCTGAAAACTCAATGGGATATTGGATATATTCAAGTTTATATCTTGTCGGAACAGGAAATACAGCAGAAGAGAATGCAGCATATATCGCAGCAATAAAATCAGCAAATGACACTATTAATACAAAATACGGATTATAATAATGTGGTACAGGAAGCAACAGTTTGTTGCTTTCTGTATTCATATTCTATGAAAAAATATGAATGGATGTGGTAAAATGATTATCAAAAACGGAAGTGTTTTGAATGAAAATTTTGAGTTCAAAAATATTGACATATTGACGGATGGTGCAATAATTAAAAGGATGACGGAAAATATAGAGGGGGACAATGTTTTAGATGCAGAAGACCTTCTCGTGCTTCCGGGGTTTATTGACACGCATTTTCACGGAGCAGTTGGTAAAGACTTTTTTATGAGCGGAAATGAAGCTTATGAGGATATTTCGGCATTTGAAGCAAAAAATGGCACTACTGCAATAATGCCGACACTTTCATCAACACCGTACGAGAAGACATTAGAAGCAATAAGACATTATGTTGAAACTAAAAATAATGCACCGGGAGCAAGATATATAGGATTGCACCTTGAAGGTCCGTTTTTAAGCTCTGCAAGACTTGGAGCTATGGTGGGCGAAAATGTGCGTAAGCCATCGATAGATGAGCTTAACGAGTATGTAAAAGCAGGCGAAGGGAGCATAAAAGTAATTACCATTGCGCCTGAAATTGAGGATGCAGAAGAAACGATTGCTTTTGCACTGGAAAACGGTATCACGGTTTCTATGGGACATACAGATGCAAGCTATGACCAAGCGGAGAAAGCTGTTTTATGGGGAGTTACAAGAAGCACACATACATATAATGCAATGAGTCCACTTAATCACAGAGAACCGAATGCGGTTGGCTGTGCTCTTACAAATGATAATATAGATTGTGAATTGATATGTGATTTCTTTCATATT
This sequence comes from Eubacteriales bacterium, assembly GCA_018384175.1. Taxonomy (GTDB): domain Bacteria; phylum Bacillota; class Clostridia; order UBA1381; family UBA1381; genus HGM11525. The sequence continues at coordinate 36,562 of JAHAZB010000114.1, forward strand.
CACCCGAAGGTTTGTAAGCTGACTTTTGATGTAAAAGGCAGCGACAGAATTATTATGATAACAGATTCTGAAGTTGGGGCAGGATTACCCGATGGTGAATTTGTTTCAGCAGAAGGAAATAAGCTTATAATTAAAGACAGACAGACAAGACTTCCTGACGGAACAATTTCGGGTGGCTCAAGCTGTCTTATTGACGGAATAAAGAATATGGTAAGTGTTGGAGTGAGGATAGAAGATGCAGTTAAAGCGGCGACTATCAATCCTGCAAGGTCTGTTGGCTTGGACAATGAAATTGGAAGTCTTAAAGAAGGAAAATTTGCAGATATCGTAATATGCGATGCCGAGTTAAATATAAAATACGTCATAGTAGACGGAAAAATTGTATATGGAGGAGAAATGTAAAAGGCAATACCTGTACCAAAGAAATATGTAGCGGAATTTGAAAAGTTTGCTTTCTGACTCTTTGTTCACTGGGGACTTTATTCCCAGATTGGAAAAGGTGAATGGATTTTGGACCTTGGTAAGCTTGACCCGAAGGAGTATGAAAAGCTTGCAGACACTTTTATGCCTGACGAGAACTATGCTGAGGATATTGTACTTACAGCAAAAGAGGCAGAAATTGAATAAGTCTAATTATTACAGGAGAAAAATATGAATTATAGAGAAGAAATAAACGTATCAAAGAAGAATAAAGAAGAATACTTGTCAACACTTCAGGACCTGATTGCTAAAAAACAGAAGGATGCTTTTGAGGCAAGAAAAGAATATGCAAAGGACATAATTGCAAACGGAGATAAGTACAGAGATGAGTTTAAGAAAATGCTCGGTTGGCCGTTGGTTAATGAAACAAACAACAAGATAGAGCTTATCTCAAAGGAAAAGCTTGCTGATGAAGACGGTTATTCTGTTTGGCGTATGCAGTTTGAGGTTTTGGGTTGTTTGAGAGTTAGCGGACTTTTCTTCAAGCAGGAATGTGAAGAAAAGAAACCGTTCGTAATAGTACAGCACGGAGGAGAAGGTACACCTGAACTGATTTCGGGAATCTACAACGGCGACAGTTCAAACTATAATGATATGCTCGAACGTACAGTTAAATACGGTGTACACGCATTTGCTCCGCAGGTTTTGCTTTGGAATATAGAACAGTTTGGTGTTGAGTATGACCGCAAGAATATAGATGGTCAGTTAAAGAGTATTGGTGGCTCAATTACCGCTGTTGAAATCTTTGCAATACAGAGAATACTCGATTACTTTGAGAAAGAAGACTATGTATCGAATTTTGGTATGCTTGGTCTTTCATACGGTGGATTCTATACACTATTTACAACGGCTGTTGAAAAGAGAATTAAGTCTGCCGTTTCCTGCTCATTCTTTAATAAACGTGATGCAGTTGGCTGGTCTGATTGGGTGTGGCAAAATTCTGCTAAGATGTTTGATGATGCAGAAACTGCCTGCCTTGTGTACCCGAGAAAGCTTTGTATAAGAGTAGGGGATAAGGACGATTTGTTTAATTATAAAAAGTCGGAGGAATCCTTTGAAAGAGTGAAGGAACTATGCGCTGATGTTGGTATGGACTGGGTAGACTTTGAGGTGTTCGAAGGTACTCACGAGTTCTTCTATGATGATATGCCTATTGAAAGGCTTGTTAATGATTTGAAATAAATTAAGAGAGAAAAAATGATGTTTTTAATGAGGATTGGGTACATTTCATCTGGTCAAGACACAGCAAGAGCATAGATGTAACAGAGGATTATTATCAGCCAAGACTCAGGAATGTTTTATATACCTGTTTGGATTCATAACGATTTGGGAGGATTTTTTTTTCGTGAAATTTACATACAAAACAACAATGATTTCCTGCTTTGTAGGAAGCATGGTTCAGGCAATAATAGTAAACTTTGTTCCTCTTTTGTTTATAACATTTCAGAACACATATAATATACCTCTTGGTAAGATTACTGCACTTGTAACTATCAATTTCTTTATGCAGCTTATGACTGATATGGTTGCGGTAAAATATGCGGACAAAATCGGGTACAGGGCATCGCTGATTATTGCGCATACAGTAGCTGCGATAGGGCTTATTCTGCTGACCTTTTTGCCTGAAATAATTGACCCGTTCTTCGGTATTATGATTTCGGTTATTATATATGCGGTAGGTGGGGGATTGTTAGAGGTTGTTGTAAGCCCTGTGGTGGAAAGCTGTCCGTCAGAAAATAAGGAAAAGGCAATGAGTCTTTTGCACTCCTTCTACTGTTGGGGACATGTTGGCGTAATTGTGCTCTCGACTGTATTTTTCAGGATTGCAGGGATAGATAACTGGCGTATTCTGACACTTTTGTGGTCTGTGGTTCCTATTGTAAATAACTTCGTGTTATTGAAAACTCCGATTGCACCGCTTGTTCCGTCAGGAAAACAAGGTATGACGGCAAAAGAACTGTTTACAAATAAGATATTCTTACTTATGCTTATTATGATGCTTTGCTCAGGTGCAAGTGAGCAAGCTGTAGCACAATGGGCATCGGCTTTTGCGGAAAAGGGACTCGGTATAAGTAAGACGTTGGGAGACCTTGCAGGACCGATGATGTTCGCGATGCTAATGGGTACGGCAAGAGCATTTTACGGTAAATACGGAGACAGAATAAATCTTGACAGATTTATGATTTACAGCGCATTGTTATGCATAGTGTCCTACCTTGTAATAAGTCTTGTGCCGTATCCGATGCTAAGCTTGGTTGGCTGTGCGTTGTGCGGTGCATCAGTAGGAATAATGTGGCCGGGAACACTGAGTAAATCGGCTTCCATACTCCGAAATGGTGGAACTGCGATGTTTGCATTGCTCGCCTTAGCCGGTGATGTGGGCTGTTCGGTAGGTCCAACTATTGTAGGAACAGTTACAGAGTTAGCCGGTGGAAATATGAAGGTGGGTGTTTTTGCCGCTATTATTTTTCCGGTTGTGTTAGCTTTGTGTTTGTTAAGAAAGAAGAATAGAAGTAAATAAAGCATGAAAAAGGGAATAAGGGCACATGATGTCAGAGCAGATGGACTAAAAGAGATATGTGAATGTTGTAGAAAGAATAGTATTGAATATATACAGCTCGTGTTAGAAAAAAGTATAGACGGATTTGAGTTTGGTGGTTTTCTGAGGAATACGCAAAAACAATCAAGAATGAAATTGGGGGACATAAAAATTGCTGTTCTCGGCAGCTATATAATGACTGCTGAACCATTATGAAACGCAGCCTCATGGCGGCTTACAAGCGTTTCATAATTGTTTGGGTGCAAGGGTTTTGTGTGTTTTTGCAAAAAAACCTTGCACTATGAAATAAATATTTTGTTCCCAAAATATTTATTTTTGCAGACTTTATCAATGCGAACTGTGTAAAATCGAAGATTTTACACGAAAAATTTTGACACTAGTCATAATTTTTTCAAAACCGATTGAAAATCGCATTTATTCAGTGAGCATTATATAATAAAAATAAATGGCTGTCTTTATTAGACAGCCATTTTGATATAACAAGATTATTTTTTCTCAATTTTATCTACGCCCATGTAGCACTTAAGAGCATCGGGGATAGTAACACTTCCGTCAGCATTCTGGTAATTTTCGAGTATTGCTGCAACTGTTCTGCCTACTGCAAGACCTGAGCCGTTTAGAGTATGCACAAATTCAGGCTTATCCTTCGGTGTACGGCGGAACTTGATATTTGCACGTCTTGCCTGATAGTCCTCAAAGTTAGAGCATGAGGAAATCTCAACGTATCTGTTATAGCTTGGCATCCAGACTTCGATATCATATGTCTTAGCTGATGAGAAGCCGAGGTCGCCTGTTGAGAGAGTTACTACTCTGTAAGGGATATTAAGTCCCTGCAAAAGCTTTTCTGCATCATTGGTAAGTGATTCAAGCTCGTCATAGCTCTTTTCAGGGTCAGCAAATTTAACAAGCTCAACTTTATTAAACTGATGCTGTCTGATAAGACCTCTTGTATCTCTGCCAGCTGAGCCTGCTTCTGCTCTGAAGCATGCAGAGTATGCACAATACTTAATTGGAAGGCTTTCACCGTCTAAAATTTCGTCTCTGTGAAGGTTTGTAACAGGAACCTCTGCAGTCGGGATAAGGAAGTAGCCGTTATTTGTAACCTTAAATGCATCCTCTTCAAACTTTGGAAGCTGACCTGTACCTGTCATAGATGCTCTGTTTACCATATAGGGCGGGAAAATCTCAGTATAGCCCGATTGTTCAGAATGAGTGTTAAGGAAATACTGTATAACAGCACGCTCCAATCTTGCACCCATACCCTTGTAAACGGTGAAACGTGTACCGGCAATTTTTGCACCACGGTCGAAATCAAGAATATCAAGGTCTGTGCCTATATCCCAATGTGCCTTCTGTTCAAAATCAACCTTCTTAGGCTCACCCCAACGTCTTACTTCAATGTTGTCGCTGTCGTCTATACCAACAGGAACAGAGCTATTTGGGATATTCGGAATTCTGAGCATAAAATTACGAAGCTCTTCGTCAATTGCAGTTACCTTGTTATCAAGCTCCTTAATCTCATTAGAAAGCTCTTTCATTTCAGCAAAAACTGCATCTGTGTTCTCCCCTGCTTTCTTCATTGCAGGAATCTTTTTTGTAATTTCGTTCTGCTTAGCCTTCATCTGTTCAACGGTATAAAGGATTTCACGACGCTGTTTGTCAAGCTCGATTGCAGGTGTGATATCCAAATCGTTGTTTCTGTTTTTGAGAGCCTCAATAATCTTTTCCGGCTCGTTTCTTAAAATTTTAATGTCTAACATTTTATGTCCCCCTCTATACTAATTACATTTTTTTACTAATATATCATAAAAATCTTTTTGACCGGGCGTTAAATCCTCGGTAAAAATTTCTTTTAACAGTTTTTTTGCATTTGTGCGACCTGAGTTATTGAGTGTAATATATACTTTGTATAGCTTGTCGGCATTTTCTCTCTCTTTTGCAAGAGCATCATTCTGCTCAGTGAGCAGCTTGTTTTCTTCCTCAAGCTCTGCTATATTACTTGAAAGCTTTTGATTAACCTCCATCAATATTCTGTTCTCTTCACTAAGTTGTGAAGCACGTTCAGAAATACCACGTGCGGTTTCTGTTTGGCGGAATTGAGTGTTTTCAAGGTGCTTTTGACCGAAGAATGCCACAATAACCATAACAATAGCTATAATAAATATCAGAGATGTATATATCATAAGAGGTCTGTTACTTTTCTTTCGTGCCATAACAATTCCTCCTTAATTAAGACCAAGCAGGTCTAAAAGCCTGTCCAAATCTCTGTTTCCGTAGTATTCAATCTCAATCTTACCTTTCTTTGGCTTGTGATTGATGGTAACCTTTGTTCCGAGTCTTTCTTCCATAGACTTGCGTATTCTCTCTATCTGGAAATCGGTCTCATCAGGTCGTTTTTCTTTCTTCTGCTTGGTTGTAGCAGTTGATAGGTCCTTTGCAAGCTTCTCAGTTTGTCTTACGCTAAGTCCTTCGTCAATAATTCTGTTTATAAGAAATTCACGAAGAACAGTTCCCTGCAGAGTAAGTACGCATCTTGCATGTCCCTCTGATATCTGTCCTGAAATAACATATTGCTGAAGCTCTGGTTCAAGGGACAGTAATCTTAGTGAATTGGCAATTGCACTTCTGCTTTTACCAAGCTTTGCACTAATTTCTTCCTGTGTGAGATTAAACTCGTCCATCAGAGAACGGTAAGCGCTGGCTTCTTCTATTGGGTTTAAGTCCTCTCGCTGAATATTCTCAATCAGTGCAATTTCTGTAATTGCCTGATGCGTGTATTCTCTTACAATAGCAGGTATTTCCTTTAATCCTGCAAGCCTTGCGGCACGCCATCTTCTTTCACCGGCAACTATCTCGTAGCCAAGCGGAGTTTCAGTAAGTACAATTGGTTGAATTATACCGTGTTCCTTGATTGATTCTGCCAAAAGTTCTAACTGTTCTTTGTCAAAGTGCTTTCTTGGTTGGTTTTTGTTAGGTTCAATATCAGATATCTTTATGCTGCGGACACCCTCGCTTGTCTCTACGACTGCAAGACTGCTTTCATCAAGAAATGCTGACATTCCTTTTCCGAGTCCTCTTTTAGCCATTTACTTCACCTCTCGTTATTTGCAACAACCTCACGTGCAAGGTCAAAGTATGCCTTAGCACCGCTTGAAGTGATGTCGTATTTTATAATAGGTTCGCCAAAGCTTGGTGCTTCGGAAAGCCTTACATTACGTGGTATATATGTTTTATAAACCTTGTCCTTAAAATGCTTCTTAACCTCGTCAAGCACCTGTTCGGAAAGATTTGTACGTTTATCGTACATTGTTCCGAGAATTCCTTCTATTTTAATAGAAGGGTTACTTCGCTCTTTTATCATTTTAATAGTATTTACAATCTGTGCAAGTCCTTCAAGAGCGTAATATTCACATTGAATTGGTATAATAACTGAATCAGCTGCAGTCATTATATTGATAGAAAGCATTCCAAGAGCAGGAGGAGAGTCAATGATTATGTAATCGTATTCCTCCTTGATGCTTGAAATAGCATTTTTAAGGAAGTATTCTCTCTTCTCCTCTGTTGCAAGCTCTATTTCTGCAGCAGAAAGATTGTTTTCTGATGGAATTACCGATAAATTACGGTATTTTGTTTTAATGATTGCATCATTTATCTTCTTTGGCTCTGCAAGACAGTCATAAAGAGTTAAATCAAACTCATTTCTGTCGAGGCCAACACCGGAAGATGTGTTCCCCTGAGGGTCAGCATCAATAAGCAACACCTTTTTTCCTTTATAAGCAAGCGCTGCAGAAAGGTTTACAGATGTAGTAGTTTTACCAACGCCACCCTTTTGGTTGGTTACAGCAATAATTTTCATATGCTTATCCCCTATTGAATTTATTTATACTACTATTATACCACAAATTTTTCAGTTGTAAATGTTTCACGTGAAACATTTTGAAATTTTTATTAAAAAAGTACATAAAATTTCACATTATAGCAAAAATAACAGTAAAATGACAGTATCAGGGGGACTAAGAGTTGAGTATCATATCATTTTTGAAAAAAATATTTGTTTACGATGCTTCGGACAACTATGAAGCAGCTGTTATAGAGAATACAAATTATAATGTGCAATTTGATTCAAGAAAGGTAGAAAAACCGATAAGCAAAAAAGTAAGTTCATCACTTAATGAAAATTTTCTTGAAATCAGAGAAATGTTTAGTGTCCCTACAAATAATGATGTAATTATTAAGGAGTTTTCTCTAAAAGGGGACATAAAAGGCTTCCTTTTCTTCTACGAAGGTATGGTAAACGTACAGATTATAGATGATTTTGTTATAAGAGGCTTGTTAGAGCTACCTTTTTCGGAGGAAGACTCTGTTGAAACACTTGCGCGTGAGATAAAGGATAAATTTATTATTCACGCGCAGGTAAATTTGACAGATAGTATTGATTTAATTGCAGAAGAAGTAAATTTCGGCGGATGCGGACTGTTTATAGATGGCTTAAATCAGGCTTTTGCGCTTGATGTAAGAACTTGGGAGCACAGAAGTATTACAAAACCTGAGAATGAGCAGTCTATATATGGTCCACAGGAAGCATTTGCTGAAATGCTCAGAACTAATACAATTCTTATTCGTAAAATACTTAAAACTGAAAAATTGATAGCTGAAGGCGTGAAAGTTGGTAATATATCCAAGACGAGAGGTGTTATACTTTATATAAATGATATAGCTAACGAAAATCTTGTAAAGGAGGTCAGAAACCGCATAAATGCTATATCTATTGATTATATAATTTCAATTGAGGAAGTTGAGCAACTGATTGAAACCGGAGGATTTCTTGCTCCTACACAGACGATGTCTACCGAAAGACCGGACAGAACTGCGCGTGCATTAAGTGAGGGCAGAGTTGTTATGTTATTAAACGGAAGTCCGCGTGCGTTGGTTTTCCCGACGAACGCATATGAACTGACGCACGCGGCATCTGACGCATTTTTACGTGCTCCGTATGCAAATATGTCAAGAATTGTGCGCTTGATAGGAATGTTTGTGTCTGTTCTGTTGCCTGCATTATATCTTGCAGTAACATTATTTCATCAGGAGATGCTGCCGACATATCTTTTGTACGCAATTAGCGCCGCAAGAGCAAACGTGCCGTTTCCGAGCGTTGTTGAGCTGTTGCTTATGGACTTTTCTTTTGAAATGATAAGAGAAGCTGGTATAAGAATGCCCGGCCCTGTTGGTCAGACGCTTGGCATAGTCGGTGGTCTTATACTTGGTCAGTCTGCTGTAAGCGCAAAGATAGTAAGCCCTATAATGATTGTCATTATCGCAATTACAGGAATAGGCTCATTTGCAACTGCAGATTACTCTCTTAGTTGGAATTTTAGGATTTTACGCTTGATTTTTATTCTTCTTGCCGCGTTTGCCGGATTATTTGGCATAGGAGTAGGATTATTCCTTTACACAGTCTATGTTTCATCAATAAATAATTTTGGTATTCCATTTCTTTCGCCTTTCCCTGGCAGTGATAACGGAAGCTTCTTTTCTGCCTTGTTTGTAAGACATATATGGAAAAGAGAACACAGACCATCCTTCCTGTCTACAAAACGAACCGAACAGGAGCCTCAAATCAGCCGTATGTGGAAGAACGGAAGAAATAGAAAGTAAATTGTTTCACGTGAAACATTTAAGGAGAACAGAATGAAATATAGGTTAAAGAGCAGGGAACTGACATCTATTCTAATAAATCTGATAGTTGTAAAAATGCTTTTCACTTACCCAAGATATATTGTTGAACGGTGTTTGAATGGTGCATGGCTGTCAGTTACTATATACCTTGTTGTAACACTCGGTATATTCTGGCTTACACAGCTTTTGTACCTGAAAACAGGGAAATTATCAATTCTCAGTCAGGCGGAAGTCATAGGAGGTAAAGTATTTCGGATAATTACAGGTCTATTTGTGATTACACTCCTGATGCTGAATATTGCACCAATGGTAAGAGCATTTCCTGAAGCAATCAAGACAGCACTGCTCCAAAACACACCAATGCTCATAATCGTAGCAATACTTGCAATAGGTGTGGCGTTTGGTGCAAGTATGGGAATAGAGGCTCTCGGGAGAACCGCATCAGTATTTATACCTATCGCAGGGACATTTATAGCATTGTTCTATGTTCTGCTCCTCCCGCATTACGAAGTTACAAATATATTTCCATTTTCAATCAAGGATGTTGTTATCAGAGGTGCATCATCTATGTCTGTGTTCGCAGATATATTTGTTCTAAGCCTTCTATTGCAATACACAGATAATATAAATACAGTAAAAAAATCTGGATTTACGGCACTATGTTTAGGTGGAGTTACCGGAATACTCATAGTTCTTGCATACTGCTTTGTTTACCAGTATCCCGTCAGCGCAAGATTTATTGTCCCCATGTATCAACTAACAAGACTCGTTAAAATAGGGACGTATTTTCAACGACTTGAAGCTATATTTGAATTTGTCTGGTCTATTTCTATACTGATATATACTTCAATATATCTGTTTATAATGTGTGATACTTTTAAGCAGAGCTTTGGATTAAGGCATCATAAGCCATTTGTGTTTCCTCTTTTGATAATTCTTCTCCGGCTTGTCTTCTGGGAAGAGAGCTATACAGAGGCACTCAGGTCAAATTATGTAAATTCGGCGGTAATTTATCCAATTCTTTATATTTTACCGCTTCTATACGGAATTTTATATATTACAAAGACAAAAAGGAGTGAAAAGAGGTGAAAATATCTGCACTTATTCTTGCTGTAATGCTATTAACATCATGTAGCAGAGCATCAGAACCTAACGAGCTTGCATATATTGTTGCAATAGGAATTGATAAAGGGGAAGAAGGGCAAAAGTATAATGTAACACTTCAGATAGCAAATCCGATGGCAATAAGCGGCGGCTCAAAGGAAGAGGGGGGAGAAGGCGGGAAAAAGACAATATCGAATATTTCTGTCGGAGCACCTACAATATTTTCAGCAGTAAATATTGCTAATCACCTCTACTCAAAAGAGCTATCTCTTGCACATACAAAGTTAATTCTGTTCGGCGAAGAAATCGCAAAGAATGAAGGGTTGACAGAATTCAGTGAAGCGATTGCAAGAAGTGAAGAAATAAGACCAAATACCTTTCTTTCTGTGGTAAAAGGCGAAGCGAAAGAGTATCTTAATGAGATAAAGCCAACAAACGAAGTTAATCCGGTGCAATATTATGAAGTGATTTATGAATCGGACGATAACGGTTTTATAGCAAATAATCCGTGTCAGGACTTTTATGCATATGAAATGAGTCCTGAACGTGAAAATGTTCTTCCGCTTTCTGCGGTGATGAAAGAGGGAAGTGGAGAAGGGACACAAAACAATGAATATAACGGCTTTGAATATAGGTTGAATGATTACAAAGCAGGCGAAATAAAGATAGAAGGTGATATTAAAACACAGACTGTGGGTATGGCAGTGTTTAAGAACGGCAAGATGATAGAAGAGGCAGGAGCAGTTGAAACCGAAATATACAATATCCTCACAGGAAACTATATCAAAAGCGAAATTACCTACTATGATAAGAATGACCCTAATAAACCGGTAGCGCTCGTTCAGACGCAGCAGAGAAAGCCTGATATCAAGGTTAATATAAGTAGTGATGTTCCAAAAATCAAGATTAAGCTGTATCTTGAGGCAGATTTAAGAACAGTTTCGCAAAGCTATATAGTAGAGCAGGAGATGGACTCCTTTGAAGAACAGGTAACTAAGGAAATTGAACAAAGTTGTATAGCTTTTCTTGAAAAGACTGCACGAGAATACAAGAGCGATATTGTAGGCTTTGGCAGGTTTATCAAGCATAAGTTCAAGAGCTTTGACGACTTTGAGCTTTATAACTGGCAGGATAGGTATACGCTTTCTGAATTTGAAGTTGATGTGGATTTTCATTTAAGGCGAAGCGGACTTATTAACAGACGTAGAGGATAGGGACATAAAATGGAAATAGTATCGTTTGCGGTGATAGTAATAATGGCAGTAAGATGTATCAGCTATGGAGTAAGTGCATTTACAGATAAGAATATAGTCGGCGGAATTGCTTCTGTTGCACTTGCAATTGGGTCGGTAGTGTGTGGAACAGCAGTTTTTTATTGACAAAAATTAGTTACTGTGATAAAATCGTAAGTGAGTAGGTCAGACAATCGCGGGCAAAGAGATTTGCGTGAGGAAAGTCCGGGCTCCATAGAGCAAGGATGCCGGCTAACGGCCGGTGAGGGCGACCTTAAGGATAGTGCAACAGAAAATAAATGCCTCGTTTTCGGGGCGATTGTGGAAATGTGTGGTAAGAGCGCACAGGGGATATGGTAACTGACTCTCCGTGTAAACCCCATCCGGAGCAACATTTGACAGCACAATTAAGCCTGCTCGGCACTGTGCGACGAAATGGCTTGAGCAACGCAGCAATGCGTTGCCACAGATAGATGATTGTCTAATACAGAACCCGGCTTACAGACCTGCTCTTTTGCTTGAAACTTTAATATCTTATTCTGCCACCGGGTAGAGAAATGCTTTGCATTCGGACGCATATCGTTAGGTCTTTGAAGATATGCCTTCGGATGCTTTTTTAGATAATAGGGGGGACATATAATGATAAAATCACTAAAAAATCTTACATTGTTTGAGTGGATACTGTGGTTCTGCTCGTTGTCAGTAATTGCAGGAACATTCCTTGCTACAAAAGCAGGCGATACTTTGACAGTATTTTCGTCGCTTTTGGGAGTTACAGCATTGATTTTTATTGCCAAAGGCGATGTTTTAGGACAGATATTGACAATTATTTTCAGTATATTGTATGCTGTTATATCGTATAAATACCGCTATTTCAGCGAGATTTTAACATATCTCGGAATGACAGCACCGATAGCGGGAGCGACAGTGGTCGAGTGGATAAAAAATCCGTACAGTGAAAGACAGGTCAGAATAAGTACACTCTCACCTAAAAAAGCTATCTTACTGGCTGTCGGTGCGATATCGGTAACGGTTCTGTTTTTCTTTATAATGCGTGCTCTTAAAACACCAAATCTCTATTTCAGCACCGTTTCCATTACCACAAGCTTCCTTGCATCAGGTCTGATGCTTTTAAGGAGCCCATACTATGCAATCGCATATGCTTTGAATGATGTAGTACTTGTTGTGCTGTGGGTTCTTGCCACAAAGACAGATAGCTCTTTTATGCCGATGGTTGTGTGCTTTTTGATGTTCTTTGTGAATGATGTATATGGGTTTGTAAACTGGAAGGTTATGGCGAGGAAACAGCAAACTTAATGAAATAACGGAGCAGTCTTTATATCAAGACAACTCCGTTTTATTTTACCTGAATGATGAAATTACTGTGGTTTTATTATTGTAAGTGTACCAGAAATATTTTGATGTTCTGGTGTCTACGTGCACAAAGGTGGAATAGCGACCAATGCCCTTTACGCCTATGCTTTGTGCATACTGTGCAAGCTGAAGCGGTGTTACACCGCTTATTTTTATGTCGGCAGCTTGTCCGTACAAGTGTAATGAGTTAGAATTACCGCCTTGTGCAGCGTTGTGAGCCTTGGTGCGATATGCGGAATTTATCGTAACAGCCCTGCCAAAATGGTCTCTAATGCCTTGCAGTAGTGCCGCAAGCTTATGGTCAATTAAAATGGTGTCCGAGCCATCATTACACTTAAACTCCTTTACCTGAAAGTTCTTTGTGATGTATTTATTACCGTCAGCCTTTAGTGAGTATTTAACAACCTTAGATGGTGTTTGCTGATACGTAGTCTTTATAATAGCCGAGCCGGACGATGATTGTCCCATACCTGATTTTAAGACAGATATTTTGCTAAGCGTTTTGCCTCCGGCAAGTCCATCTGCCACAAGACCGTTTGCCGATTGAAATTTCATTACGGCATTCTTTGTGTTTGTGCCGTAAATTCCGTCTGCTGCACCTGTTGTATAGCCGAGTAATGCCAAGTCATTCTGTAAAGCTTTCACTGTTGAGTCTATCTTGCTGAGAGTGTTTTCTCCTGCAATCCCATCCACAACAAGACCATTTGCAGACTGAAAGATTTTTACTGCAGAAACAGTGTTCTCACTGTAAATCCCATCCGTTGCTGTTTTTGCGTATCCAAGACCATTGAGATTCATTTGTAGAATTTTTACCTTTGTGCCTGTACTGCCGGCTTTAAGCAACTGAGCTGATGCTGTATAAGATGCAAAAGTACAGAGAATAAGAGCTGTTAAGACTAACGATAATAAGGGTTTGATTTTTTTTATGTACATAGTACGCCTCCTTTTGTTTTATGTCCCTTATTTAGTATAACAGAGAATATAACGTTAGTCAATTAAATACAGTATGTAATGATTACCAGTTAAAAAAGGTGTGAAACACGCTCACACCTTTTTGCTTATCTTAACTGTTCACGAAGATATTTCTCTCTTGTTGCCATACCGCCTCTTATGTGCCGCTCTGCTTTGTTTTCTGCTAAGACCTTTTGCACTTTAATCTGCAGTCGACCGTCTATATGTGATAAACGTTCGGTTATATCTTTATGTACAGTTGATTTTGAAACATTAAATTTTTTAGCAGCGGCGCGGACGGTGGAGCGGGTTTCGATAATATATACCGCGAGGTCAACGGCGCGCTGCTCAATGTATTCCTTCATACATCCACCTCTCAATCAGTGCTTATTACAAATATATGACAATAAAGTCAGGAATATGAAAAACACTTGAAAAAGGTCGATATATTTTATATATTCTACTATATGGTGGTGATAGGGAATGATAGGGCGGAATCCGTATTATCATAGACGGTACAGAGGTTGAATGTGATGTTGAGCCGATAGTAGAGAATGAGAGAGTGCTTGTGCCGTTAAGAGCAATATTGGAGAAGCTGGGTGATGAGGTAGTCTGGGACGAAACGGAAAATACAGTTACAATTGACCGATAGGGTCAAAAGAAACCTTTCTAAATAGTGAAAGCCACCCTTTTGGGTGGCTTTTGCTATTGCTGTATATTACAAAGGCATTACCTTGAGTAAATAACATTTGTAGGGACCGGCCTCCCGGATGGTCCGTTTGGCGGGTTGTCGAGGATGCCAGCCTCTACAAGCTTGAATAAATCAGAAAGCTTGCAGAAAACAAACTATTTTATTTCACGAAGCCGAGCTTATGATAGTAATATATCGGAATTGCGCTCCAACCGTGGCACAGACTTCCTGCATTGTCAAAGGCATCCTTTCCGTCTATTGTCTCCCACGTTGTAGTAGCGCCTGCATCGAGCATAATTTTGTACTGTTTTCTTATCTCGTCCAAAACGACAGGCAGATATTTTTCCTTGTCCATCTTTAAGAGTGCATCATACTTAAACGGCTTCATACTGAGCGTACACTCGTCAAGCTCGCCTGCTGCAAGCTTTTCACAAAGCAGCTCTGCAGCATCGCCGTCAACAATATCCAAAAGGATTGCGAGGCTGTTTCCAAGCTCGTTTGCAACCTCTGATTTTGCATCAGCAATAAAGAATGTACCGCTTTGTTTATCGTAGAACTTATCCAAAAGCTTTTCCTTTAAGCCGATTGTAGCATTTTTGAATTTATTTTCTCTGCCGAGCCTTGTGCAAATGCTGTCAAATGCGTTAAGGCTTAGCATAAATATTGCATTAACAAGAAAATCGGGCTTTCTCGGAGTATCGAGCCACGGTTCGCTTTGTGCAAACTCTGTCCAGTCGTAGAAGTTCCAGTGATTAGCACCCGAAAATGTATGAACAAGTCCGTCTGTCATATTATCATAAAAAGCACCGAGCATTGACTCCATCTTTGCAAACACCGCATCTGCCAAACCCAAATCGCCTGTATGCTCAATATACTCTTTTACTGCAAGAACATAGTAAAGAGAGAAGCTTGGTATTGTCAAATCCTCACCGCTTGGGAAGCAGATGGAAAGCAACTTGTCCTTGCGGTCGTCCATTGCCATCAGCAGAAGATTTGCCTTTACATAATCAGCATTTCCGTTTTGGAAGGCATAATAGCCGGCAAGCATCTGATTTCTGGAATCGTAGGCATACATACACTGCTCACGCCATGGGCAATCGACATAATGTTCCATCATACAAAGCTTAAGACTATTCAAGCAAAGCTCGTAAATTCGTTGGTCAAGCTCATTTTCAAGAGTGAATTTCTTTTCAGAAACGGAATAAAACTGCGGAATAATTCCGATATAATCCAGAGCTATATTATCCACTGCTTCAACCTCGACATATCTTGCGGCGATGCGGAACATATAGTTGACATAACGGTTTTCGCCCTCTTTTGAGATATAATCAAAGCTGAAATCTCTGTCGCCGATAATACGTTTAACCCTGCCGTTTTCAAGGCACTCGCCGTAGGCAACGTTTATATTCTGCTTTTTGGCGGAAACAAAGGACAAACTGCATAATCCAACAATTTCCCTGCCGAAATCGAGCAGAATACGGTTGTTTTCCTGCGAGATAACAGTACCTTTAACCATAGTACCGAGCATCTGTTTTGCGATGGGACGTGGATAAAAATCCTTCTTTTCCTGAATAACGCAGGACGGTGTAAAGGCGGTATCATCTTTTGTCGAATCGTATGTAAAGCTGTAACTGAGCTGTTGCGAAATTTTCTTCTGGGAGCCGCTTAGGTAGAAGGGACTCTTTCGAGATAATACGTCCTCGTTGCTTGTGCGCAAAATGCCGCTTTCATCAAAAATCTCATAAATAAGTCCGGGCTTCGGAGTAAGATATCTCATACCCGACTTACCAAAATACCAGACGAGGATTTTTATATCATTTTCGCCATTTTTCAGCAACGGTGTTATGTCAAACTCGTCATAAACCTTGTGATACTCAAAGTCGGCGTACTGGTTCGACTGTGCATATGCGCCGTTTATAAACAACGTGTAATCGCCGCATACGGAGATTCTGATACCGGTTTTGCTACCGTTCCACATAATCGTTTCCACAAATTCGGCATATTCATTTTCGACGAAGGTTGTGCTTGTCCAAATCCATTTTGCATTAGTAAATACCATTTATATTACCTCTTTTTACATTTTTTGCTCTGAATAGAATAGACTGTGCGTGCGAGCATTTTGTCCGGACAAATTCTTCTGAGGAATGCAGCAATCCGCATAACTGCACCGGGGATAATAACCTGCTTACCCTTAAACATCTGTTTTATAGCATATTTCGACACATCCACAGAGGAAAGCACCAGTTTTTTAGCAGCCTTTTCATCACCTCTGCCAAAGCTAACTTTTGCCACTTCGCCAAACTCTGTGTGGACAGGACCGGGGCATAATACGCTTATCTGAACATTACTGTTTTCACGTCTTAATTCCTCTGCCAATGCCTGCGACAGCCTCAAAACGTAGGACTTTGATGCGTAATATGCACCAAAGAGCGGGCCGGGGAAGAATGCAGCTAACGATGCAACGTTAAGAATATAACCGCTGTTTTTCTCGCGGAACTTCTGCGCAAAAAGCTTTGTAAGAATATGCACCGCGCGGATATTCGTGTCAATCATAGCAAGCTCGGAGTCGAGGTCATTTTCGCACAATTCGCCGAATACACCAAAGCCTGCGTTATTTATAAGAATATCAACATCGCCTGCTTTTTCTGCGAGCGCCTTGCACGCATTGACGTCGGTAACGTCGCAGGAAATTATCTCGACGTTGGTCTTTAGTGTGTCTCTTAGCATCTCAAGCCTGCCCAATCGTCTTGCAACTGCAATAATATCATATCCCATATCCGATAGAATGTGCGCCATATCCCAGCCGAGACCTGAGCTCGCTCCTGTAATTAAAGCCTTCATAAATGTATTCACTCCCCATATATCATATTTGTAGAGACCGGCGTCCCCGACGGTCCGCAACAAGAATTATCCCTTATACAAAAACTCGACTAATGTTTTTGAAAGCGGGGGAATTCCGGGTGAAAGTGTAAGTGCAGATATAGCACTTTTTGCAACTGCTTCAAGAACAGCCGCATTCTTAACAACCTCATCAATTGTATGTCCCCAAATGTACGGCTCATGTCCGGAAACGATTACAGCAGGTATTTCGTCAGGTGCTTTTGCTGTTTCTGTGATAACTTTGCCGAGGTTGGAATAGTAACCGTTTTCGATTTCCTCTTTGGTTAAAAGCCTTGTCGCAGGGATATCGCCCTTAAAGAAACGAGCGTGCGTTGCACTGAAAACGGGAACGGGTCTGTTTGCTGCCGCAAAGCCCATTGCCGCCTCGGAGAATGAGTGTACGACTGTATTTACGTCCATGTTTTTGTAAATCTCCAAATGTGTCTGCCAGTCGGAAGATGGGCGGTCGCCCTCGATAATATTTCCGTTTGAATCAATTACAGTAAAGTTTTCCGGTACAAGCTCGTCAAAGTCAATTCCGTCAGGCTTTATAACCATCATTTTAGTGTCCCTGTCAAAATAGGACACACTGCCCCAATCAAATTTTGCAAGACCTGATTTGGCTAAACGTCGGTTTGCTTCCCAAACCTTGTATTTCAAATTTTCTAACATAAAATATCAATCCTTTCCTTATTTATATATTATACTTATATTTGCCATAAATTGCAATACCCAAACATAACATCTTGCAAAAGACCGCAATAATGTGTATAATGTTTGTATATGTAGGGGACGTTCACGAACGTCCCGAGAAGGAATAAGGGTTTGTTCCTGATAGATTATGGATTGCAGAAATCACAAAGGAGAATGCATATGCCAAAATATTATGCAGTAAAAAACGGCAGAGCCGTAGGAATATATACAACATGGAAGGATTGCCAGGCACAGGTAGACGGATATTCCGGTGCAGAGTATAAGTCGTTTTCGAAAAAGAGTGAAGCTATGGAGTATTTAGGCTTGGAGCCGGCAAGAAAACCAAAGCCAAAACCGCCTGAACCGAATACAAGAGAGGGTACACCGGCAGTTGCACCATATGAGACGGAGTGCGAGGCGGCATTTTATGTAGATGGAAGCTATAATATCAAGACAGGTGAGTATGCATTTGGTGCAGTAATGCTAAAAGACGGCGAAATGTTCGCATTCTCGCATAAATATGACGATAATGAAGCGGCATCCATGCGAAATGTTGCAGGCGAGATAGCAGGAGCATTATTCGCAATGCGTTATGCGGTAAAGTACGGAATAAAGTCAATAGAGATATTCTATGACTACGAGGGCATAGAGAAGTGGGCTTTGGGAAAATGGAAAACAAATCTTGAGAAGACGAAAGAGTATGCACAATTATATAGGAAGCTTTCCGGATATGTGTCGGTTAAATTCACGAAGGTAAAGGGACATTCGGGCGACTGCTATAACGATATGGCTGACCGCTTGGCTAAGGACGCAGTCGGGATTGTGTAGGCCACCTCATCAGTCTCACTACGTTAGGCAGCTTCTCCTTTAAGGGGAAGGTGTCAGCCAAAGGCTAACGGATGAGTTGTAGTACAAACAATGGAACAAAACCGAAAAAATCACGTCTAACCTAACGTAACTCGCAAAAACAACTAACAAGTCAAGCGAAAACAAGTGAAAATACCCAAAATTAGAAAAATTTGCAAAAAAAACTTGACACATTAGCTTTTCGCGAGTAAAATACTATATGATGTTGTACAATGCACATAAGTATTGCTAAATAGAGAAAATGTTGATGTTAATGTCAGATTACAAAGATTTCGTAATCGACCGAAAAAATTACAGTTGTATTACATCTGTACAAATTGCATTGACACTTCTCATATCTTGGTGATATAATTTGTGCATAGTCAAGATATCCCGAGTTTCTTGACGCAACAATTCAGGTGTGTAAAATGAAAGGGTGCGCACTTGAAGCAGTAAGTGCCCTTTCACACAAAAAAAATAAGGGAGGATTTGAGAGAATGAAAAAGAATCTCAAAAAAGTAATTTCCGCTGTTCTTGCTCTTGCTCTCGCTATGAGCAGCTTCGTTGCAATGACAACAAGCGCAGCTACATTTGCAGACGTAGCAGACACAGCAAGCTATGCAGAAGCAGTTAATGCTCTCGCAGCATTAGGCGCTATCGCAGGCACAGGCGACGGCACATTCAAGCCGGACGACAATATCACAAGAGCAGAAGCTGCTACAATGGTAGTTGCAGCTCAGAACTTATCTGCAGACGCACAGAATGCAGGTTCAACTTCACAGTTCGCAGACGTTAATGAACAGGCTAAATGGGCTACTGGTTACGTAAACGTTGGTGTTGCTCAGGGCTATATCTCGGGTACAAGCGCAACAACATTCAATCCTTTGGATAACGTAACTTACGCACAGCTCCTTACAATGCTTACAAGAATTCTTGGCTACGGTGATTTCGCTGTATCAAGAGGCGGTTACCCCAACGGTTACCTTACAGCTGCTTCAACAGCAGGTATCTTGACAGGTGTATCAGCAGCTGCTGAAGAGCCTATCACAAGAGCACAGGCTGCACAGCTCATCTGGAACGCAGTTCAGGCTCCGATGCTCGACATCACTACTTTCACAGGTAGCGTAAACGATACAGAGCTCCAGAAGATGGATGGCCGTGGCACAAGAGACTTCAAGACAGTTCTTTCAGAGAAGTTCAACGCATACGTTCTTGACGTAACAGTTGAAGAGACTTCAAAGCAGGGAACACTTGAAATCGGTACAATCGCTATGAGACTTACAAGCTCAACTCAGTATGATCCTGAGAACGAAGTAATCGGTTCAAAGGCTTACAAGAACGAAGTTGCAGTTGGTAAGACAGATGCTGAGGAATATGTATTCGCATCAGCTAAGGTTGTTGCTGAGTACAATGAGGATGACGAATGGAAACTTATCTACTTCGCTCCTACAGGCAAGGTTGCTACAAAGACAATCGACGGTACTTTGGTAAATGACAACGCATATGTTTCTGGTACACCAAACGCATATAACGGTGTTGCTGTAACAACAACAATGGTTGACCCGGACGGTACTCCTGCTTCAGGTGATGAGTATGCTTCATCAACTGGTAAATTGAGAATCAAGAAGTCAGCTACAGCAAGCCGTTCAAGTGCTACAGAGTATAATCTCCAGGATGCTTCACTTTATGTAAACGGTGTATTCTTCTGTGATGTAGATGCTACAAATGCTGATGCAGTTGCTGCTATGCTCGCTGAGTCAACAGGTGATGTAACACTCGTTCAGAACGAGAACATCGCTGGTAGAGTTTACAACAAAATTATGATGGACTACTATGTAGTTGCAAGCGTAAACCAGGTTAAGACTTCTGCTAAGGATACAGAAATCAGAATTTCAGGTCTCGCTCCGCTTCCTTCAGGTGCAAGCTCAATCTGGGCAACTCCTGGCACAAGCCTTACTGTAGATGCTGATGAGCTCGCTGAGGGCGAAGTTATCGTAAATGTAACTAAGGCTGGCGCAGCAGCTGACCTTTCAGCTCTTGCTAAGAACGATGTAGTAGCTCTTAAGTATAACATTAAGCAGGCTCTTACAGGCTTCGGTGTAAACTTCAACAGAATCGACATCCTTGCTACAACTGATGTTGTTTCAGGTCAGTATGGTTCATTCGATACAGACGAAGACAAGTATATCGTTGGTGGCGTAGCATATGATTATGCTAAGTCTCAGTCTGTTACACTTGGTAACACTTACACATTCAGACTTGATCCGTTCGGCAGACTCTTTGATGCTGAGGAAGAAGCTACAAATGCTAACTATGCTATCCTCGAAAGATACGTAAATGCATCACATGCTTCTAACTACAGTGCAGAGTACGCATACATGGACGTTGTAACTCTTGACGGTCAGTCAAAGAGACTTTATATCGACACAGGTTATGCTACAACAGCTGACAGTGTTATGACTACAGCTTTTGGTTCTAATGTAAGCACAAAGTACTTGGGTAAGGCAATAGCTAACGGTGGTCTTGGCGTAGCTATGGGTTCAAGAATCATTGAATACAAGGTTAAGACTTCAACAGGTAGAGTAAACAATGTTGCTGTTTCAACAAACGTTGACACATTTACTGGTCAGCAGTATAACGCATCTACAAACAAGCTTTCAAAGGTACTTGCTTCTTCAGCAGTAGTTCTTGATGCTACAAAGTATGATGTAACTAATCCTTCAGTAACAGACTACAAGGCATCTTCATTGTCATCACTCGTTGGTAGCGTAGATTATGATGGTGTACTTGTTCACAAGAGCACAAGCAACAATGAATGGGCTTACCTCATCATTACTGTTGCAGGTTCAACTTACTCAACAACATCTGACTTCGTAGTAGTTGCAGCTAATGCTTCTTCTGCTAACGCAGCAATCGTTGATGATGAGGACGTTTACCAGCTTTCAGTAATGCAGAACGGCGACAACGCTGCTTCAAAGCTTAACATTTCTACAAATGCTAAGATTTATGCACCTGTAACAGTTGGTGGCACTAACTTTGCAGCTGGTCAGCCTTATAGCACAAACTGTGCAGCTATCCTTAAGGAAGGCGCTGTATTCTTCTACACAACAGACTCTTATGGTCTTGTAGACAGAATTGACGTTGTACTCTTGGGTGGTTACAACTACGATGCACTTATCGACACTGTAACAGGTTACGATGCTAACAGCAACGGTACAATTGAGTCAGGCGATATCGCTACAACAATGGGTACACTTGTTAAGTTGCCTGCATCTTCAGAGATTAAGTCATCAGATTGGTTCGTAAATGTTAACGAAAAGGCATGTGTAGGTTCAGCTGATAACGTAATCCAGCTCTTCGTAGCTCCGGTTATGACTGTTGGTTCAAACTCAGTTTCATTCGGTTCTATGGAAGGAACTACAGGTTCTATGTATATGAACGTTGACCGTGATTACAGCTTCTCACTCTCAAGCGATGCTAAGATTTATGAGTACAATCTTGACGAAGCTGGTACAGGCAACGCTATGCAGGGCGGTGCATTCGCTGGTATCACAGTTGCAGATGCTGAGGCTGATGGTAAGGCTTGGGTAACAGGCGTTCCTTCAAATGCTAAGACAAACTTCAACGGTATGCTCCAGTATGCATTCGTAATGACAGTTGATGGCGTTATCACAAACGCACTTGTAATCAACAAGTAATCAGAACGATACTATAACAGTATAAACTGATAAATTAAGAAGACGGTCTTTTGACCGTCTTCTTTTTTTGGCTGCCTTGTGTAAAGGGAGCTGTCTCGTAGCGACTGAGGGATTGTTTTGTTCGCCATTGGCACATACTAAACGGGACGATGTAGGCATCGTCCCCTACATATATTACATATTCATCACTTTGGGAATAAACTGTGCTTAGCGCCGTATAACTCATCCCTCAACCAACCATATTCCGAGAGCAATAAACACACACCCAATTCCGCCCGCTAACGTTATACTCTCACCAAAAAGTATCAATCCTGACATAACACTGACTACCGGCTCTGCCATCGATATTATCCCTGCCTCTGTTGCTCCCTCAAGCTCTACGCCACGTTGAAAAAAAGGAATTGCAACCAGTGTAGTAAGCAAAGATACCAAAAACGCCGAAAGCCAGCCGTGTAAATTATTCGGCAAATTTACTCCCTCGCCGCCGATACACATAATGTATGCAGCCAAACTCATTCCAAAGGAAATAAAAAAGGTCAGCCGCCAATAATTCATTTCATCAACGCCTGACTTGTCCATATATATTACAAAGAACGCATAGAATACACCTGACAAAATTGCAAGAATTGCGCCGATTGTGTCTGTATGCATATCAAGTGAAAATATTATACCTGCTGCTGATACAACAATTCCGAGCCATTTTCTTTTACTTAGCTTTTCTCTAAAGAAAATAGCCGTTACGGCAACAATCAGAAAAGGATAACAAAAATGCAGCATCGTTGATGCGCCCACAGTACCTCTTGAATAAGCAGCATACAAAAACACCATTGACGGTGCTGAACCGAAGAAGGATACAACTATGCTGTCTAATAGCTCTTTTTTCGATAAATTTAATCCAATTTTCTTGTACAAAATTATTGCCAACAATAAAGGCAGCGATAGAGCAGACCTTAATAAGACTAAGGTTACACCGTCGCCGCCGCTTTTATAAACCTGATTTGCTAAAACAGGTACTAATCCGTATATAATTGCTGATGTCAGAAGAAATATCCTGCCCTTTCTCAAGTTCCTTTTATCTCCTTTGGTACAAATATCATGTATCTATTTTCTCTAAATATGTAATATTTATACCATAATAAGATTACATTATGTGATTAAGGAAGTCAATCGAGTAATTCGTTTCCGTCAGCATCTTTTTCTACCTTACCGGAAAGAATCATTACACCATCAATAAAGCCCCAAACAGTGCCTGCTATACCGCAGGAGAAAATAGTTGCTACAATCTGCAAAGTACCAATATTGTTGTATCCGAGATAAAACCGTCCGAGACCGAGTGAACCTGTCAAGATTTGTAGCAAACCGGCTGTAAGTCTGGATTTACCTCTGTTATCAGCACTGCAGTATGGGCATATCTTTAAGCTTCCGATTTCTTTGCCGCATTCTCTGCAATACATCAGTCCTCGTCCTCCTTTATCTTCTGCCAATAGCTTTTAGCAGCTTGTTCTGCCTTGTTATCGCCGTATTCGTAGTAGGTTTTGTCTTTAATCTTATCAGGCAAATACTGTTGCTCTACCCAATGATTAGGGAACGGGTGGGGGTACACATACCCACCTCTGCCAAGATTTGTAGCACCGCTGTAATGAGTATCCTTTAAGGTTAGAGGTATATCTCCCGTATCAAAATTTGCAATATCCGCCATTGCGGCATCAATTGCCATAACAACAGAATTGGATTTTGGTGCAGTAGCAAGAAGCAGAGCCGCTTGTGTAAGCGGTAGCTTAGCCTCCGGCATACCCAGTTGCATAGCCGAATCACAGCAGGATTTTACTATTGTAACCGCCTGAGGATATGCAAGTCCCACATCTTCCGAGGCAATTGCAAGAAGTCTTCGCATTGCCCCCTGCATATCACCGCCTGAAAGAAGTCTTGCTAAGTAATATACGGCGGCATCGGGGTCAGAACCTCGTATCGACTTGTGAAAAGCGCTCAAAAGGTCATAATGACTGTCTCCGTCTCTGTCATGGCGGATGGATTTCTTCTGTGTTGCCTGTTCTGCCAATTCCAAATCTACGGTAAGAGTTCCGTTTTTGTCGGGAATTGCGCCCATTAAGCTGATTTCGAGTGAATTAAGCGCCTTTCGCACATCACCTGCAGCGCTTTCGGATATATGCGTTAACGCATCGGGTGTAATGTTAAGTGTAAGTCCCTGATATTCCGTTTCCGAAAGCTTGCGTACTGCATTTTCGAGAGCTTCTTTTATATCCTCTGCATCAAGCGGGAGAAATTCGAAGACAACAGAACGTGATAAAACAGCATTGTACACGTAAAAATACGGATTTTCTGTTGTGCTTGCAATCAAAGTAATCCTGCCGTTTTCCATAAACTCCAGAAGTGATTGCTGCTGCTTTTTATTAAAATGCTGAATCTCGTCGAGGTACAAAAGCACACCGTCAGGTGCTAAAAAGCCGTCTAGTGAGCTTATAATATCCTTTACGTCCGATACCGATGCAGTTGTAGCATTAAGACGGTGCAGGGTTTTACCTGTTTTTGCTGCCAAAATATTGGCTACGGTCGTTTTTCCTACGCCTGACGGGCCGTAGAATATCATATTCGGTATCTCGTCCGAGCCGTCAATAAGCCTGCGTAAAAGCTTTCCTTCGCCTAAAAGATGCTTCTGACCTGCTACCTCTGATATGACAGATGGACGTATTCTGTCCGCAAGTGGTGATTTCATATTAATTCTCCTTTTTACAAGAACAGGAACGGTGGGGTTTGGTTAAATCGAGCTTCATCAGTATATGCTCTGCGCCCTCTTCCAGATAGATATCACCGACCTGCTCGTACCCCTCGAAAGTATAAAAGCCTTTTGCACCAAGCTGTGATGATACAACCGCCTCTATACCACCTAAGGTTACAATCTTATCCTGCAGAGTCTTCATCATCAAATCGCCGACATATTCTCTGCGATAATCCTTTTTTACAGCCACTCTGCCGATTTTGTATGTTGTATCGGTAAGCTTGTAAACTCTTGCTGTGCCTATTATAAGCTCGCCGTCATATCCGACTATATGCCATGCCTCGTCATCGTGCTCATCATAGTCAACATTAAAGCCCTGTTCAACCATAAAAACCTCTTGCCTTAGTGCTTTTGCGGCATTGTAGCCGTCCTTGCCGTAAATCTGTTTGAACATCAGCATTTTATTCTGCCTCCTTTGCCAAAAGCGCAATTTCTTCTTCTGAAACAGTTGTAAGATATGAGCGTCTGCATTCGGGTGTGTGCGCAAGGTGCTTTCTTGCTTCTTCTTTGTTGCCGAGCTTTAATTCAATCATTGCAGAGTGATAAAAAGCTTCAACAAAGGAGGGGTGGTTTTCTCTTAATTCCTCAGCAAGCTCAGCAGCTCTTGTAAGCTGGTTGTTTCTGATTAGAGCTACAATCAGATTATCAATTATGTCTCGGTCGTTGGAGTTGTAGTCATATGCCTCCTCGCAAAGAGCTAAAAGCTCATCGTCGGGAGTATCAACAAGCTGCATGAAATATCCCATAATGCCGTACGTAATAGTGGTTTTTGCCTCGGCAAACAGTTCCTTCGCCTCGCTCATTGCCTTGTCGGCAAGACCTTGCTTTATGTATGCCATACAACGGTACTGCCTTGCAGAACGCTTGTCTGCATCTGATGCAGTGCTGCTATTTATTATGCTGTCAAACTCCTCTTCTGCCTTTTCCGGATCGCCTGTTCTTAGAAGAGTCATTGCATAGTTGATTTTTATCTGATTTCCGGCGCGATGTGTAGCCAGAGCCTTTCTGTACCAGTTAAGTGCTGTGTGGATGTTGTTGGAGGCATATGCTCTTGTACCGAGAAGTGCATAAATTGATGGGAGATTTTTAATAACCAGATATATAATTGCTGCTAAAGTAACTGCAAGACCGAGCCACAGATTTACTAAATAGCAAACAAACATTACAACCAATGCTATAATTGTCTTCTTCAAAAAAATTACCGCCCTTTCGTTTGTGCATAAAAATTGATATACAATGTAAGTATAGCATAAAAACTAAATTGTGTAAATGTTTTTTCGCACGTTAATTGACATTGTTCGATGAGTGTAGTATAATGTAATATAGGAAAATAGTGTTATAGTGGGGGTTTTATATGGATTTGATTACAAGAAGGGAAATGAGGCGGAAGCAACGCAGACAAAAGCGTATGCGTATTCTGCTTGTTATAGCACTTATTGCAGCATTGATTTTTGTGATGTGTATTGCGTTTGGCGGTGGTAAGGACGAGCCTGCGGTAGCTCCGACACCGACTCCGGAAGCAACACCGGTTGTAGAGGAAACTCCAACGCCAACTCCAGAACCGCAGACTCCGGAGGAGTTTGTTGCTGCAATGTCTTTAGAGAAAAGATTAATGCAACTTTTTGTGCTTGACATAGACGTACTTACCGGTGTGGAGAATACTACATTGCACGGAAATACAAGCAAGAAGATGATAACGGAGCTGCCGGTAGGCGGTCTTGTGTATGACGGTGGAAATGTTGAGTCGAGAGCGCAGGTTTCAAGTATGCTTTCCAATCTTCAGGCGCAATATAAAGCGGAGAATGGTTTCCCGGCACTTTTAGGCATATCCGAGGAAGGTGGAGCTGTTTCTCCTGCAGCAACAGCAGGACTTGGTGCGGCAGTGCCTGAGTTTGCAAGCTTCGCAGAAGGTGAAAATTTTGAGGGTGCTTATAATGCAGGTGAGGCTGTGGGAAAATATCTCGCATCGGCTGGCTTTAATATGAATCTTGCACCCAACTGTGCTATTCCGGAAGGTATGGATGCAGAAACAACAAGCTCGATAGTTATTTCTGCCGGAGACGGTATGTTAAACGGCGGTGTAAAACCGGTTTATAAAGCGTTTCCTGGTAATGTTGTGTCGGGAAGTACAAAAGAGCAGATGGAAATTAACGAGATTTTGCCATTCAGTTGTGCAATAAACAGTGGAGCGGAGATGATGATGGTAGCAATCTCACCTGCACCTGTTATTACCGGCGACAGTACGGCATGTGCTTTTTCAAAAGCTGCCGTTACAGACTATTTAAGAGCATATCTAAGCTTTGACGGCGTAGTTATGACAGCACCTCTTGCAACTTCACCGGCTGATGCGGCGGTAAAAGCTATTGAAGCAGGCTGTGATTTGTTGCTGATGCCTGCAAATTACAGTGAAAGTATGGCAGCTATACGTGCTGCGATTGAAAGCGGAAGATTGACAGAGGACAGAATTAACGAGTCTGTTGCAAGAATACTGAGATTGAAGCTCAGAATGTAAATATTTGATATGGAGGAAAATAACTTGAATTACAACGATAGAAAAGTACCGGAGGTTGTAATAAAGAGACTGCCGAGATATTACAGATACTTAGGCGAGCTTTTGAAGCAGGATATACATCGTATATCTTCTAATGCGCTTAGTGAAAAGATGAAGGTAACTGCTTCTCAGATAAGACAGGATTTTAACTATTTCGGTGGTTTCGGACAGCAGGGCTACGGCTACAACGTGGAGTATCTGCACAATGAAATAGGTACAATATTAGGTCTTAAGGAAGGCTACAAGACGATAATCGTAGGAGCCGGATACTTAGGACATGCTCTTGCCACTCACGAGGGCTTTGAACGCAGAGGTTTCCATCTGTGTGCGATTTTTGACAACTCTCCTGATAAGATTGGTAAGGAGATAAACGGACGAGCGGTAAGAGATGTTTCTGAAATGGAGAAATATGTTAAGGACAACGGTATCGAAATAGCAATTCTTACCCTTCCACGTGCAAATGTAGAGGAAACGGCAGAAAAGCTTGCAGACTGGGGAATACAGGGCTTCTGGAACTTCTCCTATGCCGAGCTTAAGCTAAAAAAGGACGTTGCGGTAGAAAACGTTCATCTTTCGGACAGTCTTATGACTCTGGCATATAAAATAAAGCAGGGGAATGATTAAAATGCGTACAATAGCATTTGTCGGAGCGAGCGGCACAGGTAAAAGCCACAGAGCAAGCTTTGTCGCACGTCAAAACGGAGCAGATGCAATAATTGATGACGGACTTTTGATATCGGGTGGCCGTGTTATTGCAGGTAAATCTGCCAAAAGAGCACCCACTAAGCTTGCATCGGTAAGACAGGCACTTTTTATTGATAAAAAAGAGGCGGCAGAGGTTTCGGGCGCGGTTACAAAGCTGAACCCGAAGTGCGTGATGGTGCTTGGCACGTCTGACGGTATGGTTGAGAGAATAGCAGAAGCGCTCTCGCTGCCGCAAATAGAAAGAATAATAAGAATAGAAGATGTAGCAACTGCAGAGGAAATTCAAACTGCACAGAATATACGAAATGTAGAGGGGAAACACGTTATCCCTGTGCCCGCATTTGAGATAAAGCAGGATTTTTCGGGATATTTTCTGCACCAGCTAAGAATTTTACAAAAGAATATTATGTCGAATGACGAAAAGTACACAGAGGACAAAACCATTGTAAGACCGACGTTCAGCTATCTGGGAGATTTTACTATTTCTGATAATGTAATCAAAAGTGCAGTTTGCCACGAAGCATTAAAGGACCCTGTGGTTAAAAAAGTGTCGGTACTGGATATCCATTCCACTTCTCACGGTGCACACATAGATGTATCGGTGGTCTTGAAATACGGTGTAAATATTCAGGAGGCAAGCAGGAAAATACAGGAACGTATAAGATGTGGTATAGAACGCAATACATCCATCAATGTAAGACGTGTACACATATTTGTAAAAAGTCTTCATATTGACAAATAATATACAAATTATGCAGTATAAATGCATAACATACAATAGAAATGTAACAAAATCAAGAAAAATACCAAAAACATATTGCATTTTTATTCAAAAAGATGTATAATCGTTGCATATTTATAAAAAGAGGGTATAAAAATGACTTTGGAAGAAATCAAAAAGATTGACAGTAAGAATTATATGAACACCTTTGGCGCAAGAACCGGAGTTGCATTTGAGAGCGGAAAAGGCTTGGAGCTTTATGCTACTGATGGCAGAGTGTTTAAGGACTTCTTGGGCGGAATTGCAGTTAATGCTCTTGGACATAACCACCCGATTCTCACTAATGCACTTCACAATCAGGTGGACAAGGTATTGCATACATCAAATCTTTATTACATAGAAAATCAGGCACGTCTTGCAGAAAAGCTTGTTGAGAACACCTGTGCAGACAGAGCATTCTTCTGCTCTACGGGCGCAGAGGCAAATGAGGGTGCTATAAAGCTTGCAAAGATTTATCACTATAAAAAAGGAAATAAGAAATACGGAGTTGTATCTCTTGACAAGTCCTTCCACGGCAGAACGATTGCGACTGTTGCGGCAACAGGTCAGGAAAAGTATCAAAAGCCTTACAGACCGCTTCCGGAGGGCTTTAAGCAGGTTCCGGCAAATGATATAGAGGCGTTAAAGGCGGCGGCAGATGAAAATACTGCTGCAATACTCTTGGAGCCTATTCAAGGCGAGAGTGGTGTAAGACCTCTTGACAAAGCATACTTAAAAGCAGTAAGAGAATACTGCGACGAAAATGATATAGTTCTCATTTTTGACGAGGTACAGACCGGAATGGGAAGAACAGGTAAGCTGTTTGCGTATATGGATACCGGTGTTGAGCCGGATATATTCACCTCAGCTAAGGCTTTGGGCGGTGGTGTTCCGATTGGTGCGGTATGTGCCAAGCAGAAGTTTGCGGATGCCTTTGAGCCGGGCGACCACGGTACAACCTTTGGCGGAAACCCTCTTGCATGTGCTGCAGGATTGGCAGTTTTCGAAGCCTTTGAAAAGGAAAACCTTGTTGAAAAGGCTGGGGAAATGGGCGAATATTTCAAAGACAAACTTAATAAACTCAAAGAGCAGAACAAAAATATTAAAGAGGTTCGCGGAAAAGGTCTTTTGATAGGTATTGAGATAGAGGAAGGTATTGCAAAGGACGTGTTTAACTGCCTTTTTGATATGGGGTATCTGACCAGCCTTTGCGGCGGTACTACAATCAGAGTTGCACCGCCATACATAATCAAAAAGGATGATATTGACGGATTTGTAGATGCTTTGGACAAAGCTTTGGAAAGGAAGTAATAAAATGAAGGATTTTATTAGCTTGCACGATTGCAGTAAGGAAGAAATAGAAGCGCTTTTGAAGCTTGCATTAAAGCTTAAAGACGAGCAGAAGAAGGGTATAGCACATAATCACTTAAAGGGCAAGACGCTCGGTATGATTTTCACAAAATCTTCTACCAGAACAAGAGTTTCCTTTGAGGTTGGAATGACACAGCTTGGTGGCTATCCGTTGTTTTTGTCATCTGCTGATATTCAGCTTGGTAGAGGTGAAACAATCTATGATACAGCCAAGGTTCTGGAGCGTTACTTAGACGGTATTATGATAAGAACCTTCTCGCATCAGGATGTTTTAGACCTTGCAGAGCACGCAGATATCCCCGTTATAAATGCGCTTACCGACCTTTTGCATCCCTGTCAGGTGCTTGCAGATTTGCAGACAATCTATGAGCATAAGGGTAAATTAGAGGGCTTAAAGCTTGCATATGTGGGTGATGGCAATAATATGACTAACTCACTTATGTACGGTTGTGGAAAGATGGGACTTGATTGTGCGGTTGCAACACCTAAGGGCTATGAGCCTGACGGTACGGTAACAGAGCTTGCAAAGGCTGATTTTGCTAAGAGCGGCGCAACTCTTACCATTACCAATGACCCTGTTGAAGCGGTAAAAAATGCAGATATTATCTACACAGATACATGGGTAAGCATGGGACAGGAAAGCGAAAAGGCAGAGAGAATTAAGCTGTTCTCAGGCTATCAGGTTGATGAAACGCTTGTCGCAAATGCAAAGGATGATTATGTATTTATGCACTGCCTGCCTGCATACCGTGGCTTTGAAGTGTCAGAAGGTGTTATCGACGGTAAGAATTCCATAATCTTTGACGAGGCAGAAAACAGACTCCATGCACAGAAGGCTGTTATGGTAACACTTATGTCTTAGGGAGCAGAGGTATGGAATACTTAAAATCATACTTCCATGTGCGTTCTGCTACATATGACGATATTGAGGCAATACAAAGCATTGTCCGCGAGGCATTTTTGAGGTATGCCGAGCTGTCGGAGGTGGCGGAGCCTGAAGCACTGAGGGAGTCTGCAAGGGATATAAAAAAAGATATAGATAATATGATTGTTCTTATTGCTGAGAGGGATAACACTCCTGTCGGCAGTGTGAGAGTCAAGATAGACGAGGAAACGAAAACGGCATATCTGAGCCGATTTGCAGTCAAGGTAAGCTCTCAGAACAACGGAATCGGCAAATCACTGATGAATTTGGTTGACGAAATTATGATAAAGCACGGAGTAAAGAGAATAAGCCTCCACACCGACTCAAAGATTGCATCGCTGATGCGCTTTTATTACGGCAGAGGATTCTATGTCGATTCGACTGATAAGTCGAGGGGATATGTCCGCGCGTATATGGTCAAGGAATATAAATGACGAAAGGGTTGACAGAATAATGATTAAGGTAGCGGTGCTTGGCGCAACAGGCTATGCTGGAATTGAGCTTGTAAGACTTCTTTCAAGACATCCTGAGGTTTCTTTGGAGCTTTTGGGCTCAAAGAGCTTTGCAGGAGAGAAGATAAGCGATGTTTATCAGAACTTCAGAACAATACTTGATAAGGAATGTGAGGAAGCAGACGTTGAGGCTGCGGCAAAATGTGATGTTGCATTTACTGCACTTCCGCACGGTGCATCCAAGACAGTTATTCCTGCACTTCTTGATGCTGGCTTGAAGGTTATCGACCTTAGCGGCGACTACCGCTATGATGATGTAAAGGTTTATGAGGAATGGTATAATGAGCCACATTCATCGCCTGAGCTTTTGAAGGAGTCGGTTTATGGTCTTTGCGAACTGCATCGTGAAAAAATAAGGGGTGCTCGCCTGATTGGTAACCCCGGATGCTATACAACCTGCTCTATTCTTGGTGCAACACCGCTTTTGGCGAAAGGAATAGCAGACGATAAGAATATCATAATTGACGCAAAATCAGGTGTTACAGGAGCGGGCAGAAGCCTTGCTTTGCAGACACATTTCTGTGAATGTACCGAAAACTCCAAAGCATACAAGGTGGCAACACACCGCCACACCTCCGAGATTGAGCAGGAGCTTTCAAATGTGGCAGGTAAGCCGATTATGCTCTCTTTTACACCGCATCTTATTCCGCAAAAGAGAGGAATACTTGCAACAATATATATGAATCTTGCAAAAGACATTACTGCAGATGAACTGCAGAAGGTTTATGAGGACTATTATAAGGACGAGTATTTTGTACGTGTAATGCCGAAGGGCAAGCTTCCCGAAACAAAGCACGTTGCAGGCTCTAACTTTGTTGATATAGGTATTGTAAAGGACGAAAGACTTAACCGCGTGGTTGTTGTATCAGCACTTGATAATATTGTAAAGGGTGCAGCAGGTCAAGCTGTGCAGAATATGAACTTGATGTTCGGACTTGACGAAAAGACTGGCTTGGATTTCGCAGGCTTCTATTTATAAACGGGACATTCGTGAATGTCCCCTACTGTAGGGGTGAATCACGATTCGCCCGAAAGACACAAACCGAAAGATATGTTGCAAGGAGAAACAAAAAATGGAAGAACTAATCAAAAAAGCAGGCATACTTATTGATGCTCTGCCATATATACAGAAATTTGCAGGAAAAACAATCATAATCAAATACGGTGGAAATGCTATGATAAATCAGGCGCTTAAAAACTCTGTTATGGAGGATATAACACTTCTGAAATTCGTCGGCTTAAACCCGATAGTTGTACACGGTGGCGGTCCTGATATTTCTGCGGCGTTGGACAAAAACGGTGTTAAATCGCAGTTTATAAACGGACTTCGTGTAACAGATGCCGATACAATGCGAATTGCACAGCAGGTGTTGGTCGGAAAGACAAACAAGGAGATTGTTTCACTTCTCAATTGTAAGGGTGCAAGAGCTATGGGTGTCTGTGGTATAGACGGTGCGTTCATCAAGTGCAAAAAGCAGGAGATGGTGGTAGACGGAGAAAAGGTTGATTTGGGCTTTGTGGGTGATATTGTCGAGGTTGACCCGCATATGCTTTACAGTGTAATTGACGACGGCTATATCCCCGTAATCGCACCTATCGGAATGGACGAGGAAGGTAATTCATATAATATAAATGCAGATAATGTTGCAGCGGCAGTTGCAGCGGCTACATCTGCCGAAAAGCTTATCCTTTTAACCGACGTTGAGGGAGTAAAGGATGCCAACGGCGACATCGTTTACGAGGCTGCCGGTGAAGAATTCTTCCGTATGATAAAAGAAGGAATAATCACAGGCGGAATGATACCCAAGGTTACAGGTTGTCTTGATGCAATAGCTGCCGGAGTAAAGGGTGTACATATTATAGACGGCAGAATTCCGCATTGTTTATTGCTCGAAATATTTACTAAATCGGGTATCGGAACACTAATCAAGAGTGAAAACTATTGATATTAATGCTTGACATTTATTTCTGCAAATGATATAATTAAGCTACGAATATTCAGATATTTCTGTATAAAATGTATAGGAGAGTGAGTTACTATGAAAACAAAGTTTTCGATGTTTGTAGTAATGTGCCTGCTGGTAACATTCTTTACCGGATGTCTTACCGGCTTTGCTGCCGATATGCCGGAAGTAGAGCAGATGTACAGCTACGATGACGTAAAGGAAGGCCATTGGGCATATCCGTGGGTTACATATATGACTAACCATAACTATATTCACGGCTATCCGGCTGATGAGAATGACGGATTGTATTTGTATAAGCCTGACCAGTTTATTACAAGAGGAGAATTTGTTACAATTCTCTACTTTATGTTAAAGCCGCAGGGCCATATGACAGAGACATTTACCGATATTAATACTAAGTACTGGAGCTATCCGTATGTTGACAAGGCTGTTGCAAACGGCTATATGTCCGGTTATGGCGACGGTACAGTAAGACCTGATGCCTTTATTACAAGAGAAGAAGCATCTTCTATTGTATACCGTGCATTCAAGATTGACAAATATACCGAAGAAACTTCGTTTGTAGATAGCGGCGACATCAGCAATTGGGCGTATGAGGCTGTAATGTCCTTGGCTCAGCTGGGTGTAGTTGTAGGCTACACAGGCGACGCTGAAAATGAGTCATATATCCGTCCGGGCGTAAACATCAAGAGAGCTGAGGTTGCGGCACTTCTTGCAAATGCAGACAAATTCTATCCTGAAAGTATACAGTTCAGCGATAATACTTCATCCTTTACTGTGGTTGCCGGTGGTAAGCTGGAATATGATATGTTCCCGAAGAATACATCAGATACATTGTCAATTTCCTTTGATATTGAGCCTGATGTAAAGTATACAATTACTTATACAAAGGACGGTACAGAAAAGACCGTTTCTTCTGAAGATTTTGCTAAAGAAGTATTTACATCAGAGGAGCTTGGGAAGCTGAATATTACAATTAACGTCCCTGATGCTAAGTCGGGAGACAAGGTTCAGGTTAAGGTTACTGTAACAGACACTACAAGCGGAAATGTTGTTGGCGAGAAGGTATATGATGTAGAGTTTATTGCTCAGGGTGGTTCCGGCGAAACAACCACACCTATTCAGGGTGGCGGCGGCAGCAACAGAACATATACAGTTACTTATATGGTAAACGGAACACCTACAACCGAGCAGGTAGCACATGGTAACAAGCCTGTCAATGTGCCTGTTCCCACATCAGACCCGACAAAGAACTATGAGTGGACTGATGAAAATGGTAGTACAGTTATCCCGTCGAATGTAATTATTACATCAGACCGCATATTTACAACTGATACAACAATCAGAAGAGACCGTGTTGTAGAGTCATTGCAGGCATATCAGGCAATGCTTAGTCAGGGCAGAAATGTTGCAACTGTAAGTGCACTTACCGGTGATACCGTGGATCCGGCTATTACACCGGGTGCAACTGAT
Organism: Eubacteriales bacterium; assembly: GCA_018384175.1. GTDB lineage: Bacteria > Bacillota > Clostridia > UBA1381 > UBA1381 > HGM11525. Next base: position 71,808 of record JAHAZB010000114.1, read on the forward strand.
GGTACAAATTGGTGGACAAATGATATGCTTCAGGTTATCGCAACAAACGACAGAGGCTACTATGAAAATGATGCATCTTACGGTAAAGAAGATATAGTTCTTGGCAAGGCATTAAAGCCTATCTATGACGACGTTGCAAGATATATCGTTGACTATTACAGCTATTTTAGTGGTGCAACTGTAACATCGCTTTCAAAGTTTGAATTTGTTGCATATTACAGAGCAATGGTAAAGACCATTGATGCAGCAGCAGATGAAGCGGTTAAGGCTTATGTAACAGCAAGAAAGAATAATGCTGATGCTGATCCTAACAACAATCAGTACAAGGACGCAGCATTTAATAGCTTTATCACAGCAGCTACAAGTACAGGTATGAGCTCATTGACAACTGCACTTCAGGCAGAGTATCCGTCAGCTCCTGCAGATAAGAAACAGAGCTTGTCATTGTTTGCGGCAGCATATGTAACCGAGATGGTTAAGAATATGGCTCCTGCAGCTACTGCAGATGACCTGAAGCTTAATGCAGGACTTGCGCAGGTAAAGACAATTCTTGAGAGTATTTATCCCACATCCTTCGACTTTGATGATGCAACTGCATGTGCAACAGCAGCAGAAGCTGTTAAGACAACAATAGCAAATAATGCTATCTATGCAAAATAAGATAATATAAAAGAAAACACCTCATATTGATATGCACCCCAAAAGTTAGACACTTTTGGAGGTGCATGTTTTTTATGGCAAATTAGAGAAATGCTTGATGGTTTGTTTAAGAAACTTCCTGCTGATGCAAAGCCTTTGTTTCATTCTGACCA